>JAQXVU010000041.1 GCA_029225085.1 Eggerthellales bacterium | reverse complement strand
TCGAGGGCGGTGACCTCGGCCTGGTACTGATCGAGCATCATGCGAATCAGGGAATCCGCAGTGGTCTCAGAGGTGACGCCGTAGGTCTTAGGGAAGAGGAATCCTTCCAGAGAATTATCGTAGGCGTCTGCCAGGAAAGGGTAGTCGGCTTCATAGGCAGAGGCGTCCTTGGCCAGAGTCAGGAACTCATCAGCGGTGATAGCCCCCGAAGTGGAAGATTCCACGATAGAGGCGATGCCGGAAAGGGTCTTACCCTCGGGAATCACCACCGGGGTCTCCGTAGGACCAGCCTCGAGCTGGGAAATGATGTCATCGAGAGGGGCACCGCCGATGAACATGTAGGTGCCGGGCTTCAGGGAGTTCGCCACACCCAGGGCGTTCACGCGGTTCACGAAGTCGCCACTGTTGCCAATAACCTTGTTGTCCTGCAAGGTGGCAGCGATGTCCTTGGTGGTAGCGCCCTCGGAAACGGTGACGGTAATCTCCTGGCCCTCGGCAACCTCGGTGCTCGAGCAGGAGTGCATGACGAAGAAGCCGATGCCCAACGCCAGGACAAGAATCACCACAAGAGGAACGATGATGGGAGCTTTGCTCTTCTTAGGCCGAATGTAGGAGGTGTCATAGGTCTTGAACTGCTTCTCCCCCATACGATGGGCATTGCGGGCAGCCCGCGAGGGCTTCGAAGAGTAGGTCATGCCGTGTCGGGCCATGGGAGCTCCTTGCCATCCGTTACTGTTTATGGGAATCGAGCCAAGATTGCAGCATGAGGCTCGCTGCGATCATATCGACCTTGCCTCGCATCTCGGACTCCCTCATTCCCTGCTCTCTCAGAATGCGCTTGGCGTCCTTCGAAGAAAAGCGCTCGTCGCAGAATTCCAGGGGAAGGCCACAGTTGGCGGCAACCTTCTCAGCGATGGCGCGCACCCGCTGAGCCTGAGGGCCCTGCTGATGGGACATGGTGTAGGGCATGCCCGAGACGATGAGCTCGGGCTCCCAATCCTGAAGAATGCGCTTGAAGGGCGCCGCGTGTCCTTCTACCTCGTTCATGGGGAGAACGCAGAGGGGCGTGGCGATGTTGCCCGCAGGATCACTGATGGCAATGCCGCAACGAACCTGTCCGATGTCTAAGGCAAGAACTCGCACAACGCCCCCTTCTTTACGTATTTGTGTGCACATGTATCTGCGTGCGCACGCATTCGCTTGCACAAGCGCGCACGCATGCGCACGCGTTTGCTCGTTTCGTTGTAGTCCGACGACTCGCTAAGCCAAGATGGAACGAGCCTGGTCGAGTGCGGCATCGATGCCGGAAGCATCCTTACCGCCGGCCTGAGCCATAGAAGGCTTGCCGCCGCCACCGCCCTTTACCGCAGGAGCGATGGCCTTGATGACAGCGCCAGCATTGAAGCCGGCTGCCACTGCCTCGTCGGTACCGGCAGCCATGAGAACGGGCTTGCCGCCCTCGTTCACGCCGGCCAGGACGCAGGCGCCGGGAGCGCTCATGCGAGAGCGCAGAACGTCCCACAGATTGCGCATCTGAGAAGCGTCTACCTCACCAGGGAAGGAGGCGACAACCACAGGATAGCCAGCTGCAGCCGTGAACTGAGCGTCGAGCAGGGAGCTGACGCCGTCGTCGGAAACGGCCTCCTTGGCCTTGCGGACCTCGATCTGCAGCTCCTTCATAGCCTTCTGGTTAGCGGCGGTGCGCTCGGCAACGTCGAAAGGAGAAGCCTTCAGCAGAGAAGCGGTCTCCTTCAGCTGGGCTTCCATCTTGCCAACGTACTCGAGGGCAGCAGGACCGGTCACCGCTTCGATACGGCGGGTGTTAGCGCCAACGGAGGTCTCGGCCACGATCTTCACGAAGCCGATCTGGCTGGTGTTGGAAACATGGCAGCCACCGCAGAGCTCGCGGCTGAACAGGCCTGCCTCTACCACGCGAACGGTCTCGCCGTACTTCTCGCCGAAGAGGGCGGTGACGCCGGACTTACGGGCAGCATCGAGGCTGGTCTCGTAGATGTTGGTATCGGTGCAGGACATGATGAAGCTGTTGGCCACGTTCTCGACCTCGGCGATCTGCTCGGGGGTCATAGCCTCGAAATGGGTGAAGTCGAAGCGGAGGCGGTCAGGGCCAACGTAGCTGCCGGCCTGGTTCACGTGGGAGCCCAGGACCTGGCGCAGAGCGGCATGCAGCACGTGGGTGGCGGTGTGGTTGCGGGTGATGTTCAGCCTGAGCTCGGCATCTACCTGGGCAGTCACCTCGTCGCCTACGGTAAGGGCAATGTCAGCCTTCACCTTATGCACCGTCAGACCCTTCTGAGGGGCCTTGGTGTCAGTTACCTGCAGTACGCCGGTAGCAGTGGCGATGGTGCCGGTGTCGCCGACCTCGCCGCCCATCTCAGCGTAGAAAGGAGTCACATCGAGGACGACTTCCACATCGGAGCCATTGGCGGGAACGGAGACCACGGAGGCACCGTCAGCGATCAGCGCCACGATCTTAGCCTCGGCAGCCAGGTTGTCGTAGCCCACGAAGGTGGTGGGGCCCAGTTCCTTCAGCAGGTCAGCGTGAACGCCGCCAAAGGTGCTCCAAGCAGCCTCAGCGTCATCGATGTTAGCGGCACGGGCGCGGTTGCGCTGCTCGGTCATGCAGGCGCTGAACTCATCCATGTCTACCTCGATGCCGCGCTCGGCACACATCTCCTGGGTGACCTCTACAGGGAAGCCGTAGGTATCATGCAGCACGAAGGCGGTCTTGCCGGGAAGCACGGTGCCGGTGAGCTCGGCAAGGGCGGCATCCAGATAGGACTGACCCTGGCGCAGCGTGGCACCGAAGCGCTCCTCCTCGGAGAGGACGAACTGACGGATGGTCTCGCGCTTCTCGACGATCTCAGGGTAGTACTCGCCCATGAGGCGAACGATCTCGTCGATGTAGGTGTTCAGGAAGGCGCCCTCGACGCCGATGAGGTTGCCCTTCATAACGGCGCGACGCAGCAGACGACGGAGCACGTAGCCACGGCCCTCGTTAGAAGGAATGATGCCGTCAGCGATCATGAAGGTCACGGAGCGGCTGTGGTCAGCCATGATGCGCAGGGCCATATCTACCTGGGGATCCTCGCCATAGGTCTTGCCGGAGAGCTCCTCGCCGATGGTGATGAGGCTGCGCAGAATGTCGGTCTCATAGTTAGAGGTAACGCCCTGCATGATGCCAGCGATACGCTCGAGGCCCATGCCGGTATCGATATTCTTGGTGATCAGCGGAGCAAGGGTGCCGTCCTCCTGGCCATCGTACTGGGTGAACACGCAGTTCCAGTACTCCAGGAAGCGATCGCAATCGCAGCCAGGTGCGCAGTCGGGGCTGCCGCAACCTACCTCAGGACCCTGGTCGAAGTAAATCTCGGAGCAGGGGCCGCAGGGGCCGGTAGGACCAGCGCGCCAGAAGTTGTCGTCCTCGCCCAGACGAGAGATGTGGTCATCGGGAACACCGAGGCTCTTCCAGATCTCGATGGTCTCGTCGTCGTCCTCGAATACGGTGAAGTACAGCTTCTCAGGAGGCAGACCCAGGTAATCAGGGTTGGTAGAGAAGTCGTAGGCCCACTCGCACATCTCCTTCTTGAAGTACTTGCCGAAGCTGAAGTTGCCCAGCATCTCGAAGAAGCTCTGGTGACGGCCGGTGGTGCCGATGATGTCGATGTCGTTGGTGCGCACGCACTTCTGCGCGGTGGTGGCGCCGATATAGGCGTCGTCGAACTCCTTCTGATGAAGGAAGTAGGGCTTGAACTGCACCATGCCTGCGCTGGTGAGCAGCAGGGATGGGTCGTCAGGTATCAGGGAGGAGGAGGGCATGCGCTTGCAACCCTTGTCCTCGAAGTACTGCAGGTACTTCTCGCGGATCTCCGCGCTCGTCATGTACTTCATACTACTGGTTACTCCGTTTGCTTGAAAGTCGTTTTTCTGTGACGCCTCATTGTACGAGAAAAAATGGAACTATTCTTCGTCGTTGTGGGATTCGGCGTCCTTTTGCACCTTAGTCTTGGGGCCCCTTCCGTCTACAGGGAAGAACTTGCCCGTTTCCGCTCGCCAGTGGCGATCGTTCACCACGTCCCTGAAGCTCTCGGGCATAGGACGAGTAGCCGTCGCATCGGCACTGGGTACGAAGGACTCAGATTCCACATCTACATCGCCGCGGAAGAAGACGCCGTCGGGATGCACCAGACGCCGCATGGTCTTCTTCTCGAAGTAGTACACGAAGAGGGCCTTGGCAGCCGCCACCAGAGGAATGGAAGCCAGCATGCCGAAGATAGAGCCGCCCAGACCGCCGGTGATGTTGCCAATGGCGGAGCCGCACATGAGGGCCAGGATCATGAGAGCAGGGTGAATGTCCACCGACTCGCCCATGACCTTCGGGGAGATGAAGGTGTACACCACCTGCTGCACCACGATGGCCGCCAAGAAGGTAAGCAGCGCGGACAGCGGGGACACCATGAGCGCGGCGAGAGCAGCCAGGCCACCGCCCAGCCAGGGACCAACCACGGGGATGATGTTCAGAACGCCGGTGATGATGGCCAGTGCCATAGCGGAGGGCAGGCCGATGATGGCGTAGCAGATGCCCGAGGCCAGGCCGATGAGGAAGCACTGAATGAGGGTTCCTCGGATGTAGCCGCCAATCACCGTGGTGAGGGTGGTGGATATCATGGAAGCATCTTCATGCAGGCGATCGGGGATGAGGCGCATCATCTCGGCACCCATATGGGGCAGATCCATGAGAATCCAGAAGGAGATGACCAGGGCGAAGCCCAGCACCATCACCGAGCTTGCCACCGCTGAGCCCAGAGACACCAGACCGGTGGCGGTGAGCTGGCTCATGTCGGCCAGAAGCCCGGAGAGAGAGGCAGCGGCGGAATCTATCCATGACTTCACGGTATCGCTCTGCAGGTAGTGGGAGTACTGAGCGTACATGTCGTTCAGCCATGCCATGAGAGCGTTGTAGTACTGGGGCAGGTTCTCAGCCAAGTTGGTGAACTGGGTGTTGATGCCGAACATTGGCGACACCATGAGCACCACCAGGCCGATGAGGACGGCCGCCATGGTGACGAAGGCCACCGTGGTTCCCCAACCACGGCCAATGCCGTGCCGTTCGAGCCAATTAACGATGGGGCGCAGGCAGAAGACGATGAT
This sequence comes from Eggerthellales bacterium, assembly GCA_029225085.1. Taxonomy (GTDB): domain Bacteria; phylum Actinomycetota; class Coriobacteriia; order Coriobacteriales; family Eggerthellaceae; genus JAQXVU01. Next base: position 56,263 of record JAQXVU010000041.1, on the reverse strand, counting down.
GACCGTCCAGATGAGGATGCCTACGGGAACGGAAAGAACAGAAGCGAGGATGCCGAAGACGTACACCAAGGCGCACACGCCGATGAGCGTCCAGACGACAAAGCCTCGCTTCTTCCAAGCGTCGAGATTCTTAACGGATTCAGTTGAGCTCATGGGAAACGGCCTGCTAGGCCTCTACCTCCGCATCCTGACCCTCGTCGGCGGCAGCAGCGCGCTTGGCTTTTGCCAGGTCAGCGGAGGTCCTACCTGCCTTCTTGCCGTTGATAACCTCACGCACCTTGTCGGAGACGGAGCTTACTGCAGCTACAGGGGCAGATGCGATGGTGTCAACGGTCTTGCTTGCGTTAGAAATGGTGTTGGTGATGTCACCCACATCCTCGAGGATGGTGTCGACACGCATGATCTCGAGATTAGCGGCGTCGATGGTGAGGTTCACCCTGTCCATCAGGGGATCGAGCTTTGCCACCGTAGGCTTCAGGCTCTCCGTGAGTTCCGCGGCGTCCTTGATGATGGGCTCAGCTTCCTTAGCCAAGTCTTCTACCGCTGCACGGGCCTTGCGCATGGTCAGGGCAAGCTCTACCAAGAGCCAGACCAGCGCCAATCCCACCAGGCCAAAGGCGACGGGGATGATCATATCGATGAAGTTTGCATCCATGAGAAACCTCCTTTTACGTTCGTTCGACTATACCACGGCCTCTAAACGTCTACCGACCCTTTCTGTCCCGCTGCGTAGCATCTACACGATAGGATTCCCAACCTCGCTCTGAGGGCTGGAAGAAGCAGCCTTTCTCGAGGCCGTCGGGCAGGTATTGCTGATCGACCCAGCCGGAAGGGTAATCGTGAGGGTACTTGTACTCCCCGTAGTCCTCGGAGCCGGGACGATGGCGATCCCGCAGATACGAGGGAACGTCGCGACGGGGGCCATTGCGCACCTCGGCCAAAGCGGCATCGATGCCCGCCTCAGCCGCATTCGACTTAGGAGCCAACGCGTTGTACAGGGCGGCCTGCGCCAAGTTGATGCGGCACTCCGGATAGCCAATGACCTCGGCAGACTTAAAGGCGGCCTCGGCAATGAGCAGCGCCTGAGGGTCCGCATTGCCGATGTCCTCAGAGGCGGCGATCATGATGCGCCGAGCGATGAACTTGGGGTCCTCTCCCCCATCGATCATGCGGGCGAGCCAGTACAAGGTGGCATCGGGGTCGGAGCCACGCATGCTCTTGATGAATGCACTGATGATGTCATAGTGCATGTCCTTGTCCTTGTCGTAGGCAAGGCCCCGATGAGGGTTAGCGGCGCCCACCAGCTCAGCGGTGATGACGGCAGGGACTGCAGAAGAGGCAGAAGAAGCTGTGGAAGAATCCGCTGCGAGCTCCGCCGCCAGCTCGAGGGTGGTGAGGGCCGCACGGCCGTCGCCTGCTGCCGCCAGAACCAGAGCGTCAAGGGCATCATCGGTGAGCTCGTAGGCCCCCTTCAGACCCTTCTGGGACGCGAGGGCCCGCTTCACCAAGGTGGCGATGTCCTCATCGGTGAGAGATTGCAGCTGCACCACGCGAGAACGGCTGATTAGCGCAGTATTCACCTCGAAATAGGGGTTTTCCGTGGTAGCGCCAACGAGGATGAGGGTGCGATTTTCCACCGCATGCAGCAGAGCGTCCTGCTGGCTTCGATTGAAGCGATGAATCTCATCTACGAAGAGGATGGTGCGTCCGCCGTTGTACAGCAAGCGCTTGTCGGCGGCGTCGATCTCCCGACGCAGATCCGACACGGTACCGCCGATAGCGGACACTTCCACAAAAGTTGCCTTGGTTGCCTTGGCGATAACGTGGGCCAAGGAGGTCTTACCCGTACCGGCAGGACCATACAGGATCACCGAGGACAGGGTGTCGTGCTCGATAGCGGAGCGAAGCCAGCTGCCTGGTCCCACCGCCTCGGTCTGCCCCACCAACTCGTCCAGGGATTCAGGGCGCATGCGAACAGCCAGAGGCGCATTGTCATTGCGAGTCTGGGCATCGATTTCGCTGAAGAGACTTTCCATTTCCATAGGCCTCACTCTATCACAGCCAGCCAGAGGCGCAGGCCACGTGGTTTCGAACAAACACGGAGCGCGTGATGCAATAAGGCCCCGACCGGTTCGCCTTCAGGAAAACGCCTGGTGAGACAATTTGGAAGGAAGTACCTGACGAGCTAATGTCAAGGGTTATTCTGCCAGACGAGTGTTTCTATAATGAGACCAGGCCCTGTCCCTGACGTTTTGCGATGGACCGATGCTTACATTTAGGGAGCCCAAGATTGTGGTGCGGAATGGGGATTCGCGTCCGTTGACACGAAAGCCAGGATTCCCGCTGCGGGCACCCACCTTCTCTGAGGTGGGTTCATCCTAAGCAGGGGTGGGGTCTTTTCTTATGCCCGAAAACAGTGGCCAGCTTCGCTTCAGTGGCCAGCTTCGCTTACAAGCATCCAAAAGGCGCTTATTCCACCGTGCCGTACACGAAACTCCAGCTATGGGAGCTGACGATAGAGTTCAGCTGGGTGCACAGCTTCGTGCGATGGTAGGAGCCACTGGGAAGAAGGGACAGCACTTCCATCAGGTCAGCCGGCAGATCGTAGACCTCGCCGAAGGACAGGATGTCTAGGCGAGTCAGCTCATCGTCCTCGGGCAGGTCCTGAAAGATGCGGTCGACGAAGCGCTGCAGCTCCCCGTAGTGCTCTCCCTGAATGATCTCGGTCACCGCGCCCCCCTATCGCTTGCACTCGCGCAGGCTAGCCACAATGCCCAGAGCGCCCGTGTAGGAAGGACTGCTCTGACCTACGGCGCGGAAGAACTGCACGCCGGCCTCCTGCAGCAGCAGGGCCGCGTCTACCAGGGCATCGGGGGTCTTGTAGGGGTTGTCCGGGGTGATGACCACCGGAGTCAGGCCAGGATTCAGATCCCGCTTGGTGTGCTCCCCCACCTCGAGCTGCGCAAGGATGGGCAGGTCGGTCTGAGCTGCGGTCTCCTTCACCACGCGCACCAGATCCTCAGGGCCCGCGATAGAGGAGAAGCCCACCACGTCGGCCTGCAGCTCTTCCATAATGGCCACGGCCTCAGCGAAGGTCTGGCCGGGGTGACCCGCAATACGGCCCTGAGCGTCAATGGGAACCGAAGCGATGATGGGCAGGTCAGACACCATGCGCACGCCCATGAGAGCGCAACGCAGGTCCGAAAGGCTCACCATGCCATCGAGGAAGTAGGCGTCGATGCGCTCGGCGGGGAACTCGCGGGCGGCCACCGCGTACTGATCGCGGTTTTGCTTCAGAGACGTCTTGCTATCAGGGTCGATGGGCAGCAACGTGGGGCCGATCTGGGCCAGAACGTGCTGAGGTTCCACACTGTGAGCGGTGTCGAGGGCGGAGGCGGCAATCTCGGTGGCGTTGCTCTCGAGGCGAGAATGCAGGAGCCTGGCGCGGGTGATGCCCGGAGTGTTGGTGACGATGCACTGGGCGCCCACCATGGCCTCCATCTTCAGGGCCTCGAGGACGGTCTCGGGCTCGAAGAGATGGGTGAACTCACGGTCTCGTTCCACGTCGATGCCGTAGCTGGCCAGAGCGGAGTCGAGGTTGCCGGACAGCACCAAGATGTCCTTATGGAAGCGAAGCTGCAGATCAGCCATGGTCCCTCCCTATTTGCCGAAGCGGCGCTGATAGAGGATGTTGTTGGTCTCGAGCCAGGAGTCGACGGTGCCCAGGTCGAAGCCCTCATCGCCATCGATGATCAGGGCGTACATCTCCTCCTCCTTCAGCACGGCGTCCATAGCGTCGGTAAGCTGAATCTCTCCGCCGGCACCGGGCTTCACCTCTGCCAAAAGATCCATGACGCGAGGAGACAGCAGGTAGCGACCGAAGACCGCCAGGTTAGAAGGAGCGTCCTCGACGGCAGGCTTCTCTACCAGGGATTCGACCTTCCACACGTCGTCGGACACAGCCTCACCGGCGATGATACCGAAACGGCTCACCTGGTCCTCGGGAACAGGCAGCACGGCGATGACGCTGGCGCCGTTATGGGCATCAGAGACTTCCTTCATGCGCACCAGCATGTCGTTGCCGGGAACGATCACGTCGCCCAGCAGCACGAAGAAGGGCTCGTCCCCGGTCTTCTCGGCGGCGCAGTGCACGGCATGGCCCAAGCCCAGAGGCTCGTCCTGATACACGTAGCTCACCGGCAGCTCGCCCACGTGCTGCACCTCGTCAGCATAGGCGTCCTTGCCCTTAGCGCGCAGGTGGCTCACCAGGTGGGCGTTCTCGGTGAAGTAGTCCTCGATGATCTTCTTCTCGCGGCTGTTGATGATAACGACCTCGTCAGCGCCGGAGGCCAGGCCTTCTTCCACGATGTACTGAATCTGGGGCCTGTCGACAACGGGGAGCATCTCCTTAGGCACGGACTTGGTGACTGGGAGGAAGCGAGTGCCGAGACCGGCAGCAGGAATAAGGGCCTTCATAGACGACCTTTCTTCGGAGTTCGTTCATTACGTCAGGCCATTGTACCCCTGATGGGCCGCCGCGGAACCGCTACTGCGCCAAGTCGTCGAAGAAGCCCGCCGCGAAGGAGGTGAACACCACGTCACCGCCATCCTGAGTGGCATCGAGGTCGACGTCGGCCACCATGCGGAACTCCCGGGTGTCCTCGGGGTCCTTCACAATCTGCAGCACGTGCCACAGATGCTTCTCCTTCTCATCCGCCTCATCTATATGGAAGTAGCTGGCGTTGCGAGCATCGGCGTCCGTGAGGATCTCGTCGTAGAGGTCGTAATAGGCATCCAGCGCCTCCCGCCAACGACGGTAGCCGAAGCCCCAATCGGCATCCAGGTCGCCCAGGGACTCCGCATCGTCGGCAGCTGCCAGCTTCACGCGGGTGAACAGGGCATTACGCACCAGCACCGTAAGGCCACGGCGATCGGTGACCACGGAACCTGCCAAAACCAGAGGCTCGGCATCCTCGGTCACGCCGGCACCCTCCCACTCGTCTACCAGGCTGGAATCGACGGAGCGCACCACCACGGACAGCCAGGCGATGATGTCCTTCAGCTGGTCATTGCGCTTGTCGAGGGGGATGGTCTTGTCGAGGGAGCGATAGGTCTCGGACAGATAGCGCAGCAGCAGGCCCTCAGAGCGAGCGATGCCGTAGCTTGCCACATAACTCTTGAAGGTGTCGCCCTTCTCTATCATCTCCCGCAGGATCGACTTAGGGCTCAGGGCATAATCCCTGGCCCAGGGCACGCTCTTGCAGTACAGGTCGAAGGCACCTTCCAGCAGGTCTTCCAAAGGCTTGGGATAGGTGACCTCGGCGATCTCTTCCACCATAGAATCATGGTCGACGCCCTCAGCCTTCATCTCCGCCCAGGCCTTGTCGCGGGCGCGACGCTCCTGAGCCCGCAGAATCTGACGGGGGTCTTCCATAGTGGCCTCCACCATAGACACCGCATCGAGGGCGTAGGTGTCGCTCTCGGGGTCAAGGAGCTCGAGGGATGCCAGCAGGAAGGGGCTCAGGGGCTGGTCGAGGGCGAAATCGTCGGGCAGGTCGACCGTAAGGGTGTGCTGCAGGGAGCCGTCATCCGCCGTCTCTTCCACCACCACGCCGGCAGCGATGAGGGTGGCGAACACCTCTGCGGCTCGGGCATGCAGGTTGAGCTTCTGCTCATCGGTCTGCAGGGAGTCGTCGATGAGGGCAGCCACGCGGGCCTTGGCATCGCCACCCTGGCTGATCTCGGCCAGCACCATGGAATGGGTGATGCGCAGGTGGGGCTTTAGGGCGGGAGGACGAGCCTCGATGAGAGTGGTGAAGGTCTTCTCGTTCCAGGCCACGAAGCGCTCAGGAGGCTTCTTCAGCTTCAGCTTCTTCAGCTTCTTGGGGTCGCCGGCAGCCTTACGCTTCAGCTTGGCGTTCTCGATCTCGTGCTCGGGGGCCTCGGCGATGACCAGACCCTCGGTGTCGAATCCGCTGCGGCCCGCACGGCCGGCGATCTGATGGAACTCGCGGGGGTTCAGGCGGCGCATCTTCGTGCCGTCAAACTTGGTGAGCTGCGTGAGGATCACGGTGTGAATGGGCACGTTGATGCCCACGCCCAAGGTGTCGGTTCCGCAGATCACCGGCAGCAGGCCCTGCTGAGCCAGCTTCTCTACCAGCAGGCGATAGCGAGGCAGCATGCCCGCATGGTGCACGCCGATGCCGCAGCTTAGGAGGCGCTGCAAGATCTTGCCGAACGCCGAGGAGAAGCTGGTGCCCTTGCTGGCCTGTTTGATGGCCTCACGCTGCTCCTTGGTGGTGATGCCGAAGCTTGCCAGAGCCTGAGCGCTGGCGAGGGCCTCGTCCTGAGAGAAATGCACCACGTAGATGGGAGCGGCGCCCTTGTTCATGGCCAATTCCACCGTGGCTTCCAGAGAGGTATCCACGTATTCGTAGCTCAGGGGCACGGGGCGAGGTGCGTCATCGATGACGTCTACCTGCACGCCAGTGCGCTCCTGAAGGGATTCTGCAATGGCGCTGGTGTCTCCCAAGGTCGCGCTCATGAGCAGGAACTGGCAGTTGGGCAGGGTCAGCAGAGGCACCTGCCAGGCCCAACCGCGGTCCGGGTCTCCGTAGTAATGGAACTCGTCCATGGCCACGTAGCTCACGTCGGACTCAGCGCCCTCTCGCAGAGCCTGGTTCGCCAAGATCTCTGCGGTGCAGCAGATGATGGGAGCCGTAGGATTAATGGAGGTGTCGCCGGTGATCATACCCACGTACTGACGGCCGAAGACCTCTACCAGCTGGAAGAACTTCTCGGACACCAGTGCCTTGATGGGCGCCGTGTAGAAGGAAGTCTTGTCGTCGCACAGGGCCAGGAAATGCATGCCCAGGGCCACCAGGGACTTGCCGGAGCCAGTAGGCGTACCCAGAATGACGTGGTCTCCCGCCATGAGGTTCATGAGAGCGTCTTCCTGGTGAGGCCATAGATCGATACCGCGGGATTCCACCCAGCCAAGGAAGCGGTCGAGGACCTCTGCCCCATCGCTGCCCAACTCGGCATCCCACACCTCGTCAGCGAGACGGCCCAAGGAACCGAAGGTATGAGCACTCTCCTCGCCTTCAAGTATCTTCTGGAAGTAGGAATCCATACAGGGGACCTTTCTCGTCGGGATGCCACGGGGCACATGAGTGCGCTGCGCCAGGGCAACTGTTCGCGCCCGCGCCATAATCACACGTAGGCCTCTGATGATACCAGGCCGCCCCCACCCCGCAACCGCGCGCCGCTCGGCAACCTGCAACCGCGCAGCACCCATCAGGCCAACCCAACGCGCAACCGCGCGCCGCTCGGCAACCTGCAACCGCGCGGCACCCATCAGGCCAACCCCACCGCGCAACCGCGCGCCGTCCCGCAACGACCTGCGGGACTCATTGACAAAGGTCGGGGCCTTGGAGCAAAATGGAACACGCCCAAACGGGGATGTAGCTCAGTTGGGAGAGCGCCGCGTTCGCAATGCGGAGGCCGTGGGTTCGAACCCCATCATCTCCACCATGAATTAGCAAGGCCGAACATCACATGATGTTCGGCCTTTTCATTTGAAAGCCCCGGCTAGCTACGCTTCAGCGATCCCGATCAACTCGTATTCCCGCGGACCCGGCCAGCCCACATTCCGGCGATCCCGGCCAGCCCACATTCCGGCGGTCCCAACCCCAAGTGGCCAGAATCCCTCTTAATGGCAATGGAAAACCTCGGAACAGAGGGTTGGTGGCGAGTTTGTCCCTAAATGCGCAATCGAACTTTCCTTTTTAAGGGTCGCGTGGCGAGTTTTCCGCTTAATGGCGCAGCGAAGCCAGGTTGAAGAAGATAAATGATGGTCAGACAATTCATTCTGTATAGAAACTTCAAGATTAATTCTTATTAACTGCCATCTTCTCTCACGATGATTGTCATTTAGCGAAGAAGTCGCCAAATAAGCCTGATTTTCCTTGTTCACCGTGTCATTTAGCGAGTTTCTAGCCACCCCACTGCCATTTAGCGAGGTTCTAGCCATTCAACCCGAATCCTAGTCCCCACCTCCATTCACCAGGGTTCTATCCTCCCCCGTCTCCATTTGCCAAAGCTCTAGCCACCCAGGACCCCACTAAGCCCCGGCCAGTTAAAGCACTCGAGGCGCACAGAGCCACCGAGGAACCCGCGATCGGAAACGGGGCGGCTTAGGCACCAAGAGGCTGAAACTTTTAAACAGCGAGCCCGCCGGAACGCACAAGGGCCACCGAGGAGCTCGAGCATCCTTCGCAGAGCGAAGCGGGTGCGGATGCGAGAGTTTCTCGGTGGCCCTATAACGCCACGGATGTTGTTTGCGGGTGGAGCCAGGCTCAGCAGCTCCCGACGACCCCCGCCCCGTCATGCGGATGCGAGAGCTTTCTCGGCGGCCCCATAACGCCACGAGAGGTTTCCGGCCTATTCCATGCCTCCGATGCGATCGATAGGCCAATAGCGGAAGAAGGCGTGTCCCGTCACGTTCTCGAGGGGCACATCGCCGAACCAGCGGCTATCAAGGGAGTTGGTGCGGTTATCGCCCATGACCCAGATGCAGCCCTCGGCCACCGTATGGGGATAGGTAACGTCGGATTCCAAGTCATAGGAAGGCCTGCCCTGAGTGTAGGGCTCCTCGAGGCGCTGGCCATCGACGTAGACCTCGCCGTCACGCAAGTCGACGGTCTGCCCTGCCGTAGCGATGCAGCGCTTAATGAGCACCGAGCCCTCGTCATCCACATCGTTGAAGGTGACGATCTGGCCAGGCTCAGGGGAACCGCCGTAGTAGCTGACCTTCTCGGAGAGCACGCGGTCGCCCTCGAGGATGGTAGTGGTCATAGACTCCGAGGGAATCTGGTAAGGGGTCACCACATAGTTGGTAATGCCGAAGGTGATGGCCAAAATGATGACGAACATGACCACCAGCTCGATGGCGCTGCGCAGAAAGCCGCCCTTCTTCTCTTCCTCTTCCACAAGACTCCTCTCTATAAGCGAAGGAGCGCCTGACATGCATCAAGCGCTCCGGAAAATCAGCTTGCCGCCGAAGGCTCATGCCTCCTGGTCCTTATGCCTCCTGGTCTACCAGCTCTGCCTCATCAGCGGGCTTGCCGTTCAGCTCGAGCATAAGGGGCTCGAACAGGGACTCGCCGTCGTGGGAAAGCTCTACCATGCCGGTGAGTACATCGACGTACTGGTAGGACTGACGGGCCGTGCGACCCCGCTTACGATCGACCTCCATAATGAACAGAGATGGATGAACCTGCTTCAGTACACCCTCATTCTCGACGATCTTGGAGCGGCCCATGTTGGCGCGAACCTTCAGGCGCTGTCCCACGAAATCGTTGAGGGTGTCATGTATGGAGCCGATGAGGTTTACCTGCTTCTCCAAATCCATGTGAACTATCCTCCGTCACGAAAATGCAAAAATTCCGTTGGAAAGTTTAACACATTAGTCAATCACCGCTTTAGCCAATTTGCCCAACAACACAAAGTCTGCAAGTGTTAGCGTCTCCCCACGTCGGCGGGGGTCAATACCCGCGTCAGCGAAAATGGCGGGCAGGTTTTCGACGATGCGCCCATAGGTTCCCCCATAGCGGGAGAAGAAGGATTTGCAGGAATTGGAAATAGTTTTCCGACGAGCGGCAAAAGCGGCATCGGCCATCAGGCACGCCCAAGCGCGATCCTCCTCCGTCAGGTCCCCTAGCTCATCGCCAGCACCGCGCCTGTCGAAGCGCACCACCGCGGAATCGACCCGGGGTGGCGGGAAGAAGTTGCCTGGCGACACGGGGAACCTGCCCACGAAATCCGCGTACAACCGCAGCTTCACGGTATAGGCGCCGTAGTCCTTGCAGCCGATGTCGGCGCACATGCGGTCGGCCACCTCCTTCTGCACCATCACCGTCATGCTCTGAATGAAGGGGAAGCGCTGGAAGTAGTCGAGGACCAACGTGGCTGCCACCGCATAGGGCAAGTTGGAAATGAGCTTGTTGGGAAGGCGCTGGGGCAACGGCGCAAAGCCGGGCACCAAAGCGGAACTCCGGGAGCCCACAGAGGCCTCGACGCCAGCCGCACCCTGAACGTCCGCAACGGCCTCAACGCCAGCCGCACCCCGAGCGTCCGCAACCAGATCGGCCTCGGTGAGCTTCAGGGCGTCCATCGAGAACAGGGTGAAGCGATCGGAGGCATACGCGGCGCAGGTATCCGTCAGCACCGCGGGAAGGTCCGTGTCGGCTTCCACCGAAATAAGGTGGGACACGTGAGGTAGCAGCGCCAGGGACAAGGTGCCGATGCCAGGGCCAACTTCCAGAACCACATCCTCGTCGCAAGCTTCGGAAAGCTGCAGGATATGAGCCAGAACCCCGTCGTTCACCAGGAAGTTCTGACCCAGGGAGTGCTTGGTGGAAAGTCCGTGGGCATCCAGGACCTCCTTGGTGGCGTTCCAAGAAGCCAAGGGGGACACGCTAGGCATGCTCTATCTCCTCCTCGTCGAGATAAGCGGAAAGATCTGCAGGGCTGACGCCGATGCAGCTATGCACGGCGGTAAGGGAGAATCCGGCAACCGCCAGGGCGGAACGGAAGATGGTCACTAGGGGCTCGAAGCCGTGAGGGTCGCCTCCCTGCCCCACCACGTACAGAGTCGCGGGGCGCTTGGGAGCCTTCCGGGTCTCCTTCCAGAAATGAGGCTGCAGCCTATCTAGGAAGGCCTTGGCCTGGGAGGGCGGACCAGCGAAGTACACCGGGCACACCACCGTCAGAGATGAGGCCTCCGCCAGAAGCCCCATGAGCTCGTCCATATCGTCGGAGATGACGCAGACATGGTTTGGGGTGGAAGCACAGGCATTGCAGCCGCGGCACCCGGCAATCTGGAAGTCCGCGAGCTGCAGGAACAGGCCCTCAGCCTGCTGCTGGCCATCGCCGGCAAGCTCCTGCACGCAAGCGGAATCGAAGCGCAGACGGCTCGCCACCAAACGAGCCAAGGATCCGCAGGTTCCCTGGCGCTGAGGCGAAGCGTTTAGGACAAGTGCTGGGCCATCTGCCATGGGGTCGGCTCCTTATCGAAGAAGGCAAGGGCGTTATCGTGCAGCTGGGCCAAGAAGGCCTTGCGGGACTCGCCGGGCTCAAAGCCCAGCTCGGCAGCCATAGCCGAAGCGGTGAACAGCGTGAAATCAGGCAGACACTCAGCTCCCCGCAAGGGCGTAGGGGCCATGTAGGGGGAATCGGTCTCCATCACCATGGCGCCAAGGGGCACCTGATGGGAGGCCTCGCGACAAGCCTGGGAGTTGGCGAAGGTGTAGGCACCGCCGTAGGCGATGCGATAGCCTCGCTGCACCCAAGGAGCCAGCTCCTCAGGAGACAGGCTGCAGCAATGCAGCACCGTCTTCTCAGGATCGGCGCCCGCCTTATCAAGAATCTGCAGGGCCTCGTCATGGGCTTCGCGCACATGCAGCACCAACTGCATGCCGGTGCCCTTGGCGATCTGCACCTGACGGGTGAAGACCCGGCGCTGCACGTCACGGGGAGACAGGTCGTAGTGATAGTCGAGGCCCACCTCGCCCACCGCCACGCAACGAGGATCAGCCAAGCAGGTCAGCAGCTCCTCTTCCTTCTCACGGGTGTAGTCCTTGGCGTTATGGGGGTGCACGCCCACCGCCAGGCGCACTTTGGGAAGCTGCAGCTCGGCACCCGGCTTCGCGACAAGCGCGTCGGAGCGTTCGGCCTCCGCCGCATCGCGTTCGGCCTCCCCCGCCGCAAGAACGGCAGGCAGCTCGGCCACAAGGGCAGAGGCTTCCCTCAGCCATCCTTCCAGACCGGAGAACACCACCTGAGCGTCCTCAGTGACATCGGCCATGCAGCAGAGGAAATCGACCCCGTAGTAGGCGCAACGAGCCAGGGCCAACGGAGCGTCGACCATAGAGAGGTGAGCGTGGGTATCCGCCACGGGCCCTTCCAAAGAAGGGGAAGGAGGCTCAACGACCTTCATCTTCCCCTTCTTGCGGGGCACGCGAAACTGCAGATCCTCGGGGGTCAGAGGTGCGTGACTCACTGCCACGACCTACATATCCAGATTGATTTCGCTCTCGTCGAGACGCATGAACAGGGCCTCGCCCTTCTCGACGGGATTACCGGCAGGCAGCTGACCCCAAGCGGTAGCGGCCTGAATGTCAGTGACCTGGGTGATGTCGCCCAGACCCAGACGGCGATACACCTCAGCGGAGGTGTTGGGCATGAAGGGAGCCATATACAGGGCCACGATGCGGATAGCCTCCAGCAGGTTGTACATGACGGCAGCCAGCTCGTCGCGCTTCTCGGGATCCTTGGCCATGCGGAAAGGCTCGGTCTCGTCGATATAGGCGTTGGCACGATGAGCAAGCTCCTGAACGGCAGCGGCAGCACCGGAGAAATCGACGTCGGTCATGCAGGCATCGTACTTCTCGTACAGACCCGCAGCCAGCTCGGCCAGAGGGTTCTCGGTCACCAGATGCTTGGTGCTCTCGGGAACCTCGGGCACCACGCCGTCGAAGTACTTGGAGTTCATGCCGGGCACGCGGCTGCACAGGTTGCCCCAGGTGTTTGCCAAGTCGGCGTTGTACACCTGCACCATACGCTCGATGCTGATGCCGCCGTCGTGGCCGAACTGCACGTCGCTCATAAAGTAGTAGCGATAGGCATCGACACCGAAGATCTTCACCAGGTCAGCGGGCATGACGCCGTTGCCCTTGCTCTTCGACATCTTCTCGCCCTTGGTGAGCAGGAAGCCATGGCCGAAGACGGTGTGGGTGATGGGCAGGCCGGCAGCCATGAGCATGGCAGGCCAAATCACGCAGTGGAAGCGGATGATGTCCTTACCCACGAAGTGGTACTGCATGGGCCAGCGCTGATCGAACTCGCCGGGGCGGGAGTCGTCGCCGTAGCCGATGCCGGTAAGGTAGGCCAGCAGAGCGTCTGCCCACACATAGGCCACGTGACCCTCATCGAAGGGCAGGGGTACGCCCCAATCGAAGGTGGAACGAGAGATGGAGAGGTCCTTCAGACCGCCCTTTACGAAGGAGACGATCTCGTTGCGGCGGGTAACCGGACGAATGAAGTCGGGGTTCTCGTCGTAGAAGGCCAGCAGCTTGTCCTGGAAGTCGGACAGCTTGAAGAACCAGTTCTCCTCGCCGGAGGACATGCGCTGCACGGGACGCTTGCAGTCGGGGCAGACGAACTGGCCCTCCTCGTCCTTCAGCAGGTCGGACTCGGCGTAGTAGGTCTCCTCGTGCACGCAGTACCAACCCTCATAGGCGCTCTTGTACAGGTAGCCCTTATCGTACAGGTCGGTCCAGAACTTCTGCACGGTCTTAGCGTGGCGAGGCTCGGTGGTGCGGACGAAGTCGGTATAGGTGATGTTCAGCAGATCCCAGGTGTCACGGAAGGCGGGCTCCATAGAATCGCACCACTCCTGAGGGCTCATGCCGTGCTTCTCGGCGGTCTCGGCAACCTTCTGACCGTGCTCATCCATGCCGGTGACGAAGGCCACGTCGTAGCCGTTCATGCGCTGATAGCGAGCGACGGTGTCGGCAGCGACGGTGGTGTAGGCCGTTCCCAGGTGTGGGGCTGCGTTTACGTAGTAGATGGGGGTGGTAAAGGAATAGGTTCCCTTGCTCATGTTCTCTCCTTCTTCGGAGCGTCACGGCAAATGAGGCCGCCGCTCCCCTTGTGCTTGCGCGAGGCAAATGAAACCCCGCTGGTTTTATGTGAGCAACATAGCATGGTAGCACGGCGAAGGCGTTTGAGCTACGAAAGCAGCTGCGCCAAGCGCAGCTCGCTAGGTTGAAATAGGTTTTCTACGGTCGCCAGACGATGGCCCGCGTTCTGATGGCAGAGCCCGCGAAGCTAGATCTTGCTCATCTCCGACGAGCGGGAAAAGCACCCGAATGCTAGATCTTGTTCATCTCCGAAACACAGGTGTTGTACCAGTGCTTGTAGTTAGGAGGACAGTACTTCTGAGCGTTGGCCCAGGTCACGGTATAGCCATAGCCTACCGCCAGGCCATGCACATGGGCGTTGATGGCCTCTTTCCAGGAGCTCCAAGACGAAGAGCCCCAACCCCAGGCGTTGTAGGGCAGGAAGCAGTTGGCGCCCTTACCGGACTCAACGCAGGAGATGGCGGGCGACCAACGAGGGTCGACGCCATAATTCCAGGCGGCGACGGCGAAGTACTTGCCGGTGCCAGCCAGGTTAGAACCAGCCAGATAGGCGTCGATGCGCTTTGTCCAGGTGGCCACGAACTCATCCTTAGAGACATCCCAATTCACTTCCCCGTCCTTCAGGGCGGGGGCATCGGACTCCTCGGAGTCGTTCTTGTCGCTCTTGTTGCCAGAAGACTCGTTCTTCTTTTTCTCAGCAGCCTTCTTCTCGGCCTCAGCCTTCTTGGCGGCGGCCTCCTCCTCGGCTTCCTTCAGAGCCTTCTCCTGCAGCTGCTTGCGCAGGGCCTTGGCCTCCTCGAGGGCGGCAGAGGCCTTCTCACGCTGCTCGGTGGCTTCCTTCAGGTCAGATTCAACCTGATCGCGGGCGGAGACTAGCTCGGTCTTCATCTCGTTGAGCTTAGCGATCTCGGAGAGGTTGTAGGTCTGCACCGTGTTCAGATATTCCATGGTGTCAATGAAATCGCCGAAGCTGTCGGCGTTCAGGATCAGATCGAGCAATCCCGAGGTCTCGGTGCTGAACTTGTACAGGGAGATCATGGCCGCGTCGGCCTTCTCCTGCTGCTCAGGGATGGCCTTTTCTATCTCGTCGACCTTGCCCTGGGCCTTCTTGGCCTTCTTCTCGAGCTCCTTCACCTTGTCGTTGGCCTCATCGTAGACCTCGGCAGACTGGGTGACCTTCTTCTGAGCGGCCACCAAAGCAGGGTTCTCGGAGGTATCGGCAACGGACTGCTCCTCAGCGAAGGAGCTTGCAGGTGTAGCAAGACCGCCCAGCGTCACCGAAAACGCCAGGAGGAATGCCATGAGAACGGCAAGGTATTTTTTGCTACACAAAACGCGCATTGTTACATTATAGCGAAGGCGCCCACTGCCCACCGAACCGCGAAGGACGCGCCTTACCACCATGGGAGTTCTGCCCATCTCCTCCCTAGCTGACCAGGCATAACATTTCTCGACACATGTGAAGGAATTGTGGAAGAACTGCGATGGCCTCACGAGGCGGCCCTATAAGGGAACGCTCGCTTCACATAAGCTAAAGCCCCCGCGACGCCATGCGTCAAAGCAGCCCCAGCGAACGGAGCGCTCGCCAACAGCCCTACCCTAAGGACATGACCAAGCCGTAGGCCTCGTTACGGGACAGCCCGAACTCCTGGCGCAAGGAGCGCACCACGTCCTTCTTGGTCATGGAACCAGCCGCCAAAAGCTCGCGAGCTCGCTCTTCGGCTCCGCAAACCGCCTGGTCATGGGCCACCTGGGCCTCTTCGTCACCAGGAGCGTCAATCACCAGGACGATCTCGCCCTTAACGCCCTCAGCGGCCTCCCGAGCCTGCAGGGTCTCCCCCACCTCGGCCGCCGTACCACGCAGCACTTCCTCGTGCAGCTTGGTGAGCTCACGGCACACCGCCACCTTGCGCAGGGGCAGCACCTCGGCCACCACTTGCAGAGCCGCCACGATGCGTCGAGGGCTCTCATAGAACAGCAGCACCCCGGGAATGGGTGCATAGGACGTAAGCAGGGTCTTGGCCTCTGCAGCCTTCCGAGGGAAGAAGCCGCAGAACATGAACTGGGTGCTGGTGAAGCCCGAGGCCACATAGGCCGTGGCCACCGCCGTAGGACCAGGCAGCACTTCCACCGCCACATCCCGCTCATAGGCTGCAGCGATGAGGCGCTGACCGGGATCGGACACTCCGGGCATGCCGGCATCAGAGCAGAAGGCCACCACCTGGCCCTCTTCCACCCAGGAAAGAACCTTGTCGGCCTTGGTGGCGATCATGGCCTCGTCAAGGCGCTCCATGCGCTTGCCGGAAACCCCCAAGGCAGCCAGGAGCTTGCCGGTGACACGGGTGTCCTCGGCGCACACCACGTCCGCCTCCCGCAGCGCGGCAAGGGCCCTGGGAGGCATGTCTCCCAGGTTGCCGATGGGCGTAGGACAGATGACCAGACGGGGGTTTCGCGCTGAAGGACGCTCGCCCGTCAGCACAGGCTCATCTGCCCCGCACCTCTCGCTAGCCAGACAAGGCTCGGCCATGCTACTTATCCTCCAGATGGGTTTCCTCTACCACCAGGGCACCTGCGTCCTCGGTGGCAGCGCGCTCCCGCTCCTCTTCCAGATTAGACTTAGCCACGGAAATCATGAGCTTGATGCGGTTCAGCTGGTTCACCTCGGAAGCGCCGGGGTCGTAGTCTACCGCCACGATGTTGCTCTTGGGGTAGCGACGGCGCAGCTCCTTGATGACCGCCTTGCCCACCACGTGATTGGGCAGGCAGGCGAAGGGCTGGGTACACACGATGTTGGGGGTGCCGGTCTTAATGAGCTCTACCATCTCGCCGGTGAGGAGCCATCCCTCGCCCATCATGTTGGCCAGGTCGACGATCTCAGCGGCGCCCTCAGCGGTCTCCCAGATGTTGCCGAAGGCCTCGAAGCGCTCGGACTTGTCCAGGGCCTTGCGGATGGGCTGGCGCAGCTGCTCGATGAGCTTCAGCAAGCCCGTGGCCACCAGGTTCTGCTTCATATTGGGAGACAGCTCCTCGTGGCGGGTGATGCGGTGCATGATCACGAAGAGGAAGAAGTCTACCAGGCCGGGCACTACTGCCTCGCAGCCCTCGGACTCAATGACGTCTACCAGCTGGTTGTTGGCCGTGGGGTGGAACTTCACCAGGATCTCGCCCACCACGCCTACGCGAGGCTTAGAGCCGAAGTTCTCGCAGGGCAGCTCGTCGAACTCCTTGATCATCTGCCTGAAGACCTTGACGGAGCTGCGCAGACCCAGGTCGTTCACGTGCTCCTTCAGGTAGGTCATCCACTTGTCGAAGAGGGCATTGGCGGAACCGGGCACCTTCTCGTAGGGGCGCACGCGGTACAGCAGCATCATGATCAGGTCGCCGGCCAGCAGAGCGGGGACAGCGGCCTTCCACATGCCTGCCTCCATATGGAAGCCGGAGTTGTGCTCATTGGTGTGGCTGAAGGCCAAGGCGATGACGGGCACGTGGCCATAGCCAGCTTCCTTCAGGGCCTTGCGGATCAGGGAGATGTAGTTGGTTGCACGGCAGCCGCCACCGGTCTGGGTGATGAGGATGGCGGTCTTGTTCATGTCGTACTTGCCCGAGGTCACGGCCTCCATGATCTGGCCGATGGTCAGGATAGAGGGGTAGCAGATATCGTTGTTCACGTACTTCAGGCCCGCTTCCACCGCGCCAGGGTCTACCGAGGGCAGCAGCTCGGCGTTGTAGCCGAACTTATGGAAGATGGGCACCAGCAGCTCGAAGTGAATAGGGGCCATCTGAGGAGCCAGGATCTTCCAGCCCTCGTCCTTCATCTGCTGGGTGAACTCGGAGCGCTCGAACTCGGTGCTCTCAGCCTCACGCTGCACTTCCATCTCGCCGGTGGGACAAGCGGAGCACATCTGCAGGCTCTGCTTCAGGGATGCAACCTCGTCATCAGTGAGGTCGAGGCGCATGCCCTCGTTCTGCTGACGCAAGGCTGCCAGCAGGGAGCGGATGCGGATGCGGGCGGCGCCCAGGTTAGATACCTCGTCGATCTTCAGCACGGTGTACACCTTGCCGGAGCCTTCCAGAATCTCCTGCACCTGGTCGGTGGTGAGGGCATCGAGGCCGCAGCCGAAGCTGTTCAGCTGAATGAGGTCGAGGTCGTTGCGCTGGGTGACCACCTTGGCGGCGTTGTACAGGCGGGTGTGGTACATCCACTGGTCGTAGATGCGCAGGTTGCGCTGCAGGTTGCCCAGGTGAGCCACGGAATCCTCTGTGAGCACCGCCATGCCGTAGCTGGTGATGAGCTCGGGGATGGCATGGTTGATCTCATGGTCGTTGTGATAGGGGCGGCCGGCCAGCACGATGCCGTGGCCACCGCTCTGCTCGAGCCACTTCAACGTCTCCTCGCCGGCAGTGCGCATGGCGTTCTTGAAGTCGAGGTCGGCCTGCCAGGCAGCTTCCACCGCTTCAGAAATCTCAGCCTTGGTGGGCAGCGCAGGGTTGGCGATGCCGCGACCACGCAGGACCTCGCCGCGGTTCTCGTTCAGCTGCTCGTATAGACGCTTCTTCAGGGCCTCCTTGTCGTCATAGGGCAAGAAGGGGTTCAGGAAGTCGATGCTGCTGTCGCGGAGCTCGTCGATGTTCAGCTTCAGAGCCTCGGCGTAGCTCATGACGATGGGGCAGTTGTAGTGGTTGTTGGCGCCGGCGTCCTCCTGGCGCTCATAGTTGATGCAGGGCATCCAGATGAAGTCGATGTCGCGCTGCAGCAGATCCATGATGTGGCCATGGGAGAGCTTGGCGGGATAGCACACGCTCTCAGAGGGCATGGACTCAATGCCGGCCTCGTAGGTCTTCTTGGTGGAAGGATCGGAGATCTCGACGTGGTAGCCCAACTTGGTGAAGAAGGTGTGCCAGAAGGGGTAGTTCTCGTACATGTTCAGAGCGCGAGGGATGCCCACGGAACCGTACTTGGCGGTCTCAGCGGGAATGCTGTCACGGTCGAAGAGCAGGTGCTCCTTGTACTCGAAGAGGTTGGGCACCTGAGCCATCTTGTTGGCGTTGCCCGCACCCTTCTCACAGCGGTTGCCGGTGATGAAGCGACGGCGCTTGCCGGTGAGGGGATCCTTGCCGAAGTCGTTGATGGTCAGCAGGCAGGCGTTCTCGCAGAGACGGCAGCGAGCGGTGGTGTGCTTTACTTCCAGCTCGTCGATCTGAGCGGGGGTCAGCAAGGTAGAACCCTCCCCTGTCGCGCGGTCGCGGGCCAGCAGAGCAGCACCGTAGGCGCCCATGGTGCCGGCGATGTCAGGGCGAACGGCGTCATGGCCGGCCAACAGCTCGAAGGCGCGGCAGACCGCATCGTTCAGGAACGTGCCGCCCTGCACGATAACCTTGTCGCCGAGCTCGGAGACATCGCGGACCTTGATGACCTTGAACAGGGCGTTCTTGATGACGGAGTAGGACAGGCCAGCGGAAATGTCGCCAACGGTGGCGCCCTCCTTCTGGGCCTGCTTCACGCGGGAGTTCATGAACACGGTGCAACGGCTGCCCAGGTCTACCGGGGCCTTGGCCTTAATGGCCTCGGCGGCGAACTCCTGTACAGACAGGTTCAGGGAAGTAGCGAAGGCCTCGATGAAGGAGCCGCAGCCGGAGGAGCAGGCCTCGTTCAGCATAATGTGCTCGATGACGCCATCCTTCACCCGCAGGCACTTCATGTCCTGACCGCCGATGTCCAGAATGAACTCAACGCCGGGGAGCATTTCCTCAGCACCGCGAAGGTGTGCCACGGTCTCGATCTCGCCGGAGTCGGCCTTCACGGCCTCGAGCAGCAGGCCCTCGCCGTAGCCGGTGACGGTGGCGTGGCCGATGCGCACCAGAGGCTCACCGTTCTCGTCGGTGGGCATGGCGTCGAAGAACTCGCCCAGCATGCGACGGCAGGTGCCCAGAACGTCGCCCTTGTTGTTGGCATAGAAAGTCTTCAGCAGCTCGCCATCAGCGCCGATGAGCGCAGCCTTCAGCGTGGTGGAACCGGCGTCGATGCCCAGGAAGACATCACCGCGATAGGTTGCCAGGTCGCCACGGCGCACGGCCTCCTTGGCGTGACGGTCGCAGAACTCCTGGTAGTCGGCCTCAGTGGCGAAGAGAGGGTCGAGGCGCACCACCTCGGAGCCCTGAATGTCGCCCAGGTTCTTCAGGCGCTGCAGTACGTCGCCCAGAAGCTCGGGCTTGCCCTCGCGACCACAGATAGCGGCACCGGAAGCCACGAACAGATGGGCGTTCTCAGGGCGGATCACCGTCTCGTCGGTGAGGTTCAGGGTCTCGCAGAAGCGCTTGTCGAGCTCGGAGAGGTACTGCAGGGGGCCGCCCAGCAGGGCAACGTTGCCGCGAATGGGACGGCCGCAAGCCAGACCCGCGATGGTCTGGGTCACCACAGCCTGGAAGATGGAGGCGGCGATGTCCTCCTTCTTGGCGCCCTCGTTCAGCAGGGGCTGCACGTCAGTCTTGGCGAACACGCCGCAGCGGGAGGCGATAGGATAGATGGTGGTGTGGTTCTTGGCCAGCTCGTTCAGACCGGAGGCATCGGTGTCAAGCAGGGCCGCCATCTGGTCGATGAAGGCGCCGGTACCGCCTGCACAGGTGCCGTTCATGCGCTGCTCGATGCCGTTGTCGAAGTAGATGATCTTGGCATCCTCGCCGCCCAGCTCGATGGCCACGTCGGTCTGAGGGATGAAGGTGTTCACCGCGGTCTTGCTGGCGATAACCTCCTGCACGAACTCGATGCCCAGCCACTGAGCAAGCAGCAGTCCGCCGGAACCGGTGATGGCGATGGTCATCTCCTGGTCGCCATAGGCGGCAGCCGCCTCGCCAATGACCTCGATGACGGTGGCGCGAACGTCTGCATGGTGCCTGCGGTACAGGTCGTACAGGATGTTGTTGTCATCGTCGAGAATGGCGAACTTAACCGTGGTAGATCCCACGTCGATACCGATGTGCAAGTTACTTGCGGTCATGTATTTCCCTTCGTTTCCAGGGCCATCCCAAAAGGAGGCGGGAACGTCATATATATGTGTGGAAGGTCACCGAGCCGCCACCAGCTGTTTGCCTTCGGCAAACAGTACGAAAAGCGTCTCAGGACACAAAAAAGCATTCTCCATTATATGGCTTGTAAGAGGTTTCTCCCCTGTCGCCACCTATTTTTGACAAATCCCCCAGGTACGCCTGGTATAGACGACCCTTCCAACGCGTCCGCCCCGCCGCACTACACAAGGAAACCCAGAACCCACGCCACGCGAGGAAAGCCGCCTTCCAACGCGTCCGCCCCGCTCCCGTTCACCTGCATTTAACGACCCTGGCAATCCCCTTCCACTTTGCCGTGCTAGACTGGCAAAGATATATCCGTACATACGCAAACGCCTTCGGCACGCAAGGGAAAGAGAGCAGTATGCAGATCACCCCCCAAGAGGTCTCCGAAACGCTGGCCATGGTCAGCGAGCAGCACCTCGACATCCGTACCATCACCCTCGGCATGAACCTGCACATGTGCGCCGACACCGACATCGACCGCATGGCCGAGAAGGTCTACGACCGCATGGTCAGCGCCGCCAAGGATCTGGTACCCACCGCGCAGCAGATCGAGCGCGAATACGGCATCCCCATCATCAACAAGCGCATCTCCGTCACCCCTATCGCCGAGATCGCCGCTTGCTGCGAGGCTGAGGACCTAACCCCTATCGCCATCGCCATGGACAAAGCCGCCAAGGAGGTAGGCGTCGACTACGTTGGCGGCTTCTCCGCCCTGGTGCACAAGGGTGCCACCGCTGCGGACAAGCGACTGATGAACTCCATCCCCAAGGCCCTGTCCGTCACCGACCGCGTCTGCTCGAGCGTGAACATCGGCTCTACCCGCGCCGGCATCAACATGGATGCCGCCCTGAAGATGGCCCAGGTCATCCGCGAGTGCGCCGAGCTCACCGCTGACCGCGAGTGCGTGGCCGCCTCTAAGCTGGTGGTCTTCTGCAACGCCGTCGAGGACAACCCCTTCATGGCTGGCGCCTTCCACGGTGCAGGCGAGGCCGACGAGGTCATCAACGTTGGCGTCTCCGGCCCTGGCGTCGTTCGCAGCGTTCTGGCCTCTATGCCCAAGGACGCTGACCTGACCACCATCGCCGAAGCCATTAAGGCAACTACCTTCAAGATCACCCGCGCAGGCGAGCTCATGGCCCGCGCTGCTGCCCGCCGCCTGGGTTACGCCCAGGGCATCCTCGACCTGTCCCTGGCACCTACCCCCGCTGAAGGCGACTCCGTAGCAGAGATTCTGGAAGCTATCGGTGTGGGCACCTGCGGCGGCCCTGGCACTACCGCAGCTCTGGCCATGCTGAACGACTCCGTGAAAAAGGGCGGCGTCATGGCCTCCTCTACCATCGGCGGTCTTTCCGGTGCCTTCATCCCCGTGTCCGAAGACGCAGGCATGATCCGCGCCGCCGAGCAGGGCGCTCTGACCCTCGAGAAGCTCGAGGCTATGACCTGCGTCTGCTCCGTGGGCCTCGACATGATCGCCGTTCCCGGCGACACCACCGTCGAAACCCTCTGCGGCATCATGGCTGACGAGGCTGCCATCGGCATGATCAACAACAAGACCACCGCCGTCCGTCTCATCCCCGCCATCGGCAAGGAGGTCGGCGACAAGCTCGACTTCGGCGGTCTGTTCGGCTATGCCCCCGTCATGCCCGTGAACCAGAACGCCGGCACCGTCTTCGCCCATCGCGGCGGCCGCATCCCCGCACCCATCAACTCCCTGAAGAACTAGAAGGAACCATGAACGAGAACCGCTACATCGACACCCGCGGCGTCACCACCGAGCCCGTCACCTTCACCCAGGCCGTCATCAACGGCCTTGCAGACGGCGGCGGACTCTACGTTGCCCAGGAGATCCCCCAGCTCACCCTGAGCCAGATCCTCGCCCTGGCCGACATGCCCTACGCTCAGCGTGCAGCCTACATCTACAAGGCCTTTGGCATCGACCTGCCCGATGAGACCATCGACGCCCTCATGGCCGATACCTATTCCACTAACTTCGACGACGAGGCCATCTGCCCCATCACCTCCCTGAACGAGAACACCCATATCCTCGAGCTATGGCATGGCCCCACCAGCGCCTTCAAGGACATGGCCCTGCAGTGCCTGCCCCGCTTCTTCGCCGCTTCCGCCGCAGCTCTGCGCGAGGCCGGCAAGATCGACAACGAGTTCCTGATCCTGGTGGCAACCTCCGGCGATACCGGTAAGGCCGCTCTGGAAGGATTCAAGAACCAGCCCGGCGTGAAGATCGGCGTGCTGTATCCCGACGGCGGCGTTTCTGACATCCAGTACCGTCAGATGGCCACCCAGGAAGGCGACAACGTACAGGTCTGGGCCGTGAAGGGCAACTTCGACGACTGCCAGACTGCCGCCAAGAACATCTTCGGCGACGAGGCCTTCAACGACCATCTGGCCGCTGACAAGAAGATCGCCCTGTCCTCCGCTAACTCCATCAACTGGGGCCGTCTCATGCCTCAGATCGTGTACTACGTTTCCAGCTACGCCACCCTGGTAGCTCAGGGCAAGGTGGAAGCCGGCCAGCCCATCGACGTCTGCGTCCCTACCGGCAACTTCGGCAACATTCTGGCCGCCTGGTACGCCAAGCAGATGGGCACCCCCATCGACATGCTGTTCTGCGCATCCAACGAGAACCGCGTGCTGGCCGATTTCATCAACACCGGCACCTACGACATTTCCGATCGCCCCTTCAAGCTGACCCCCTCCCCCTCTATGGACATCCTGGTGTCTTCGAACCTGGAGCGTCAGCTCTTCGAGCTCACCGGCCGCGACGCCGAGGCCATCGCTGGCTGGATGCGCGACCTGAAGGAGAAGAAGTGCTTCAAGGTCGATGCCGACACCTTCGCCAAGCTGCGTGAGCACTTTGCCGCCGATTCCGTCAGCTCCGCTGAGTGCCTGCAGGTCATTAAGGAAGTCTTCGATCAGTACGGTTACGTTCTCGATCCTCACTCCGCTGTGGCCTATCAGGTGGCGCAGAACCTCCGTGGCACCAACCCCGTCCTCATCGCCAGCACCGCCCACTGGGCTAAGTTCGGCGAGAACGTGTACCGCGGTCTGCACGGCATCGCTCCTGAGGGTGAGCTGCCCGCCGAGGTAGCCGCTCTGTCCGGTTGCAAGCTCAACGAGCTCATCTCCGCCGAGACCAACGGCTCCTCTATCCCCGCCGGCCTTGCTGCCCTCGAGGACAAGGAGATTCGCTTCACCACCGTCATCGACTCTCAGGTTCCCGCCATCGAATCCGCTGTCGACGAGTTCCTGGCGTAACGGCCGCGGGATTATTCGCCAGCCTGTTTGCCGTTGGCGAATTCCTGGCATGATGACACACGCCTGAAACATAGGAACCCATCACATTCGCTAGAATCGGGGGCGCTTTGGTTATGTAAACCTTAGCGCCCTTTTTGTTGCTACACTGAGGCACATGGCGAGACGACGGGAAGGAAGTTTCATCGTGCTACACGACATTGCGGACGTCTTCAACAACCATTGGGACAACCACACCCCCGATCCTCAGGACCTGGTTCTGGCCTTCAACGGTGACAGCCTTCTCATGATGAGGACCCCCGGAGGACTCGGCCTGCCCACCGTTCGCGACATCCTCAGCAGCGTAGAGCAGAAGACCCTGCGCAAGGCAGGCATGAAGGGCGCCGGCGGACGCAACCCCGAGTTCAGCTTCGCCAACGTTATCACCGCCATCAATAACATGTTCACCTACCTCTTCAGCATCGGCACCACCCGCTACTTCCTGGTGGTAAACGACGAGCTGAAGGCAGGACTTTCCAAGGGCTGCTCGAAGACTCCCGAAGAGTTCGAGTTTCACCCCTCCTCTGAGTTCAGAGCCATGAGCCACGACCTGTCCTTCGTTTGCCAGGTTTCCCGTCAGCTGAACGACTGGTACGAGAGCCGTCGTTTCTGCGGCAGGTGTGGCTCGAAGACCGAGCTCGACAACAACGAGCGCATGATTCGCTGCCCCAAGTGCGGCACCATGGAATACCCCAAGATCTGCCCCGGCGTCATCGTGGGCATCGTACACGAGGGTAAGCTCCTCATGAGCCGCTACGTCGGCAGGCCCTACACCTCCCATGCACTCATCGCTGGCTTCTCGGAAATCGGCGAGCCCATCGAGGACACCGTGCGCCGCGAGGTTGCCGAAGAGGTCGGCTTGAAGGTGAAGAACATCACCTTCTATGGAAGCCAGCCCTGGCCTCCCTCCTCTTCCCTGCTGGTGGGATTCTTCTGCGAGCTCGACGGATCCGACGAGATCACCCTCGACACTTCCGAGCTGGCCGATGCCGCTTGGTACGCCCCTGAGGATGTTCCCAGCGAGAATGACAACTACAGCCTCACCCGAGACATGATGGTGTTCTTCCATAACCATGGCCACGAGATCGAGAAGATGATTCACGACCGCTCTACGGATATCACCAATCTATAGCCTTCAGGGAGGGGGAAGCTTCCAAGAGACCCTTCCTTAACGGGCGCTTCTTCTAGCGTCTTGCCAACGGGCATTTCAGCGGTCGACTCTTCAGGTGCCTTGGCGGCGGACAGCTCCTCCAATACCCCGCCGACGAGTTTCTCTTCTGGCATCTCAAGCACCTGAGGCACCGTCCACTCCTTAGGGCGGCGCTTCGTCTCAGGGGCGATGGGCCTATCAGCCTCTCGCATTCCCTCGTCCCCTGCAAAGGAATGCAGGCAGCCGAAGCAGGTGTCCATATCGTCAAACACCTTCCCATGGCATACGGGACACGTTTTCATAGCGTCACTTCCCTTCCTTCATCATGCTCTGTAGCCCTTCAAGCGCCGTAAGCCCTACAGGTTCTTCTGGCACTGCCAATGACACGAATTCCCCTGGCTCATACCACGGGCACTTGCACGATCGTCGCTCCAGCACCGCTGCCGCTCCCCTCCTCTTCAGGAAGCGACCGGGCGGAACCTGTCTCTGCGAAGCAAGAACCCGCCCCTCCGAGCTCACAAAGGCGATGTCGAGCGCGAAGGCCATGCCCACGGTGTGCACGGATCTGCAGGGCGCCAGAACAAGGACGCCCTCGGCTCGTTCATTACCGGGCATCACCCCCAACAGCCCTCTCATTCTCGCCGCGAACGACGTGGCGAGCCTCATCCTCATGCCATCACCCCCGATCTTCGAGTTGCTCCGTCTGAAAGGACAGGGCTCCCATGCTCCCCTCGGACGAATCGGCGCATACCAAATAGGCCCAGGTGTACTCACCAGTCTCCTTCACTAAAGAGCACTGGTTCTCCTGACCAGAGGGCACCGCCACCCATCCCTTCGCCGTCAGCTCATCTAGGCATTGCTCATACAGGGCGCTCGCCGCAAGGTTGCTGGCAAAGCCCACCAAGTTCCTCCCCTCCGCAACAAGCACCGCAGAATAGGAGTCCACCGACAGAAGCTCCTGGGTGAATCCCGCAGGCAGCTGCGCATCGGATTCTCCCGGCTCGTACAGATTTACCGAGCCGTAGAACCCCAGTTCCTTGGCAAAGGACAGGGCATCGGACAGCTCCTGATCCCGGCCCTGCACCATCGCAACCTCAAGGCTTCCCCCATCAGAGGAAGCGCTCGGCTCTCCTTCTACAGCGCGGCCCACCAGCCACACCGCCGCTAGCAGAACGACGACGATGCCCAGAGCCTTTACTGCCTTCGTGCCCATCGATTTTGCACCTACCTCCCCAGCGCCCATCGCCTTCACACCCCCATCGCATTCACGCCTTTCGGCTTCGATTCCGCCAACTTCGCGCCCATCAGAACACCACCCCCGGGTTATAGGGATCCACCACCAGAAACGTCCTATGAGTAAGGGCAGGCATGGACACCCCGAAGACCTCCGACCGCATACCTCTGCCAAAGAGGTTGGGCAGATAGCTCAAAGTTGCTTCATACCGAACCAGCCCACCCGCTTCAGCTTGCATCTGCACTGAACAGGACAGATACTCGCTTCCTAGCTGGCTTTCCAGATAGCTCTGCACCTGGGAAGCTGCGCTTTCCCCCAGCTCCCCATAGGTAAGGGACGTGCACTGCACGCGTATGGCATTACGAGCCTCCCTGTCGAAGGCGGCGCAATCCCCGAAGAACTGCAGCGCATTCACCGCAACCACTGCCAAGGCCAGGACAACAGGCAGCACGACCACCAGCTCGATGGTCATCTGCCCCCGCGACCCGGAAGCACCCTTCACGAGCAATCCCATCACTCCCATTGCCTCACCCCCGACAACGTAGGGAACAAAGATCCCAAACGCGCAACTAATGAATTCGCCGCATCGGCCGACATGCCCCGTATGAAGGAAGGCAGAACCACCGACAGCACCTGATCACCCGACGGAGAGCCCGTGAAGCCTATGGTGGCCACCGCAAAATCCCCCGCTAGAGAAGCCAGCTGCGAAACTCCCTGATACGTCAGGTAAGACAAAGCCGTAGAGAGCAAGGTCCCCTCTCCGTAAGACAGGGCCCATGAGCGCGCCGAGAGCACCTGGGAGGAGAAGGCTGAGCCATCGGCGGCAAGGACGTGATAGCTGTTCACCACCACCGGTCGCACAGCCGACAAATCCGCCGCCTGCAAACCCAGGGCTTCAATGGCAGATTGCAGTTTGTCCGCAGCCCACGGCCCAAGGCCGCTGGCGCTGAGGAGCTTGCTCTTCGAGCAGACCTGCCGCACTCCTTCCACCAGGGCTTCCTGCCCTGACCCATAGCTGCCAAGAGCCGCCGACCAAATCTGCAGAAGCGTCGACCCCTGCGTAGAGGACAACCAAGGCACCCTGTCTCGCAAACCATCGAGCAAGGAGGTGATAACCGTCTTTGATCCTTCAGATGAATCAGGCGCCAAAGTTGCCGCCGAGATGGCAAGCCGAGTCCCCAGCGTTCCCGAGCTCTTTACGAAACCGTTGGAATAGCCGCCCTCCGACGAAACCTCCGCGGTGCTGAACACCAGGGCCAAGGCCCCCACTCGCCCGGGAGGCGACACGGAAATACGCTGAGAGGCTCCCTGGGCAACCAGCGACTGCAAGGATGCCATGAGATCGGAAACCGTCTGTTTAACCCCCGAAGCCTCCTGCTGATAGTCGCCTTGCTTCTCCTGGTACTCCTTCGCCGCCTCGGCAACGATGTTGTAGTGGTACTCGAAACCGTTCTCTATGGCAGTAGAGGCAGAAGCGACCTTTCCCATACTCGCCGAGGTCAGATGGCAGTACGGGCACTCCGGCATGTTCTTGCGATCTCTTGCAGCCAACGATCCTCTCCCGGCAATCGTCCCTATTCCCGGACATCCGTCATAGGCATGCATGACCGTCTTGCCGTTAAGCTCCGACAACGGGTAAACCTCCTGGGAATACAAAACGGTGCCCTTCATCTCCTCAGTGTTCTTCGGCATAAGAGGAAAGTTCGCCGAGAAACCCCTGGCTTCGTCCTCGTGCACGTACCCCTCCTGCATCTGATCGACCGCGAAGGCGTAGAAATTCTTCCTGAGAACGGACCGCGCTTGTTCCATCACGTCATCCGACGCTGGAGCCTCCTGCTCATAGCGCTTCGCGTAGTAGGCCCTAGCACGCTGAAGCGCCACTGAGAAACTCCAGGTATCCACCGTGGAATACAGGGGGTTCTCCGAGCCCGTCATGCCGGCAAGCGTCGAAGCCCGCTGGTACATGCAGTATTCAGGATTCGCGCCGCAATCGGCCATGAAGGCTCTCTCCTTCGCCTCGTTAGCCTCGGCCGCCAGCTCTTCTACCTTTCGCGCCTCGTCGGCAATGGAGTCTCCGCTTTGCCTTATCTCCTGCGCCAACGCCTCAGAGCCTTGCAAGTCTGAAGCAACGATGTCCTGACCCTGCAAGGGCAGGAGAATGCCCAATCCCGCATAGGACGTTCCCAGGTGAGGGTTGGCATTGGCAGCGATCACCAAAGAGGCCTTCCCCATGGCCAAGAACGGAAGTGAGTCTTGCAAGGTGTTCAGAGACTGCGTGGCCGCCTTGTAAAAGTCAGACCGAGCCGAAAGAAGGCTCTCGCCAATGGCGAGCAAATCCTGCCCCAAGCCTTGCATAAAGGGCACGCAAAGGAAGACCAGGCCAGCCCCATAGGTCAGCATCACGGCAAGGGTCTGGCTCAGGAGAACCGCATCGCAGATCTGAGCCAGTAGATAGAACTGGGCGACCTCATTTTCAGCCGCCAAAGCCGCACTGTCAGCTACCTCCTGAATCTCGGCAGATGCGCTCGAGAGCTGCTGCACCTGCGCTGCGGTAAATATCAGAGCCAGGGTGATGATCATGGCAAGGGCCATGCCAATGGTCGAAAAGCCTCGCTCATCGAAGAGCAGCGATCGCGTGCCCATTTTCATGACGTCCCCTCCCTCGCATTCGCCCAGCCCGACGGATTCAGCCCCAAAGATCCCTGAGCCACCCATTCATCCTGAGTGGACAGAGAGACCTGTACCTTGCACGTCAGGCAGCCTTCGGAATCGGTGAGACCAAGTAACGTCGCCCCCATATCGAGAATGGGAAGCGGACGCAGCTTGTTCTCGATGGTCACCTGCACCCGTTCCGTGGCCTCGCTGCCTTCCAAACCGATCTGATAGCTGCACTCCCCCTCGTACACATGGAAGAGCTCCTGGGAGGGGATGGCTCCCAACCTCCTCCGTATAGCCTGCTCGCACCCCTCATCACCGGCACCAGAAACCTCTTCGGACGTGGCCAGCAGACGACAGCCCTCTGCCGCGGCACCCATCATGACCACGCGGTCATACAGATAGATACCCGGCTGCAAGAGCAGAAGCAGCAGCAGAAAGATGACGGGAATAGTCACCGCCGCCTCGATCGTCGACTGACCGCGCCTTCGCCAAAGATCAATCGCGCTCCCGGATGCGAAGCCGCTCCCAAAGCAAGCCGTATTCATCTGGAAAGACCTTGTCTCGTCGCTAACCCCTGAGTCCTTTGCGGCCCCACAGGTTCCTGAGGCTTCGGCACGAAGTAGCGTTCTGAAAGACCCCTTAATACAGGAACACATCGAGAAGCGCCCCCTTCGAAACCGCTGTCAGATGATGAGAGGCGCTTTGCAGCGCATGCTGCACCAGCCCCCCATCCTGCAAGAAGTTCCCGAGAACGCCCAAACCAACCAGCATTCCCAAGACAGCGAAGAGCACCACGGCGTATTCCACCGTGCTCTGTCCCGCTTCACTCCTCAGATAGCCGAATGTTTTACGACGCAAAACGGAGAATGAACCTCTTCGAAGCAGCGGATCAGGCCAATCGGCCAAGTCATCGGTCACAGACCGTTTATGCCCGTCGCTATGGCGTCCCACAGACTCTGCACCTTCGGAGCGATTAGCGTGATAGCCAAAATGGCAATGACCACCAGAACGCCCACCAAGATGGCGTATTCCGTTGTTCCCTGACCGCGGCTTCCCGTCTTCAACCAAGACGCGGTTCTGCACCAAACGCGTTGCAAACACTTCATTTCACGTACCTTTCCTTTAGAAACCGTTCATGAGCTCTAAGAGCACCGGGCCCATGACCAGCAGCAACATGGCGGGAAGAATCAGAGCCCCAACGGGCACCATCATCTTCACGGGCGCCTTAGCCACCTGTTCCTGCAGGTAAGCCTTTCGTGCTTCCCTGGCCTCCGTCGCAAGTTCACTAAGAACCCCTGCCGCTGGCACGCCGAAGCGCAAGGATCGAACCATGCTGTCGACAACGCGGGTGAGCAAGGGTGAATCGAACTGGCTGGCCAAATCCTTCAGGGACTGATCCCGCGTGGTGATGCCCCACTTCCATTGCTTAAGACAATTGCCGAAAGCCTCGGAGAGGAACGTGGGGAAATGTTGGCAATACAGATGCAGGGATCGCTCGAAGGACAGGCCACCGGACAAGCCCAGAACCACCACCTCCAGCATCTCCGAGAGCTCGGACTCCAGCTTCACCCTCCTCATGCGCATCTCTGCTTTAAGCGCCCAGGGGATCAAACCGAAAGCACCCGCAAAACCCAAAAGGCCCAATAGCAGAGAGAGCTGCCAGGAAAAGAAGATCCCCAGCAACAACCCCGCCACAGCAAGAGCGAGGGCAAGCTTCCCTCGTGCAAGGACCACGCCTTCCACCGAGACCACCTGGGATACGCCAGCCTTCCCCAGCTGCTCGCTGAGCCCGCCAGCACCCCACAGCAGAAGCCTTCCCGCCAATCCCTCCGGCAAAGAGCCCTCATGCACCCGAACAGATTCTCGGCGCATGAAACCGACCAAGGCGGCAGCAACACCCGTCGACTGCAGCCTAGGACCAACTTCTCCGTCAGAAGCAGATACGAACCCCAAGGCCCGCTTTCTCTGACGCAGGGCCAGCTCTTGCAAAGCCACTCTGCACGCACACGCACCGAACAGATAGCCGAAAACCAGCAGGGAAACCATCAGCACCGTCGTCATAAGATCACCACCTACCAGGAAAGCAGCCGCTTCGCTGCGAGAAATTCCCCGAGCTCAGCACTATTGGCATCGTCATAGGGGCACCTTCAGCATGCGCCTGGCGATGAGGACACCCGCTACCTGCATCCCCAAGGCAACCAGGAGCAGCAACAGCCCGGTAACTGAGGAGAAGAAAGGACCGAGGAACCCAGGGGACAACAGGGAGATGGCTCCCACCAACAGAAAGGGCATCACTGTCACCACCTGTGCGGAAAGCCTTGCCTGAGCCGTCTGCACCCGAAGCTGCCGCTCGAGAGACAGCTCAGTTGCAACCGACTCCCGAGCCGCCTCGAGCACCTGCTGCATACTGCCGCCGGATCGGTGCTGCACCTCAAGGGCAACGCTGACGAAGAGGATCTCGGGCACCTTCGCCTCGTCCCTTAAGATGGCAAGGGCTTGCTCGGGGGTCTCCCCCGCTTCCATAGCACCTGCAGCCTTTCCGAACGCCTCCCGCAAAGGGCCGGACTCTTCCTGGGCGAGATGCTGAAAGGTCTGCAACAACGAGAGGCCGGACCCAAAGCAGGCGCCCATGGCATGCAGTACATCAGGAACCCCCTGACGCATGGCCTGCGCCTCCTCCTCTCTCTTGCTCTGCAAAGCACCTTGCAAGGCAAGAAGCGCACCACAGGAAAGCAGCAACCCCACCGCCACCGAGCCCGACAGCACCGAAAGCATCAGAGAAAGTGCGACAAGGGATGCGATAAGACACTCGAGCGCTTTGGCAGGATCAGTCTCGTATCCTCGACGACGCAGAAACCAGGCAAGGTTCTCCGCGAACCCAGACACCAGGGAGAAACGCCTGAGAGCATCGGCGATGCGAGAGATCTGGGGAATTCCCGTCCTTAACGACCTCTGAAAAAAGCCCGCATCGCTTCCCGCCGCCACCTGAGCGCCAACAACCTGCAGAATTCTTCGAGCTCGGGTATCCGCCACACGAAACAGCAAGCACCCGAACACGAAGGCTCCTACGAATCCTGCGAAGGCAAGGAGAGTTCCGATATCCATTCCTCCACCTCCTCCTCAGTCGCAACGTCCTTATCAGCAAGTCGCTTCACGAACAGGGGTGCCATCTTCCACTCACCCTTCGCCTGGAAGGAATCCCTGATGTACACCTCGTCGAGCAGGAGGGTCCATCCGTCTTCGGCGAGGCCCACCTGGCATATCTGGCACACATAGCGCTCTCCTGAAGACGAGCGCTCTACCTGCACGATGAGATCGATAGCCGAGCCCACCTGTCGCTCGATGACGTCTACTGGTAGCTCGGCTCCCAATCGCACCATGGTTGAAAGGCGGATGACGGCATCTCGCGGAGAGTTGGCATGAAGGGTCGAGAGGGATCCCATATGACCAGTGTTCATAGCAACCAACATGTCATTGGCCTCCTCACCGCGGCACTCGCCCACGATGATGCGGTCAGGGCGCATGCGCAGGGCGTTGATCACCAGATCCTGAATGGTCACCTCGCCTTGCCCCTCGGCATTACGAGGGCGGGATTCCAACCGAACCACATGAGGATGCTCGGAAAATCGCAGTTCAGCGGAGTCCTCTACGGTGACAATGCGCTGGGCATGGTCTATCTCGCAGGACAGGGCATTCAGCAGCGTGGTTTTTCCCGTGCCGGTTCCCCCCGACACCAGAAGATTGCATTCCGCGGCAATGGCCCACTTCAGCAGCTGAGTCACAGGAGCCTCTACCGATCCCGCTTCCTGCATCTCCCGCAACGTAATGACTCGCCGAGAAAACTTCCTGATGGTGAGCACGGGCCCCGTCAGAGAAAGCGGGGGGATGATGGCGTTCACGCGGTAACCCTGAGGCAGACGAGCGTCAACCATAGGGGAAGACTCATCGACCCTCCTGCCAACTGGCCCAATGATCCTGTCTATAAGTGCGCGCACGGATTCCTCATCCCGAAAGCGCGTCTCTGCTTGGCAAATGACGCCATCGCGCTCGTAGAAAAGCGACTCCGTCCCGTTCACCATGATTTCGGTAATGGTCTCATCTTCCAAAAGAGGCTCGAGGAGCCCATAGCCGAAGATGCTGTTCAGCAGCGTGTCTATCGCCTGCTGGCATTGCGCCTCCGAAAGGTTCACCGTCCCATAGGCATCCTCGGCAAATCCCTGCAAGCAGATACTGCGAATCTCGTTTCGGGCACGTTGGGGGCTCTCCCGCATAAGCCGAGCCATGCGGTAACTGGGCAAGCGGCTCTGCAGGTACGCGCGCATAGATTCCGCCAGCTCCTCTACCCCCAGGCTCGCCGCCTCGGGGACCTCCTCGTCCTTGTTCGCCCTGAGCACCACATCGATAAGGGACATTACGATCCGCCCCCTCTCCTAAACCGGCTGAACAAGCCCTTCTTCGCGGGAGGAGCCATTTCTTCCAAGATATTCTTAGAAAGCTCTCCCACCTGGGGATACAGTGAAGAAAAGACCTCTGCTACAGATCGCACGAGGGCATTTCCCTCCTCAAAGAGAGCCTGAGGCCTCCCCACGCTGCAAGCTTCCTCTACCTGAGGTCCCCCATCGGGAAACTCCAGGACCTTTACCCCACCGAGGGCGCAAGACGCATCGACCCCCGAAAGAGCCTCGCCCTTTCGACAGCGATTCATGGCGAACACGAAGGGCGACGTAGCCACACCGCACCTGCTGCACAATCCGATACAGCCCTTCACCATCTGCACCGACGAAGGGCGCTGATCCATGAGGAACAGCACATGGGAGCTCTCCTGCACCAGCGCAAGCTGAGCCTCATCCCAAAAGGACCCGGTGTTCACCACCACAATCTGGAAGCGCTCACGAAGCGCCCGCACCATGTCGGCAATCTGACCCCTCACCAGATCGCCCCGCTCCATGCGTCGGGGTGCGCCCACCAGAAAGACCTTCCCAGGGCAAACTGCACCCTGAGGAATGAAATCCCTGGTGCGCAAGCACTGATCGGACCTGAGGCAATCATGCTGGCCGAGCATTGCGTCCATATCTCCGAACTGCAGATCGGCATCTACCACCGCCACAGAGAGCAGCGACCTCGCTGCAACCAGGGAGAACAGTGCCGCAAGGGTGCTTCTTCCCACGCCGCCACGTCCGCTGACGATGGTGAGCACGTAGCCCCTGCGGGACCCCGTAGCTGCCCCAGTCGCATTTACCGCCAAATCCCCGCGTTTCTCGGCAGGCTTAGAGCTAGGACGAATAGGTGCAGTTTCCTCGCAAATGGGAGCGGTCGCCTCGCTACCAGACGAAGAACCCACCTTCATGGGGATGGCCACTTCACCACCAGACGATGAGCCCGCCTTCATAGGGGCATCAGGCTCCACGCTTCCCCGTCCCTTTGCGAAGGAAGAGAACCGATCGAGGAATCCCGCCATGGTGAGAACCTCATCTATCCCCGCCGCAGCGGCACGACTGCGCACCGACCCGGAATCCTGAGGGCAAACCAAGGCAACGCGCACATCGGGCGCATCCTTCTTCAATGCTGCCGCAAGGTTAATGGGCTCCACCTCATCAGAGGAGACCACCCAGACCTCGGAAATGTCATGGGGACCCTGCAGGGCGCGCCTGGCGAGCCCCGCATCCCACATGCAGGCAAGCCAGGGAAGACCGTCGAGCTCGTAGCCTTCAAGGCCCAGAAGCTCAGGGGAGCGCAGGCTCACCTCGTCTGCGCAAAGCATGACCGTTGCCATCAGCGACCTCCCTTTCCATCCTCGGAGGACTTGCTGGAAGAATCCGACGAACCGTCAGTCTTATCGGAAGACTTGCCGGAGGCATCAGAGGAGTAGCCGCCGTTATCGGAGGACTTGCCATCGCCAGCAGAAGAATCGCTTGCCTCATCGGTCGACTCGTCAGCGGCATCAGGCTCCTGACCAGGCAAGGCGAAATACAGGCTTCCCTTATCCGCCGCGGAAATGAACTCGGGCACTTTTTCAGGCAGAACCGCCAACGTAACCCAGGACATCTTCGATGCGGCTTGGGAATTTCCCTCCTCAGTCACACTGGTGCCAAGCACCAGCACATCCTCGGCCAACAGGGAAATTTCCGACGAACCGGAGAGATAGGCGTCTACCCGCATGCCTGCGCCGATGGCTCCGCCCACTGCACGGACATCCTCCGTAGGAACAGAAATAGCGCAATAACCCTCAGGCACCTCTACCGAGGAGGCAACCTGGTCGAAATGGCGAAAGCTCAGCACTTCGCCTTTCACAACGGAGGTGGTGAGGGTCTTGTCTGAAACCTGAGAAAGGGAGGTGACCGGATCCTCGGGAAGAAGACCCGAAACCCAGAGCTGTATGGCGGTGTTGCCCAGGTTAGGTGTCTCCCCCGCAGGAATTGCAGAAGTCGCTACGCAGACCTCCACCTGCTCTCCCCCATATTTCTCCAGGACTTCGGACCGCTCCTTGGCGGCCTGACCCTGAACAGACTGGGTGAAAGCGAACATGAGCACGGCGCAGAGGGCTCCGGTAGCCAACATGGCGGTAATGTTTCCTCGCTTCATGGGGCACCTCCCTTCCTCTTTCAAGGATGAAGGGAAGGGGTCATCAGACCTTTACGCAAAGCTCGGGGAAACTTCCGAGAAACCTCTTCCAAAGCTCACCGAAACGTAACCGCCAGCAAATCGCACGCAAAAGTTCTACGCAGCTGCAGCAAAACGGGCAACCGCAACAAAGCGAGTGGCCTGCAGCTCGTTCAGCGCGCAGCCACGCATCAAAACCCCTAACGGGAGGCCTGCAGCGCGATCAGCGTGCAGCCATGCGCCGAAACCCTAGCGGGAGGCCTGCAGCTCGATGGTGCCGTCGTTAGCCTTCTCGATGAAGAGACGGGCCAGCTCAGGATCGAACTGCGTGCCCGCACCGTCCTCGATGATGCGCAGGGCATTCTGCATCTCGCGAGGATCCTGGTAGCAGCGCTTGGTGGTAATGGCGTCGAAGCAGTCGGCGATGCACAGAATGCGAGCAGCCAGAGGGATGTCCTCTCCCGCAAGCCTGCGTGGGTAGCCCTTACCGTCCCAGCGCTCATGGTGCCCCACCACGGCAGGAATTACGTAATCCATGCTGGGGAGATGGCGAATGATGGCCACAGCGTTCTCCGGATGCTTCTTCATGATCTCGTACTCATCGGCGGTCAGACGACCGGGCTTCTGCAGAATCAACTCAGGGATAGAGATCTTGCCGATGTCATGCAGCATGGCGGCCTCACGGACAATCTCCACCGTCTCGGCATTCAGTCCGTAGGCGCTGGCCAGCACCGATGCGTAATAAGCCACGTTGTTGGAATGAGTGAAGGTGTAGTGATCCTTGGCGTCAATGGCCGCCGTCAGCGCGTAGATGGTGTCGGCATAGGTAGAGTACACGCTCTTGTGGTCGATCTCGGACGCCTGCTGACCTGCCTGGGCCATACCCGTGGAATACACCATGATGGCGTTCTTGCCCCGCTGCTTCACCTGGAACACCGCCAGGTTAGCGTTGTCGAGCAGCTGCTTCACGGTGTGGGCATCGAAGGGCATGCTGCAGATGCCGATCGAGCAGGTGACCACTTTCAGAGCCTCGTCGTAGCTTCCATCCCTGTTCATGTGGAAGATCTGCTGCTGCAGATTCTCCGCCAGACGACGGGCGGCGCTGGTGTCCCGATCAGGCATGAGGATGGCGAATTCCTTACCACCGATGCGTCCGATGAGGTTGCCCTCCCCCGCAGTCTGCGTGAGGATCAGCGAGATGCGGCGCAGCAGGTCATCCGCCATGGCCTCGCCATACAGCTGGTTATAGAGCTTGAAGTCGTCGATGTTTATGAGCACCAGGCTCATGACCCTGTTGGGATTGTCGGCCGAGAGCTCATCC
Organism: Eggerthellales bacterium; assembly: GCA_029225085.1. Lineage (GTDB taxonomy): Bacteria > Actinomycetota > Coriobacteriia > Coriobacteriales > Eggerthellaceae > JAQXVU01. Next base: position 19,220 of record JAQXVU010000041.1, on the reverse strand, counting down.
ATGGCCTTGTAGAAGTGCTTGCGGTTCAGAAGACCAGTCAGATCATCGCTGCGAGCTTCCTGAGCAGCCAACTCATACAGCTGGCAATTCCTCACGGAAACGGCCATCACCGAAGAAAGGCCCAGAAGATGGTCCATGTCGTTGATGGTCAGGCTGCCACGCGGGTCCTTCAACGCAATGGTAGAAAGACCGATGAGCTGATCGTCGGCAATCAGCGGCACCACGCAATGCAGGTCGAGCTGACGGAGCTTGGCCTGCTCGGACTCCCACATGCTCCTGAATTCCACACTGCGGCTGAACTCTGCCGGCGTCAGCACATCCTTATGGTTCGTTAGCCAATCGACCACGGCACTGCGAGACTCGAAGAGCACCGTGCCCGCCTCGAAGGGGATGCTGCTTCCCGCAACCACCATGTTGCCCTCAGCGTCCTTCAGACAAATGCGCACGTTGCGCACACGGGGCACGTCCTGCGCCACCTGATGACAATACAGCTCGCTGATGTCAGCCACGCTCAGCGAACGAGAGATATCCTCCTGGAAGCCCTTCAGGCTCTCGGTCCTGCTGGTCTGGTCCTTCAGGAAGAAGCTGTCGGACAAGCGCTTGCACAGACCGTAGATGCTGAAGGCAAGGGCCACCAGCAGCAGCACCACACAGGTAACGCTGTTCGATCCCAGCGGGTTGGGCAGGCCGGAGAAGAACGCCACCAGGTCATCTACAAAGAACGAGCTAAACAGCACCACCATGAGCAAGGTTACCAAGGCATAGGTGCGGCGAGAGAAGGCCAGAGTCAGGGGGAACAGATGCTTGTTGTACAAGCTCACGAAACAGCAGGCGCCGAAGACAATGCCCGCCACGATATCTAGGGGGATTCCCGCAAAGGGAGGAAGCATGATAAGGATCTGGCCCACAATCATGAACACGGTGCCCACGGAAATGGGCAGGGCCTGAGCGGAGGTGAGGCTCCGACAGCGCACGCATCCGGAAACCCGCATGAGGATAGAGCCGGAGAACACCGCGAAGACGCCGTACATGAGATAGGTGCCGATGGTGAAATTGCCATACACGAAGGCGACCACGCCGCTAGAAAGCTCCTGCAGAGCAGGGGGTGCCAGGAACCAACCCGTTGCCACATTAGCGACGAGCATAACCACCAGCACCAAAGCCAGGACCTTCTCGTACCAGGCCAGATGCTTCCGCTGAAAGCGACACAGCAGCTCGTCGAGGGCCACGCAGGCAACCCAAATGCCTATCAGGGACAAGTGAAACCAAGGGTCTATGAGCCCCAGGAACTGAATGCGCATGAGGGCAGAGCCCGCCGACCACAGAATGAGGAACACCAGCATGACGGTGAAACAGGTCACCAGGGGGTTGCGCTTGGCTGCGATGAGGATGCAGAACTCGAACAGGAACAGGAACAGTGCGCAAATGGGAATGAACGCGAAGCTGGCCATTACCCGATCACCTCATTCCAAAAGCTCAGGGGCTCGCGGGACTTCATAGCGGAAAGCAGCAGGCGCACCGTGTCGGGCTCGGGGCTGATGCGTTGCATAGGCACCCCAGCCAGCTCCTCATAGGCAGCGAAGGAACCGTGCTGCAAGAAGGTGATCTGCAGGGGCTCCATCTCGAGGATGGCCTTCAGGCTCTCATAGTCGTTATCGAGATAGTTGAAGTAGATCTCGAGATGATGGCGGATGATCTCCTCGCTGACCGCCAGGTTCTGCATGGAGGAAGGCTCCATCTCAAGATACATATGCAGGAAGGGATGGCCGGTCTGAGCGTCGAACTCCTTAGCGGCACACCAGTCCTTAATGGGCAGGTGAGACAGGGAGATGACCTCATTCACGGAGTTCTCCGTAATGCGGGTGAAGCCCGCGATATCGATGATGCCCGGCACTCTGTCTATATAGCGGAAGCGGGGCAAGGTGGAATGATCCGCCCTGTCACCGATACCCATGCAACGATACACGTCGCCGGTGCGATAGCGAGCGAAAGCGCCACCTCGCAAGGAGGTGATGACCAGCTCGTACTTCTCTCCCGGCTGCACCTGATCGATGGTGACAGTGGGAAGATAGCGGTCGGTCTGGCGCACGTAGGAGAAGGGCAAAAACTCGTAGAAGCAAGCGTCTGGGAAGAAGTACAGGTCCTTCCTGTTCCAGGTCTCAGTGCCCACGAGGCTGCACTCGGTACCCGCGAAGAGCTCCATGGGGCGCACACCCCACAGCTCTTCCAGATCATCTTTATAGCAAGCGTTGTCGGTGCCAGCGCAGATGAAGCCGCGCAGAGTGAACAGGTCCTTGGGCAGCATCTCGCGTCCCTCGTCCTTGGCCTTCTTGCGCGCCTTCAGAACGCGGGCAGCCGCACGCAGCGAGGTCTTCGAAGAACCGCCGCCAGAGCCATGGGAGCCACCGGACACCGCGCCCACCAGCTTCTTGCTCATGAAGTAGCTGATAGAGCCCATGCCCAGGAAGTAATCGATGCCGGAGTTCAGGGCCATCTTGAAGCCGTACTTCATGCGCTCCGTGAAGCCCATGGTCGTGGTGGTCTTGTGCGGGGGCATGAAGCGGAAGCCGAACTCCTGGTCGAGGATAATGCCCATGACGCCGGTAAGGAAGGGCAGCGGCGCAAGACCCGACAGCACACAATCGCCGATGTCGTAGTGAGCCCAATCGTCGGCACTAGCAAGCATGATGATGCCCTTGCCATTGCGCTTGAAGGAATCGAGGATGCCCTGGGTATAGGGGGCCACCTTCACAGGACGCTTGCCGCCCTCCCAGGTGGTCTCGACCCAAGTAACCGCAGGAGCAGGCAGCAGGTCCTCCCTGCGAGCCAAAAGCACGTCAGCATAGTCCTCATAGGTAGTCAGAGGAACTTCCTGCAGGAACTCCTCGATGGTCTGAGGGTTCTTTCCCTTCAGAATGCGCTGACCGATGCCCGAAGGACACCACAGGCGCATCTGCTCTTCCATCAGGCGGCGCTGAATGTGCAGGTACTGGTCGATGGTGAGGGTCAGGAACCCGCAGTACTCGTCCCATGCAGCCTCAGGGTTCAGCACATCCTGATACCCGTACAGATCGAAGTCCTTAGATGACCGCAGGAAACTCACCGCCCACCTCCGGCAACATCCCCGGCATATGCCTCAGATGCCTCATCGGCCGAAGCGCCCGCCGTTGCAGAACCAGCAGTCGCAACGGAAGCACCAGCCGCAGCCGCGACAGAGGCACCAGTCGTAGCCGCCCCCGCAACAACGGGAGCAGGGGCAAATGCCAGACGCAAGCTCGTCATGGTAGGCAGGAAGAAGGGCGTCGTAGCCCGATAGTCATCGTAGTCGCAGAAGGTGCGGGGGAAGCTGTAGTTGTCCTGGAAGATCATGTAGGCCACATCGCCCATCATCAGCAAGGCACAGGCAGCTAGGGCCTCAGGGGTGTGGAAGGCCAGAGCCAAAAAGCAGAACACCAGGCAGTACCAGCCCACGCCAGGGTGGCGACAAGCGGCATACATGCCCCGTCGGTACACCTTCCTCCCCTGCTCGGGGTCGGAATAGGTGCCCTTGGGTAAGCAGAAGAACAGGGACCGCATAAGCAGAGCCCCGCAGATAAGAGCAGCAAAGAGGCAGAGGGTGCAAGGGACGTCCCAAGAGCACGCAGGAATCTCGTGATACAGGAGCAATCCCACCGCAATCACATTCAGCGCGAAGGCGACGGCGAAAAGAACAGCCGACCACTTGGCACCAGCGAAGCGAATGGTCACCCAGTCATACAGGAAGAACAGCCCGTAAGCTGCTGCAACTAAAAGCAATATGGCGGTTACGAAACCCATTCTCCCAGGTCACTCCCGTAGTTCCCTTCGTCAGGCAGAAACAAACTGCCAAGGCAGGTAAGCCCGTAAACGGTCAGAAAACGTTGCCCATTTCCGACACTTACCTACCCGTTTTTTCACACAATCAATCAATCTGTCATATTACCCCAGACCAACGCAAAATAGTAGGTACGCATGGGGAGAAACGGACCTCGCATAAGGTTATTCGTCCCGCGAAAACAACACGTCAGGAATGCGTGAGGCGTTGCCGCCAATTCGACCGGAAACCCAGTCCCGAACTGAGGCAATTCGGAGAGCAGCACGGCGCCCAAGCTGTCGCAAACCCGCCCGCAAGACAGCCCGCGCAGCTCTACTTGTAGTAGCGAACCTTCTTCGAGAAGCCCTTCTTCGGTAGCCACTTCTTGTAGGAGGACAGCTTCTTGTAGCACTTCACCTTCGCCTTTGCGTAGGTGCCGCCAAAGGCCTTGCTCCCCACCTTCGAGCTAGAGAGATGAGTCGTCTTCAGGTACACTGTGGCAAGCTTGCCGCAACCATAGAAGGCCTTCGTCCCGATAGACCTCACACCCGCGCCCACCGAGACCTTCGACAACTTCGGGCACCTATAGAAGGCATAAGACCCCACGGTCTTCACCCCGGATCCCAGCGTCACCGTAGCGAGCTTGGGGCATTTGTAGAACGCCTTGGAAGGAATGGTCTGCAGGTAGGAAACGCTCACCGTCTTCAGGTACTTGTGCCCCGCAAAAGCCGAGGCCTTCAGGGACGTGACCTTGTAGGACATGGTGCCCAGCTTCGCCGTCTTCGGCACCGTCACGCTGGTAGCCTTAAAGCTCACTGATTCCAGTCGCACCTCTGGGGAGGAACCGGTCTTAGTGACCTTGTAGGTGCAGCTGTTATAGGTGAAGGTCTCCCCCGCTTTCAAAGCGCGAATGGTGAAGGTGGCAGACGCAGATCCGCTGACCTTCCCCTTGCCCACCAACGTCACCTGAGCCGTTCCCAGCTTCACATTGTCAGAATAGGTCGCCTTGTAGTCGACGCCCTCTCGTAGAGTAAAGTCGCCGATCTTTACCGTGAGCTTAGGGCACACGCTCTTGCCGGTGTAACGCTGCTGAGATATGGGTGAGATTACGGCGTCTTCCAACGCGAGATCCGCATCAGCGGCCACGAGGGATCGGTCTATGCGCACGCCGCCCCAGCCCGTCTCATCGTCGCGTCCTGCTTTGCCAAGGTCCTCAGCACCGAGTTCCAGATAGTACTCAGCCTCATCGACGGAAAGCTCTGGGTGGGCCGTCAGCAACAGCGCCGCAGACCCAGAAACCATAGGCGTCGCCATGGAGGTTCCCGATGAGTAGTAATAAGGCAAATAGCCCTCAGAAGTCAGGGCGAGAGGACAGGTAGACAGCACCGACTCACCAGGAGCGGCAAGGTCTACCGTGCCGCCGTAATTGCTGAAGCGGGAACGAGAGCCGTAGGTTCCATCGCCGTTCACGCCAACCGAGGCAACAGCCACCACGTTATCGTAGGCCGCCGGATAGTTCACCACGCCGGCATACTCGTTGCCCGTAGCGGCGCACACCATGATGCCAGCCTCGTGAGCACGATCAATAGCCTCCTTCAGGGAGTACACCCAGTTAGACATGCCCAAGCTCATGTTCACCACGCGAATGTTCTGCAGCTCGGGGACGCCAGACTTCTTGCAGGCAACGAGATAATCGAGGGCCTGCACCAAGTCAGAGGCGTAGAAGCCCTTGTCGATAACGTCATAGGCCATCACCGGCAGCACCTTGGCGTTGTAGGAGACACCCGCCACGCCCTCGGCATTATCAGCCTCTGCCGCCACGATGCCCGCCACATGGGTTCCGTGACCCACCCTGTCAGTCACGGCGGAGACACCGTACACGTAGGAACCGTCGGAGAGCTCGTCCACCACGTTCACGGCGTACGCTGAACTTACCAGGTTCTTCACCAGGTCAGGATGGGAGTAGTCGGCACCGGTATCTATCACCGCCACCGTCACCTGACCCCGCGTGCGCACGGTGTTCCAGGCTGCAATGGCTCCCGTTGCTGCCAGGAATCCGTACGAGCTGGCATGGGGGTCGTCGCAGATGTAAGAAGGTGTGGAAGTAGTGTCAGTGGCTTCGGCCGTGTCGTCGTCAGCGGTTTCCGCCGCGACAAAATCCTCGTCGCTTTCCGCGTCGGCGCCCTCGTCATCGTTGCCAGAGGCGTCATCGGCAGCGACGCTCGCGCCATCGACGCCCTCGTCGGCATCGACGTCCTCACCGTCCCAGGTCACATCCTCATTGATGGTAGCCAGGTAGTCCGGCTCAGCAGCAAAGGAAACGCCGTCTGCTTCCAAAGCTTCGCACAAGTCAGCAGGATCAGCGTTGCCCTTATAGGACACCTGCAGCACCAACGCTCCACCACCGTCCGATGCCAGAGCCTGCACCTCGGTCACCTGCACGCCCTGGTTCTTCAGGCTCTGTATGGCCTCCTGCTCGGAGACGCCTTCCGCCGAAGTCAGAAGCAGCTCGCCAGCCGCATACTGAGAGCCATCGTCGCCCGTCACGACCTTGCGCTTAGAAGGGCTCTTCTCAGAGACGGAAGAGGCGAAATCGTCGGACTTGCCAGCAGCGACGCCCTGGTCGTGGGCCTGAAAGCCATCGGTCTTGCCGGAGTTAGCGGCAGCAGCATCGGAATCGGCGACCCCAGCGTCATCGGAGGCGGCACCATCGCTAGCCCCAGTGTCATCTTCTACCGAAGAATCCTGCACCAAGCCAGCCGCAGAGGAAGATCCCAGGTCGCTAGCATTAGGGGCCAGCAAGGGGACCCCCGCAACGCCCAAGAAAAGAGCCAGAACGAAAGCGCACAAAGTTCCCACCGCTAAAGCGGCTACCGGCCTACGACGATTCCCCTTCATGGTCGGCGTCCCTTTCTTTCCCGTCAGCGCACCCTGGGCTTGCAGTTGCCGCGCCCTGCAACTCGCAGCCGCGACATGATCAGCAGCAGCAACGTGATCCACGGCCGCGACGTGATCTACGGCAGCAACGTGATTCGCAGTCGCAGCAATCGCGGCATCATCGCCCTCGGCCTGCGCCTATCCGTATACTTCCACCTCGGAAACCAACTCGTTCTTTATGGTGCCCACCAGCCACTGCAGACAGTCGACCACGTGGGGACGAATGTCGCCGCCAATGAGCACGAACATGATGTCATCGCCCACCTGCAGCGTGCCCTCATTAAGCCAGCAGCGAACGTAATGAATGCCCGGCATCTGCAGAGCCCGCTGCCGCGCTTGCTCCAGACCGTCGGCGTCATAGGAGAAGTTCATGGCAACCACCGTGCTGCCATCATCGATGCCCTGGCGCACCAGCTTCTTGGGCAGCTCCCGCACCACGCCATTGTGGGTCAGGTACATGCCGCACAGAGGAGCGGTCTCGTGGGCCTTGGCCTCCGCCAGCCACGCATCCATAGAGGGTGCCTGAGCGTTCGAAGGCACCTGCGCACCTGCGGGCGTCTGCGCACCGCAAGCTCCCTGCGTGTCGAGAGAATCCTGCTTAACGGAAGACTCGCGCATAATTCCTACTCCTTCTTGCTGTTCAGCTCGAGCAGCCGCTCGAAGAGAGCCAGATCGCTGTTCCTGATGATGCGGAAGTTGATGTCGGCGCTGGCGCAGAAATGGGGCGTCTTCCCCAGGGCCTTCATCATGCAGGCGGTGTGGTGATCGACCTTGGTGAGGATGCCCTTCTGATAGGCCGTCCAATACAGATCGAAGGCGTCGCCGAAGCTCATGGCATGGGGGCTGTCGAGACTCATAACGTCGCCTCGCGCCGTGGTGATGCGCACCGCATAATCGCTGAGGGAGTAGCCTCGGGGCATTGCGGGACATCCATCGCCGCGAACGCTGGCAAGCAGTAGTGCATCGCTGATGTTCTTAGCGCTGACCAGGGGCGATTCTGCATACTGAAAGAGCACGGTATCGTCGTCCTTCACCCGTCCCTTCAGGGCGAAGATGCTGTTGGCCACCGACTGGTGGTAGGAGGCGCCGCCGGGGATGATGAAGCGGACCTTCGTGAAACGTTCCCGCTTCACCAACGCAGCGATGTAGTTCTCCCAACCGGGACGGCAGAGAATGGCGATGGCGTCGATGTCGGGGTGCTTGTCGAAGCGCTGCACCGAATAGGAGATGATGGGATGGCCCTGCACCTTAATGAACTGCACGGGAACGAAGGAGCGCATACGGCTTCCTACGCCTCCTGCAAGTATCACTGCGATGTTCACTGGGCCACGCTCGTTTCTTCTCATTAAGGGGTGGAAAGAGGTTCTTTCAAAGGGGATTAATTCTACGAGCAAATAGCCACTCGTGCGAGAACAATGTACAACAAATTACGTGTGTCAGATGCTCACAACGAGCAACCATGAAGAGCTTTTTACAGGCGCCGAAAAACAAGGTTCATTTCCTCTGGAAGAAGACGGGTCGGAGCGGTCTCCCACTCTGTGAGAAGAGGCGGATCGGAACGGTCTCCCACCCTGCGGAAAGGAAGCGGATTAGGCAGCTGCCGCTCCGATGGAACCGGGCAGTTCTCGCCACCTGCAAAGTGAAGAGAATCGGGGTCGGGGCCGTCCCTAGGGCGATCCGGAACGAAACCTTTCTCTGGTAATAGGATAAATGAGAAAAAATGTGTATTTTCTTCCACTCGAAGGGAAAATCCGAAAGCAAACAAGTCGATAACGACACTATTTCCCTACCTGCGCACATGGCATTTTTTGTCTAATTTCGAACGCAAATAAGGGATACGTTTATCTACATCTGAGTAACATTTTCCCTGCAAAACAGCACAAGCTAGTTGAAATTCAGCACGAAATCAATTTGGAAACATCCTCGAATCAATAAGTAATATCTATGTATTTCACCCACATTTTCGACTGCTTATACCCCAATAGGGTTCATACTGATTCGGGAGGTTTGGGGCTCCTGCGCCATCCGCGTGGCATACGCGCGATGTCCCCACTTGCACACTTTGCGCTTGGAGCCCCAAGCCTCTTTTGCGTTTAATGGCGGGGCTCAATCCCAGAGCAGGATCCGTTCCCAGAGCGGGATCTACTCCCAAGGATGAGAGGTCAGGTGCCAGCCTCCGCAATACTTGCATTTGTAGCAATGCAGGCCCTTGGTACCGTATTCCGCGCAGGAGGCAATGGCCTCCTCGGCTTCCGTCCGGCTGCGATAGCGATTCTTCGATTCGCAAGCCTTCAAGCGCATCGCATCTTCCCGAGCCTCGGCAAGCTCCTGCTGCCTCTGGTCCTCACGGGCGAAGATGTCGTCTTCCCCGCCAAACAGATCCCCAGCCCCAAGGCTGTCTTTGAATTGGGCGATTTCCTTCGCCCGCGCAGAGCGCTTCTTGCTGCCCACGGTTCGCCCACCTTTCAACATCGGCCAACGTACATGCCCCTGCACGATATCAGCACTTCCACCTGCATCGCTCCCAGAGCATACGCACCCTCAAGGCTTCCAGCTGCAGGCATGCACATCACTCGCGCGCTTTCCACCTGCTCCTGAATATAGTAGCGAGAAGGAGAGATCCTCATGGGCGGCAAATCATTCCACATCAAATACCCCATACTGGGTAATTGTCTAATAGGAATCAGTATCAATATGCTTTACAATGAGCCCATCGCATTCCGACACAAAAGGGGGATCCCAATGATCGACAAGCAAGCATTCCGTGGCCTCTCCTACGGCCTGTATATCATCGGCGCACAGTCCGGTGACCAGCGTGGAGGCTGCGTTGTGAACACCCTGTGCCAGGTGACTTCTTCTCCTGCCCAGGTCAGCGTGGCAATTAACAAGGAGAACGTCACCTCTCGCCTGGTAGCAGAGTCCGGCCGCTTCACTGCCGTCATCCTCGACGAGGACACCCCCATGGACCTCATCGGCACCTTCGGCTTCCGCACCAGCGCCGAGATCGACAAGTTCGCCGAGCATCCTTTCGCCGCCGATGCCGCTGGCGTCCCCTACGTTACCGAGCACACCGTCTCTCGCTTCTCCGCCAAGGTCGTGCAGACCATCGATGTGGGAACCCACCTCATGTTCATCGGCGAGGTTGAAGAGGCCGAGTCTACTGGTTTTGGCGCCCCTATGACCTACGCCTACTACCATCAGGTGAAGGGCGGCAAGACTCCTCCTAAGGCTTCTAGCTTCGAGGGCGACGCCACCGTTGCCGTGAAGGAAGAGGAGGCCGCGCCTGCAACTGAGGCCTCTGGCGTTCGCACTGCTTGGCGCTGCACCATCTGCGGCCACATCGAGTACGTAGACGGCCCTGAGCTGCCCGCCGACTTCAAGTGCCCTCTGTGCGGCATGGGTCGCGAGCTCTTCGAGCAGGTAGAGCTGTAGAAAAGAGGGTCAGCGCGACGCGGTGACGCGGTTCCGCGATTTAGCGACCAATCTCTGGAAGCCGCCTATCATCGCCAAAACGCAGCACGGCACGCACTCCGCCGAAACGCTGGCGCGATGCAAAACATCTTCGATGCGTGACGCACCGCAATAGTAGTTACAAATGCAGCCCCTCACCCGAGGGGCTGCTTGCATATGGCGAGGCGACAAACCTGAGGTGGTATACTTTCCCCGATTATCCCAACCACAAGATTGACGATTCCGACCATAAGGAGGACCTCATGACCCTGACAAAGACCTGGGAGAAGGGGCTCGCACTGCTCCTGGCCCTGGCATTGGTCACCGGCTTCAGCCCCCTGATGCAGGTAGCCAACGCACAGGAGGCAGACAGCAGCGTCGCAAGCGCCCCCGCTGCCGCAGAGGAAGACAACGGCGCAACCACTTCCGATAGCGCAGCCGCTTCCGATAGCGCAGCCGATGCTTCCACCGCGCCTGCAAACGAGCCTATCGCCACCCCTGCCGACGTAACCGATCCCGACAATGGCGAAGATCCCGACGACCCAGCTGAAGAGGCCACTTCCATCTCCGTTACCTACGTGCTGAATGGCGGCAAGAACGCTTCCTCTAACGCCAAATCCTTCAGCTCCGACGGCAGCCTGACCCTTTCCAAAGCTTCCCGCTCTGGCTACACCTTTGCCGGCTGGTACCTCGATTCCAAATTTAAGACCAAGGTTACCAAGCTCACCAGCGCAAACGCAAAGAACGGCGCCGTGAAGGTATATGCCAAGTTCACCCGCGGCCTGGTAAGCTACAAAGCCAAGAAATCCTCCTGGGCAAGCTCCGTGGCCATGGGCAAGAGCGCAGGATCCGGCACCCTCACCGGCATCCGCATCTACAACAAGTCCACCAACCTGAGCGGCTCCGTGTACTACAAGGTGAAGACCTCTTCCGGCTGGAGCTCCTACGTGAAAAACGGCGCCACCGCATCGAACTACGGGCAGACTATCCGCGGCATTAAGGTGAAGCTCACAGGCGAGCTGGCCGACACGTACGACGTGTACTACCGCGTGAAGGTGGGCGAAGGTGGCTGGCTCGGCTGGACGAGGAACGCCAAAACCGCCGGCACCTCCTGGCGCAAGATCACCGCATACCAGGTGAAGCTGGTGAAGAAGGGCAGTAAGGCCCCAGGTTCTACTGCTCATGCCTACATCACCAAGAGCAACAGCGGCTTCGACTTCTACGTGAAGAACGTGTACGCATCGAAGGTGAAGAACAAATCCTCCCAGACCAAGTACATCGTCATCTTCAGCAGCACCTATAACCGCTGCGCCATCTTCAAGGGCAAGAAGGGCAACTGGAAGCTGGAGAAGTACTGGCTGTGCGCAACCGGCGCTCCCGCTACCCCATCGGTTAAGGGCACCTTCACCGTCGACGGTCGCGGCTACAGCTTCGGCAACGGCTTCACCTGCTGGTACTGGGTAGAGTGGTACGGCGACTACCTGTTCCACAGCGAGACCTACGTCACCGGCTCTAAGAAGCGCAGCGACATCCTCGAGAACGCCCTGGGCCACAACATGACTCACGGCTGCGTGCGCCTGGACATCAAGAACGCCAAGTGGATGTACGACCACATCCCCAACGGAACCAAGGTTCTGTCGATCCCCTAAGGGCTGGCAAGGTTTCTGATCGACCAGCGATCAGCGTCTCCCGACCGCCCCGAGGTAAGCAAGGCCTCCCGACCGCTCGGGAATCAACGCCTCCTGACCGACCAGCTATTTCGGTCCTCTGTCAATTTGGAAAGCGCCCTTCGGGGCGCTTTTCCTCTTCTGGGTGCTTTTCCTTATGCGTTGAAAAGAGTAGTGGGAAGCGATACAACCCAGGCAATTGCTAGCAATGAGCTATTGAAGAGAGGGATCCTACTCCAAAGCCCGAATCACGCAGTTAGCAAATGCCTGAATGAGGCCGGAATCGTCGTTAAGGCAAGGCACATAGGTCATGCGAGCGCCCGACGTAGAGGCAGTCTGAAACTCATTGCGCAAGTCGACGCCGATTTCTAAGGCGGACTCCATGTTTTCCGCGACGAAGCCAGGGCACACCACCGCCACGTCCTGCACACCCTGTTTTGCCAGGTCGTGGGCTACTGCGGGGGCCAAAGGCTGCAACCACTTCCTGTTGTCGAAGCGGCTCTGGTAGCAAAGGATGACATCCTCCTCAGGAATGCCCAGGTCAGCAACGAGATTCTTGACCGTCTCTTGTACCTGGCCCTCGTAGGGATCCCCCGCCCGAATGTCCTTCACCAGCGTAGAGTGAAAACTCACCAGCAGCTTCGCACCCGCTTCATGAACACCTTCGGGAGTCCGATGATCCCAATGAGCCTCTACCTGTTGGGCGAGGGCCTCGCGCCACGCAGGATCTGCATAGAACGACCCGCATTCCACAACAAAGGGGCTCCAATTCACGTCTCGACGCAGACGGTCAAGCTCCTTGCTGGCTGCTTTCAAGCAGGTGCCTGTGCAGACCTTCACCTCCTGAGGATACGCAGGCAACAAAACCACCTGGTCGGCCTCGAACTTCCACAGCTCCTTCAGGCCAGCACGCAGCGAAGGGTTACCGTAGCGCATGGCGGAGACCACCTTCACGGCGGTCACGGGATCAGATTGGGCTCCTGCGACGAGATCAGCCTGGTTCCTCCCCGTGAAATCAGCCTGGGCTCCTGCGGCACCTTCCACATTGCTTTTGCCGGCGACGAGGCCAAAGCGGGCTTCGAGGACATGCTGAAGGAGGATCGCCTGCTGAGCGCATGTGCGAATGAAGGGCGAGCCTTCCTGGGTGTAGAAATTCCTGTAGCGAGGCAGAGTCGCCTCCGGGCGCGTCTTCAGGATGCGGTTCACGACGAATCGACGAATGGGATACGGCGCCGAGATGATGGCGGGATCCATGAGGAACTGATCCAGATACGCGCGAATCGCGGGAACCGTAGCCGCATCGGCCGTTCCCGTGTTCATCAGCAATACTCCAAGCCGCACGTGTGCTCCTTGCTTCCGGCTTCGCGAGGCAATCCGCTCAGCCCCGCTCCGTTCGGGCCAATCCGCTCAGCCCGTCACGCACGAGGCCTATCCGCTCGGCCCCGCGCCATGCACCTGCGCAAGGCCTATCCGCTGCCCCGCATAAGGTACGGGAGCATGCTAGTGCAGAATGACAAGCCCATGTTGCACGGAAAGCTTTTCGCTGTGCATTACTCGGCAAAAGACACCTTCGCGAGGTTTGCGGAAGATCGCTTCAGTTTCCAGAAGTTCGCATCAATCCCACAAGCCCACCGTATGAATGGGCTCATAAGAGGCGCCCTCCGAGCTAAGGGTGCTTCTGAAAAGCGTCACTCGCGTAGCTTCCGACGTGACAGGAAATGGGAGCTGGCTCAGATTCGCGCCCGTAAGCTTGCAGCGTCGAGCCAGAGTGATGTGGGGCTTGAAGGGCTTCGGGTCGAACCAGACGTGCTGTGCACGCAGGCCAACGCGAACATCCTCAGCAAGGGACAGAAGTTCAGGACGTTCCACCAGACCAAGCCAAAGCGTCGCATCAGCGCTGCGACCGAACTTGCCCAGTCCGTTCGGAACCAGAGAGACCGCTCCCCCACCTTCCAAAGAATTAAGAACCTCACAGGCTGCCGAGACTCCCTCTGGCGACGTGTCGCCCATAAAAGCCAAGGTCAGGTGATAGGTGTCCCGCTTCATGAAACGGCCCCTCACCTCATGGGAAAGGCTGCGAGACAGCTCGGCCACCTCGTAGGCAAACTCCTCGGGGAGTTCTAGGGCAATGAACGTTCTCATGGGAACCCCTCTCACGGACCACGTCGGCAACAGGACAATTGTAGCCCCACGGCAATAGCAATCCCGCAGCAAACGAATCCCGGGGTCAGCGCATCAGATCGGGATGCATCAATCTGGCGCCGCAATCCCAAAGGGATGCAATCGGCTCGGCACAGTGAGCCAGGGAAAGAAATCGGCATGTTTTTGCAAGATTTGCGGTCTTGTTTGGCTTATCCGAGGGTTTCGAACCGCTTCGGCGATATCCGATTGCACGAACAAGGCGTTATTCGACACGAACGCAAGTTCGACGCGCTCTCTCGCAAAAACCAGACCAAACAAGACGCCAAATCTTACATTGAGACGGGGTTTTGCTCCCCGAACTAAAATCGGGTCCTACCCCACCCGCTTGACCCGCGGGAGTAGAGGTCGCAGGAGCCGCACGCGCAGGAAGAGCGCACACAGGAATGGCAGCCACAGGAGGAGCACCCGCTTGACCCGCAGAAATAGTGGGCTCTACCCTGCCCGCAGATTCACCCCACCCACAGGTAGCCGGTGCTGCGGCCGCCACCAACCTTGCGGATACGTCCCTCGGCTAGCAGGTCGGCCAGCACACGTTCGACGGTAGTCATGCTCACATCGGGGCAAGCCGCCAGGATGTCCGCCTTGCACACCTTGCCCTCTGCCTGGCCGATGCAGGCGGCAACCCGCTGAGCCTTGCTCATCTTGCCCGTACTCACGCCCACCACGCGGCTTTCGAGCTCAACGTACGCCGAGAGGATCACGCCCAACATATAGTTCACAAAGGGCGCCGGGTCATTGCATTCCTCAGCCCAGCCTTCGGAGCTCGCCGCAAGAACCGCGCGATACTCGTCCGCCGTACGATTCATCTCCGCCGCCACCGAGACATACTTACCCACAAAGAACCCGGACTGGCACAGAAGCAACAGCACCAGCAGACGGCTCATACGGCCATTGCCATCCGCGAAGGGATGCATGCAGAGAAAATCGAGGGTGAACAGCAGCGTGGTCAGCAATGGGTCGCACTTGTCGTCGGTCAGGCCCACACGCAGCGCCGCGCACAGATGAATAACCGGATCGGGCACCGCTTCTTCCAGCGCGCCCTCCGTGCCAATATAGGACACGGGCTTGGGCGCCTCAGAGCTCCAGACGGAAACCAGGGGTGCCGCCTTGGCATCGGCATAGCGAATCTTGCGGCCTTCAGGACCAGGGTCGGGAAAGAGATCCTGCATGTTGCGGAACCTGCCCGCCGACAGTGTGAAGCCATGGTGGAAGAGGATTCTGTGCAACCGCTGCAACAGTTCCGGGGTCACCTTTGCCGTGGAGTACTCGGCCAGCACCACCCGCAGCGCATCACGATAACCCGCCAGGTACTTCTCGTCCCAGCTGCGAGGCTTGGCGCCTTCGGAGAGGATGAGGGGCAGGCGCTCATCAGTGGTGCAGATGCCCTCGATAGCGCAGGAGGCCTCGGCGCATTGCTGCATGGCAACGCCGGTGAGGCTGGCAAGGAAGTCTGGCTTCGCGGCCAAATGGGTGCCCTGACGACCACGGCATTCGTGTACCTTCGCCACCAGATTCATGGTCTCGTAGGTGAGCAGGCTCTGAGGCAGCTGCGCGTAGTCGAACACTCGCATGGGACTCCCTTCCTAAATTATCTGCACCATTTTAGCCATATATGATGCAGATAAGAAGAGGGGGTTACAGGATTTACGCTTAATCTCGAACATTCGCCCTCGCTTATGAAGATCAGCGACGAGGCGCTCTGGCCTTGGTCACTCACCCACCATCGGAAGCTTGCCCGCCTTCCAGGCGTCGCGAATAGGTTCGTACAGGTTAATGAGCAAACCCTGGTAATCCGGACACCAGCTCTGCAGGTACGCCACCATATCGTTCACGTTGAACCGCGCAAGGAACCGCGCTTCGGCAAGGAGCTGAGTGAGCCAGACTTCCAAATAATCGAGACCCTGCAAGCTTTCATCTACGGGCACACTCAGCGGGTAATCGACGCTGACCGGAACCTCATGAGCCCTGAAGAACGCGTCGTACACCCGAGGCAGCGTTCCGATGCTTTCGAGGGTATCGCGAAGGGCGATGTTGCGCACGGAAGGCATGGTTCGCACCGTTTCTTCCCACAGAGCCATGACCTCAGCCACCCGATCTTGCAAGCGCTGTCGTCTCTCGCCCCACACCCGCACTAAATCAGGCCGAGCCAACATCGCAAGGGCCTCATCAGCGGAAAGGTCTCTCGCTCCCAAAACGTACAGCACGGAATTCGCCAGGTCTGTAGCCTCTGCCGCTGAGACGCTACCAGACTCCCCACAGGTAAATAGATTGCACACATGAACCATAAGCTCTGCGAAATTCTCCTGGGCGGCATGTTCGAGACCCGCAACGCGAATATCACTCATAGTCGTCCTCCCAACGCTCGCCATGCCATCCAGGAACGGTAACGTTGTCAGCCCATTGCCCCTCAGCCCACCGGCCATCGTCCCTGCAGGGAACCCTTTCGTCGCCTGCAGGAAGTTCATAGTCCTCTTCCAGATCGATGAAGAACTCACGATGCAAAGCGTCCCGCACCAGAGCATGAGCCTCGTCGGCATCGCCCGCCGCCTCGCCGTTGAATGCGTCACGAAGCCGTTCCGTGAGCTCCTGGTCCGTCACCTCAGAAGGAACAGCGTCACGCAAATCATAGAAAGCGGAAATCAGATCGGCGAAGGAGCGGTCAGCGCGATCTCGCACGATGAAGGGAGAATCTGCCAACTCGGTCACGATGCGATCTGCTGCGCTTCGCCCAAAGGACACACGCTCAGCTTCGGCAGCTGCAGCCCGCTCGGCTTCTTCAATGATAGCAAGCTGCTCATGCGTAAGGGCAAGGCCCGCTTCGGCGAGAGCCTCACGAGCCGTGGGAGTAAGCCTGGCGAATCGACGCCCAAGAATTTTTACCAGTTCGCTCATGCAACCCACCTTTCTAAAGCCAATGCCGAAAACCCATCCTCTAAGTTGCCACCCAAAACTCGTCTACAGCTGCGTTTCCCAATCTAACCAGAAAATGTAGATAAGGCTTAATACTCCCTATTTCGAAAAAGTACAAGATTGACTTTGAGGGAAGGCTGAACCGACGCGATTGACACCAGAGCGACCCAGTCTTCAAACCCCTTCCGATGGTATAATTAGGCCATCTTTATGCTAAGGAGGAGCTATGCCCGTTTGCGTTCCCATCAAAGACATGAAAGATACTGCGTCCTTCGCAAAGACCATAGAAAACGCCCGCGGTCCCGTAACAGTAACGAAGAACGGATACGATGCCTTCGTCGTCATGAAGTCGGCTGATTACGAAGCGCTTCAACAAGATCTCGCGCAGACCCGCCTGCTCAACAGGATGCTTCTTGCCGAGCACGAATACTCTTCCGGCAAATACTCAGATGGTGACGAATTCCTTTCCCGAATCAGGGAATCCCATGGCCTCTAGGTTTTTACTGCTCGATACGGCAAAAGCCGAATTAGAAGCAATCGTCGCGTACCTCATGACCGCCTCGGGCAGTCCCATCCCGGCAAAGAAATTCGTCGATGAGTTTCAGAACAAAATAAACCTCGCGAGAGAACAACCCGAACTATTTGGGCTGTCACGCATACCTGAACTGGCGAACCTTGGCTACAGGACATTGCTCGTGGGCAACTACGTCGTCATCTACACCTACCGAGACGACGCACTAATCGTCGCCCACGTATTCCATCAGCGACAAGATTACGGAAACCTCATCTAGAGCCCCGTCCCACGCAATGCTCCCACAAAGACCTGCCGCTCCCGCCAACCATCGCCATCTCACGTCGCCCAACCCGCACACAGAAAGGACCCGCCATGAAGCGCTTCGAACCTCTGACCAGCCTCATCCCCGCCCTCGAGGCCGAAGAAACCCACGGACAATGGATCCTCGACCACGAGCACGCCGGCACCGACGACGATCCCATTCAGATGCCCTTCGTGGGATACACCGTCGCAGAGACCGAGCTCGTGAAGGCCGTGTACATCTGCGACCACAACAACCCCGACCTGGGCTCCCACGACTACTTCGACGTTCTAGAGGAGTACGGCCTCGATGACCAGGAGGCGTTTAACAATGCCGACGTCATCCAGCTCGACGCCCGCTGCGTGCTAGCCATGATCCTCTACGTCATCCGCGCGGACCGGTTCTGCGAGGGAACCGTGAAGGAGTACCTCGACAACGGCAAGCTTCTAGAGTGGGCCAAGCGCCTCCGGGAAATCGACGATATGGAAGGATAGCGCCACGCGTGCGTCCACCAGCCGCACTTATCGCAGCACCACGCTCAGCCCAACCGTCGCACCCTAAGGAGGCCCCATGCTCAGCGAGCTCTTCGTCACCCACATAGGCATAAGGCAGGACGTGATCTGCGAGCGCTACGTCGAGAAGCTGCCCGTCGTGCGCCACCTCCGCAAAACCGACGGCCTAGACATAACAAACCGCATCACCATCCTGGTTGGCGAGAACGGCATGGGAAAATCGACCCTCATAGAGGCCATCGCCGTAAACCTGGGCTTCAACCCCGAGGGCGGCACCAGGAACTTTCAGTTCGCCACAGAGGACACCCACTCCACCCTTTGCGACGCCCTGACCATACGCAAAGGCTACCGCCACCCCGATGACGGCTTCTTCCTGCGGGCCGAGGGCGTGTACAACGCAGCCAGCTACATCGACGAGCTCGACAAAGACCCCTATGCCGGCAGACCCATCATCGCATCCTACGGTGGCATATCCCTGCACAAGCAATCCCATGGCGAGAGCTTCCTAGCCATCGCCGAGAACCGCTTCGGCGGCAACAGCCTGTACATCCTCGATGAACCCGAGGCCGCCCTGTCCCCGCGCAACGTCATGCGCCTCATGTGCGCCATTCAACGCCTGCAGCCCACCTCCCAGTTCATCATCGCCACCCACTCCCCCATGCTCATGGCTCTGCCCGGCGCCGAGGTGCTGCAGCTCACCAACAAAGGCATAGCCCCCGTGAACTACCAGGACACCGAGCACTTCACCCTCATGCGCGCGTTCCTGAACGACCCCGAGAGGTACTTGGGCTATCTCTTCGAAGATGAAGAGGTGGAAGACGACTGACGTCGTCCCAGCGCAACAATCCCGTGCCCGATCCAACCCCACCATCATCCCCAGCCCAACAGGGGTAGA
>JAQXVU010000040.1 GCA_029225085.1 Eggerthellales bacterium | reverse complement strand
CCAAGCACTACTAAGAATCTTTCAGAAGATAGCAAGCGCGGACCTCGCTCTGCCAATCGGGGCCCGATCCGACCCAGAGCTCATCCAATAAGGGCAGTCCGCGCCAGGACTTTACCATTAGTGCGACTTCGAGCCACCACGTCGGCGCGGGCATCAGACCGACTCAAGCCACCGAGCTCGCGCGCTTACTCCTCGACGCGAATCACTGCAGGGAATCCGCCGGTAACCACGTTGTCCAAAGCCAGGATGGCCTTGATGGCGGCACGGATATCGGATTCCTTGGCAGTGTGGGTCACGAACACCAGGTTCACGTCGTCGCGCTTGGAGTTGCCGCGCTGGGACACGCTCTTCACCGAAACGCCCGCCTTGGAGAACTCCGCAGCGGAAGCTGCCAGCACGCCAGGGCGATCCTTGACCTTGAAGCGGATGTAGTACTTGGTAGACAGGTTGTCCATGGGAACCAAAGGCAGCTGCTGACGAACGGGCGAACCGCAATCTTCGGGAATGCCCAGCTCAAGGCGGCGAGCAAGCTCCACTACGTCGCCCATGACGGCGGAAGCGGCTGGACCGGCGCCGGCGCCCTCACCGAAGAACA
The DNA here is from genome assembly GCA_029225085.1 of Eggerthellales bacterium. Lineage (GTDB taxonomy): Bacteria > Actinomycetota > Coriobacteriia > Coriobacteriales > Eggerthellaceae > JAQXVU01. The sequence continues at coordinate 3,484 of JAQXVU010000040.1, read as the reverse complement.
TGGTCTGGCCCACAGCGTCACCCACCACATAGATGGCGTTGAACACGCCGTTGACGCTGGCCATCTGGTGCTCAAGAGGCAGCATGGTGGGATGCACGCGCACGAACACGCCGTCATCGGTCAGGTTCGCGTGGGCAACCAGCTTCACCGCATAGCCCATGGACTTGGCGGTGGCGAAGTCCAGCGGGTTCAGGTTGCGGATGCCCTCGGTGTACACGTCAGCCATGCGCACATCGGTGTGGAAGGCCAGGGATGCCAGGATGGCGATCTTGGCGGCAGCGTCGAAGCCGTCCACGTCAGCGGTGGGGTCGGCCTCGGCATAGCCCAGGTCCTGGGCTTCCTTCAAAGCGGCGTCATAGGAAAGGCCGTCGTCGTTCATGCGGGACAGCATGAAGTTGGTGGTGCCGTTAACGATGCCCATGATCTTGGTGACCTGGTTGGCAATGAGGGAATGGCGCATGGGGCCGATGATGGGGATACCGCCTCCTACGGATGCGCCGAAGAACACCTGCAGGCCCTTCTGGGCTGCCGCGGCGAACACCTCTTCGCCATAGCTGGCCATGACGGCCTTGTTGGCGGTGACCACATGCTTGCCGGCCTCCAGGGCGCCCATGATGACATCCTTGGCGATGCCGGTGCCGCCGATGAGCTCGATGATCACATCGATCTCGGGATTATTCAGCAGGTCATGGTAATCCTCGGTGAACAAGTCGGACACGCCGTACTCGGCAGCGCGCTCGGGCTCGCGAGAGCATACGCCCGCCAACTGGATGTCCGCGCCGAAGTTGCGCTTGAAGTCTTCTGCATGATTGGTAAGGATATCCAGGCAACCGCCGCCCACGGTTCCGGTTCCCACCAAGCCAATCTTCACGGTCATGAGCAAGCCTCCTCGATCCGAAGCAATGCCGCCCCGCGGCGCAGGGCAAGCCTCCTCTGTTCACTTGATATTAGCTGCCCATTATACGAACCTCGTCGCGCAAACACATCCACGCTTCGCCCGTATAGCGTAATCGCTCGTAAGCGGCATTCCCAGGGCTCTGCATTGACAGCAAGCGACATTTGGCACTTCCGCCCTATCGCGCCCAGCAGCGTTCTGCGGAACCATCCCCTCAAGCCTCTACATCCCGTCCGTTCCGGTGGCCACGGTATTCGCCGCAGCATATGCGCTCAGGGCGGCCGTTTATGGCTCATTCATTCCATTTGCCCAGCTTAACCAGTACACTTCCTGTTGGCAACATGAAAGGATAGCCATATGCTTGCGAAACGACACGGACTGCTGGTCATCATTGACGCCCTGCTCATCCTCTGGTGCTGTTACGAGGCCCTGATGCTGGAACCCGTCCTGACAACAAGCATCGTCGGATCTTCAGCCGAGGCTCTGCTCACCACCAACATGTACGCCACCGGACTCCTGGCATTCGCCTTCGGCGGCACCGGAAACCTGGCGCTGGTATACAGACACCATCGCGAAACAGCGGTACAGCCCCGAAGCCTGCGCTACTGGGTATTCCACCACGAGAAGTCCCTGGTGCTTCTGGAGGCTCTGCCCATCGTCTGCGTCGTGGCCGCCGCAGCCTCGATCCTGGCGTTCAGCGGAATCATCCCCTCAAGCCTCTATGTCCCATCTGTCCTGGTGGCCACGGTATTCGCCGCAGCATATGCCCTGCTGGGAATCTACTACGTGATCAAGGCAACGCGCCGCGGCGGATTCGATTACGAACTGAAAGAGGGCACTTGGTAAGAAGTCCTCGCTCCCACCCTACTCTTCCACGCGAATGACCACGGGGAAGCCGCCGATCACCATGCCATCGAGGGCCAGGCAACCCTTGATGGCAGTGCGGATGTCGGCTTCCTTGGCGGTGTGGGTCACGAACACCAGGTCCACATCGCCGCGCTTGGTGGAGCCAGACACGCTCTTCACCGACACGCCAGCCTTGGCGAACTCAGCTGCGCAGGCAGCCAGCGAACCGGGAACATCGGCGCACTGGAAGCGAATGTAGTACTTGGTCTCCAGCTCATCCATGTCCACGATAGAAAGGTCGCGCTTCACCGGGGAGCCGGCAATGCAGGGAATGCCCATTCCCAGGCGACGGGCAAGCTCCACCACGTCGCCCATGACGGCGGAAGCGGCAGGACCGGCGCCAGCGCCCTCGCCGAAGAACATGGTCTGGCCCACGGAATCGCCCACCACGTAGATGGCGTTGAACACGCCGTTGACGCTGGCCATCTGATGGTCGAGGGGCAGCATGGTGGGGTGTACGCGCACGAACACGCCGTCGTCAACCAGGTTGGCATGGGCCACCAGCTTCACCGCATAGCCCATATCGTGAGCCAGGGCGAAATCGAAGGGCGCCAGATGGCGAATGCCCTCGGTGTACACATCGTCCATGCGCACCTCGGTATGGAAGGCCAGGGATGCCAGGATGGCGATCTTGGCGGCAGCGTCGAAGCCGTCCACGTCGGCGGTGGGGTCGGCCTCGGCATAGCCCAGGTCCTGCGCTTCCTTCAAGGCAGCCTCATAGGAAAGGCCGTCGGCATTCATGCGGGTGAGCATGAAGTTGGTGGTGCCGTTGACGATGCCCATGATCTTGGACACCTTGTTGGCGATGAGGGAATGGCGCATGGGGCCGATGATGGGGATGCCACCGCCTACGGATGCGCCGAAGAACAGCTGCACGCCATGCTTGCGGCACAGGGCGAACATCTCCTCGCCACGGGTTGCCATGACGGCCTTGTTGGCGGTGACCACATGCTTTCCGGCGGCCATCGACTCCTTGATGACGTCAACCGCGATGCCGGTGCCGCCGATGAGCTCGATGATCACGTCGATATCGGGGTTGTTCACCAGATCGCGATAATCGGTGGTGAACAGGTGCTCCACCCCGTATTCCCGGGCCTTATCGGGCTTGCGAGAGCACACGCCCGCCAGCTGGATATCCACACCGTAATCCACGCGGAAATCCTCGGCATGGTTCGCCAAGATCTCCAGGCAACCTCCACCGACGGTTCCGGTTCCAACCAGGCCGATCTTCACAGTCATGAGCGCCCTCCTTGCAAGCGAGATGATAAAGCGCCGAACAGCGGCGCGATGCAGCATACGAACGGCCCCAGCCAGGCGCCGCCCTCAACAGACCCGCCATGCGGGCCAACGTTTCGGTTCCAGGTCGGCGAGCCTAAGCCGCCGCATCCGATTGCCGGCCCAGTGTACGGGCCGCCGTCCCTGATTATAGAACAAGGAACGACGCCCCTTTCGAGGCGTCGTCATTACTTATCCGGGCAACTTGTGATGAAGAAGCTCGATGGCAGCTTACAGGTCGCGGGCCATCAGGTCGGCGTAGGTCTCGCGACGGGTGACCAGGCGAGCCTCGCCATCCTTCACGAAGACGATGCCAGGACGAGGCTGGCCGTTGTAGTTGCTTGCCATGGTGTAGCAGTAAGCGCCGGTAGCGAAGACCACGGCGATGTCGCCCACCTCAGGCGTCTG
>JAQXVU010000039.1 GCA_029225085.1 Eggerthellales bacterium | reverse complement strand
CTTCATGACGGCTTCCCCTGAGGTTCGCGCGAAGCGTCGCGTGGGTCAGAATAAGCGCCGCGGTGTCAGCAATCTGAACTACGAAGAGGTTCTGGCGGACATCATCGCCCGCGATGAGCAGGACGCCAATCGCGCGGAGAGTCCTCTGCGCGCCGCCGAGGATGCCGTTCTGGTAGACACCTCTGACATCACCTTCGATCAGTCGGTGGAAAGAGTCTGCGATTTGGCCCGTCAGCGAGGCATGGCCTAATTCGTTTCGTTTTCTTGCTGGTTCTTTGCGCACCGAGTCGCAGCCGAAACGGTTGCCGTACGCTTCGTAGCAACCGAAGGTGCGCCGCGGAATGGCCGAAGATGCGCTGCGGAGCGACCAAAGGTGCGCTGCGGAGCGACCAAAGGTGCGCTGCAGCATAGCCATACAATCTGAAAGGTGCGTAATTTCATGAGCTTTCAGTCTGCTTTTCTCGCAAACTGCGATCGGCCTCTGTACAAGGCCGACGGCGACCAGCGTCCTCTGGGCAAGGCTCTTCCTAAGGTGGTGTACGGTGTTCTCGCCGCACTTTGCAAGGTGCTCTTCCGCTATGAGGTAAAGGGCCGCGAGACCATCCAACGCCTTGCCGACGAAGGGAAGGGCGCGGTTATCGTAGCCAATCACAGTTCCTATGTGGAAGTTGTCTTGGCCTACATCTCCGCCATGCCCGCTACCTGGGTCCGCTTCATCGGAAAGCAAGAGCTCTTCGAGAAGCTGAACTACTTCACCGGTTGGTTCTTCTCCGCGATTGGAGCATTCCCCGTTGCCCGTGATTCCGCCGATCTGTCTGTGGTGAAGCGTGCCGTGCGTGATGTGCGCAATGGTGAGATGGTGCTTATCTACCCTGAGGGCACCCGCCGTGGCAGGGGTAACGTGCAGCTGAAGATTCACTCTGGCGCCAGCCTCATCGCTCGTATGGCGAAGGCTCCCTTGGTACCCTCTGCTTGTAGGAACGCTGACAAGGTGAAGCGCAAGGGCGAGCGCCTGCGCTTTCCCAAGCTTACCTATGTATATGGCGAGCCCGTGTACCTCTCTGACTTCGATTTCCTGCCCAAGAAGGATCGCCTGGACGCCTGTTCGTGGTTCGTCATGCGCGAGTGCTACGCTTTGCTCTATAACATTTCCCCTGAGGAAGTAGATATGCCTGCCTTGTTCCCCGATGATCGGGATTTCACTGCTGAGCTTACGGGCTTCGTCCCCGAAAGTCGCAAGAGCCTTCCCGGAGAGGATAAGTAGTGGAAGTACTTCGTGCCAACTGCGCTGGCGCCTGTTACGGCGTGCAGCGTGCCTTAGATATGGCCCTTGAAGCGGTGGAATCACACGAGCGTGTCTGCTCTCTGGGGCCGCTCATCCACAACCCCCAGGTAGTTTCTGAGCTGCAGGAGAAGGGTCTTTCCGTCATCGACTCCCTCGACGAGGGCGATCCTGAGGTGGTGCTGGTGCGCAGCCATGGCGTTGCTCCTGAGGTGTTGCAGGAAATCGACCGTCGCGGCTTTCAGCTGGTAGATGCCACCTGCCCCCATGTTGCTCGTGCACAGCGTGCGGCGGCCGAGCTTGGTGCCGCAGGGTGCTGCGTGCTGGTGGTGGGGGAGAAGGGCCACCCTGAGGTAGAGGGCCTGGTGGCCTATGCCTCTCAGACCGACGCCAAGGTCGTGGTGGTGGCTGACCCTCGCGAGATTCCCGATGACCTGTACGAGCCGGTGGGCGTGGTGGTGCAGACCACCCAGAAGCGCTCCGCCCTCGACGCGGTGCTGCAGGAACTCGATGCCCGGGGCATGCAGCCTCAGGTGAAGAAGACCATCTGCTCTGCAACCACCCGCAGGCAGGATTCCGCTGCCCAGCTTGCTTCCACGGTTGATGCCATGGTGGTCATTGGCGGACGCAACTCTTCCAACACAACGCGGCTTGCCTCTATCTGCACAGACATCTGCCCCCGTACCTTCCACGTAGAAGATGTGGCGGAGCTGCAGCCGGAATGGTTCGCCGATTGCGGGAAGGTGGGTGTCACTGCCGGTGCTTCCACCCCTGAATCCCATATCGTGAAGGTAGAGGAGTTTCTGCGCTCCTTGTAGGGCGTCGCTTGAGGGGTATCGCGTTGCGTTTCCTGTAGGGCGCTGCTCACAAGTGCTCTGCGTTGCGTTTTCGGGAGGTTTTCGGAAGTCGCTTTGCGGGGTGTTCTTGCTCGACCCTTTGCCCAACCTTTGCCGAAGGTCGTGGAATCTTTGCCTGGTCGCATCTCTCGTTTTGGGTAACCGTGGTATCCTAAATCAGTTATACGTACATGTTTCGTTCTCTGTTCCGTGGGGAATGCCGTGGGGCAGGGGCGCTGAAGAAAGGGAAATGAGTAATGGCACTTCCCATTGTTGCCGTAGTCGGCAGGCCCAACGTGGGCAAATCTACCTTCGTGAACCGCATCGCTCAGGATGACAGCGCAATCGTTCACTCCATGCGCGGTGTTACCCGTGACCGCTCCTACCATGAGGCGGACTGGAATGGCATTCGCTTCACCCTCATCGATACGGGCGGTATCGAGATGGGTTCTGACGATAAGTTTCAGGGCTCCATCCGCAACCAGGCCTTCGAGGCTACGCGAGAGGCTGACGTCATCCTCTTCCTGGTAGACGGCCAGACCGGCATCAACGCCGATGACGAGGAGATTGCTCGCATTCTCCGCAAGTCTTCCAAGCCCATCATCCTGCTGGTGAACAAGCTCGACGACCCTGCTCGCCAGGAGGAGAAGATGTGGGAGTTCTACTCCCTGGGTCTGGGCGATCCCCGTCCTGTCTCCGCTATGCACGGCACCGGCACCGGTGACTTGCTCGACGAGGTTACCGATATCCTGCGTGAGCTTCCCGCCGACCTCGAGGACGACCCCTTCGAGGACGCGGTGAACATCGCCATCATCGGCAGGCCAAACGCCGGCAAGTCCTCCCTCATGAACAAGATGTCCGGCAACGAGCGTTCTATCGTGGCCGACCATTCCGGCACTACCCGCGATGCGGTAGACACCATGGTCATGCATGATGACAAGCCCTACCGCTTGGTAGATACCGCAGGTCTTCGCCGTAAGTCCCAGATCGACCAGGATGTGGAATATTACGGATTCGTGCGTGCTATGCGCGCCATCGATCGCGCCAACGTGGCGTTGCTGGTGGTAGATTCCAGCATCGGCGTCACCAACGAGGACCAGCGCGTGGCATCCTTCGCCCATGAGCGTGGCTGCGCTATGGTCATCCTGCTGAACAAGTGGGATCTGGTAGATGGTCCCGAGGAGAAGGCCAAGATTCGCGAGCGCATCGAGGACCGCTTCATGTTCGTGGGCTATGCTCCCGTCATCGCCATCTCCGCCCTCTCCGGCAAGAACGTGCATCGCATCTGGGAGGCTATCGACAAGGCCTACGCCAGCTACTCCCGCCAGATTCAGACTTCCAAGCTGAACGTTTGGCTGCAGGAGATTAAGGAGTTCGGTCACACCGTGTCCCAGGGCAAGAAGATGCTGAAGATCAAGTACGTCACCCAGACGGCGACCTGCCCACCTCAGTTCACCTTCTTCGTGAACCATCCCGACTTGTGCGACGACAACTACCAGCGCTATCTCGAGAACCGTCTGCGTAAGACCTTCGATCTCGAGGGCACCCCTATTCGTCTGAAGTTTAAGAAGAAGGACTAGCATGGTAGGGATTCCCGCATACGTTCTGATCTTCGTCGTTTCCTTCCTGCTGGGGTCTATTCCCTTTGGCCTCATCATTGGCAAGGTCTTCTACCATAAGGACATTCGCGAGGTGGGCTCTGGCAACATCGGAACCACCAACGCCATGCGCGCTACCGGTAAGGGTGGCGGTGCCGTGGTGTTCATCCTCGACTTCGGCAAGGGCATTCTCTCCGGCTTCCTGAGCACGGTGATTCCCTTGCTGTTCGTGGCTACCTCGGCTTCTATCGGTGCCTATGAGCAGACCCTTTGCTGCGCCGTGGCGTTCCTGGGTGTGATCCTGGGTCACGTGTTCTCCCCCTGGCTGGGCTTTCATGGCGGAAAGGGCGTTGCTGCGGCGGCAGGCGTGCTTCCCTTCCTGTTCAGCCCCGTAGGATTCCTCATCGAGCTGGCCGGCTTCATTCTGGCCATTGTCATCACCCGTCGTGTTTCGGTGGGCTCTCTCACGGCAGCTATCATGGTGCCTTTCCTGGCGGTGCACTTCTGCTGGGGAAATCCTCTTGCCTGGGCTCTGGCCCTGGTGGGTGCGGGCATTGTAGTGTTCGCTCATCGCGCCAACATTCAGCGTCTTCGCGATGGCGTAGAGCCTCGCATTGGCGAAAAGGCCTAAGATGGCTTCCTTCTATCATTATCGGACCCCCTACGGCATCGTGGCCATCGGCTGTGACGAGGGGGTTCTTACTCATGTGGCTCTCGGTGCAAAGGAGTTGCCCGGCGTCTTTCAGCCCTGTGCTCTTTCCAACGAGGCGGCCAATCAGCTGCAGGAATACCTGGCGGGAAAACGCCGTCTCTTCGATTTGCCCCTGAAGCCATCGGGCACTCCCTTTCAACTGCAGGTATGGGATGCTCTGCAGTTCATACCCTATGGGCAGACCAGGAGCTATTCCGAGGTGGCTGCTTCCATAGGCCGTCCTTCCTCTTCTCGGGCGGTGGGACAGGCTGTGAAGGCGAACCCTCTGGCCATCGTCATTCCCTGCCATCGAGTGCTTCCCGCCGATGGCTCTCTGGGAGGTTATGCCTACGGCCCCCGCACCAAGGCCTTTCTGCTCGATCTTGAATCTCGCACGTTGTCCGCTGGTTTCGGCGGATAATGAAAGTTGCGGCTGTAACGGATGCTGCGGTGACGTGCTCTGTGTCCTGGCGTGGCGCGACGGCGTTCTTCGAAACGGTGCGCGGTGCGGCGACATGTTCTGCACCTGAGCAGCACGGCAACATAGCAGCATGGCAACGAACGACATAGCAACGAACTTCATCGGTCATCAGCTCTTATAAGGAGGCCTGTTTTGTACGATTCCATTCGCATCGCTCCCTCTATCCTCTCCGCCGATTTCATGGCTATGGGAGAGGACATCAAGATGATAGAGAGGGGTGGGGCCGACTTCGTGCATGTCGATGTCATGGACGGTCACTTCGTCCCCAACCTGACTCTGGGCGTTCCCTTTGTGAAGCAGGCTGCCAAGGTGGCCAGCATCCCTCTGGATGTTCACCTGATGATCAGCAACCCCCTGGTGCAGTTGCCCTGGTTCATCGAGGCGGGCTCCGACATCATCACCGTGCACTATGAGGCCTTCGACAGCGATGAGGACGTGTTCACCGCCATCGCCATGATTAAGGACGCGGGCATCAAGGCTTGTGTTTCCGTGAAGCCCGACACGCCTGTCGAGGCCCTGTTCCCCTTCCTGCCTCAGCTCGACATGGTGCTCATCATGAGCGTGTACCCTGGCTTCTCCGGCCAGTCCTACATCGAGGGCACTGAGGACCGCATCGCCGCGGTGGTTGCCAAGGGTCGCGAGCTTGGCTGCGATTTCCTGGTGGAAGTTGACGGTGGCATCTCCGCTAAGACCGTAGAGCGAGTGGCTGCAGCCGGTGCCGATACCTTTGTCATGGGAAGCGCCTGCTTCGGCGCTGTTGACCCTGCCCAGGCTATGGCCGACGTTCGTCGTCTGGGTACCGAAGCTGCGGCAGCTCACCGGGAGGCATAAGGCATGGCTCCCTACGTGTACCTTGATTGGGCGGCAACTACGCCCCTGTGCTCTGAGGCTGCGGCGGCTATGGCCCCTTACTTGGTGACGGGTCCTGAGAACATTCAGGTGAACGCCAACGCCAATTCCCTGCACACTCCCGGTCGCAAGGCCTTCACCGCTATGGAAGATGCCCGCATGGCCTTTGCGCGTCTCATCGGCGCTAAGCGACCCGATGAGATCATCTTCACCTCCGGCGCTACGGAAGCGGACAACCTTGCCGTTATGGGTTTGGTGCACGCTGCGGTGGAAGCCCAGCGAGCTAAGGGCAATGCCGATTTCGTACCCCACGTGGTCACTACCGCCATCGAGCACGATGCGATCCTGAACCCTTGCAAGGAGCTGCAGCATGAGGGCTGCCAGGTCACGTATCTGCGCCCCGATTCCAACGGCTTCATTTCCCTCGATTCCTTCCGTGAAGCCCTGCAGCCCAACACGGTGCTCGCCTCGGTGATGTATGTGAACAACGAGGTAGGCTCCGTGCAGGACATCGCCGCTCTGTGCAAAGAGGCCCACGCTCACGGAGTTCTCTTCCACACTGATGCTGTGCAGGGTCTGGGAAAGTGCCCGGTGAACGTGGCGAAGCTCGGCGTCGATGCTGCCAGTTTCTCCGCCCACAAGGTGCAGGGCCCCAAGGGCGTGGGCGCGCTGTACCTGAAGGCTCGAACCCCCATTCGCCCTCAGCAGCTTGGCGGCGGCCAGGAACGCGGTTTGCGCAGCGGCACTCAGAACGTCATGGGCATCGCGGGCTTTGTGGCGGCGGCCCAGGTTGCTGTTCAGGCGCAGCTCGCAGAGACCCAGCGCTTGGGAGCGCTGCGGGACAGGCTGTACGCGACCCTTTGCGCACTTCCCGGCGTGAAGCCCAGCGTGCAGGTAGAGCCTGGTAGCACCAACTTCGCAGGTCACGTGGTGAATGTGACGGTGCAGGGCATAGAGAGTGAGACCCTTATTCTGCAGCTCGATCTGGCGGGATTCGGCGTTTCCGGTGGTTCGGCCTGCTCCTCCCATTCCCTGAGTCCCTCTCATGTGCTGTCCGCTTTGGGCATGTCCTCGGATAGGGCTCTGTGCTCTCTGCGCGTATCTATGGGCCACGACACCACCGAGCAGGACATCGACGCCTTTATCCAGGCCTTCTCTGCCGTGGTGAAAGGATAGGGCTATGGAAGAAACGCGTGATTTCGCAGTTGCTGATTCTACGACTGATGCTGCAGTCGCTGGCTCTGCTGCCGATGTAGCGACCTCTGACTCTGCGACTAATGCGGCGGCTGGCTTGGCTGCCAATGCTACGGCTGGCTTGGCGGCCGATTCGAAAGTTAATCCCGGCTCAGGCCAGGATCGCATCTTCACCGTCGGTGAGCTGGAAGAGGCTCTGCTGACCCTGTTGCCTGCCTCCCATGCTGAGTCTTGGGATAGGACCGGCGTGCTGGTGGGGGATAGGGACCAGGAGGTCACCGGCGTCCTGGTAGCCCTCGACCCAACGGTGGCCGCCATTCGCGCGGCGGTGAATCTGGGCTGCAACGTGGTGCTGACCCATCATCCCGCTTTCCTCGATCCTCCTGCGTTCTTCGGGCCCTTGGCTCCCGAGAACCCCGAGGCCGGTTCCGTGGTGTACGAGGCCGTTGCGGCAGGGGTGGCTCTCATGAACTTCCACACCGCCCTCGATGTAAGTCCCCGAGCTCAGCAGGTGCTTCCCGGTGCTTTGGACCTTTCCCTCCAGGGCATTCTGGAAGTGACGGGCACCGAACCGCTGCGTGGCTATGGCCAGATCAGCCAGGCTCCGGAGGGCATGACCTTGGGCGACTTGGCGAAGAGGGCCGCAAGCGCTCTTGGCGGCAATCCTCGGGTATGGGGCGATCCTGCCATGGTGGCGGGACGTGTGGTCACCGCAACCGGAGCCTCGTCGGACCTGACGGACCTTTGCCTGCAGGCGGGGGTCGATTGCCTGGTTGCCGGCGAGGTGAAGTACCATGCCGCCTTGTCCGCCGCTAATAGGGGATTGGGCATTATCGAGCTGGGACATGACATCAGTGAGCTTCCTCTCTGCGAAGTTCTGCTATCATGCCTTGCGGACCTGGGCTTCCCCCAGTCTTTAACCCATCATTTCAGTCAGCATAGCAATTGGAGGTAGCGCTCGCGTATGTTCGTCGATGAATCCACTATCAACTCCCTGAGGAGCCTTTCCGAGGTCGACCTGGCCCTTCACAATTCCCAGAAGGCCGCAGCAGAGCTCCCTCAGCGCGCCGAGCTCGAGGCTATCCTTGCCAAGAAGAAGGCCATTCGCGAGAAGTACACCCAGATCTCTAAGCTGGCAGCCGCTCTCGATAAGCAGATTGCCCGCTTCGAGCGCGAGATCGACCTGCTGCAGGAGCGCATGGGCAAGGCCCAGGAGAAGATCGTAGAATCCGGCGATGACTTCCGCGCGGTCGATTCCATCACCAAAGATCTGAACGCCATGAACGAGCAGATGGAAGAGCTGGAAAACGGCCAGCTCGATGCCGAGAGCAAGAAGCAGAGCATCGAGGTCATGTTCGACCAGATCGATTTGGCTCTGAAGTCCCTTCTCGATAAGGAGAAGGAGGTTAAGGCGTCTCTCGATGCTGAGGTGGCAACCATCAAGGAGTTCGTCATCAGCCGTCAGGGCATGCGCAAGGAGGCTGGTGCTGGCATTCCCGCAGAGGTGCTGAACCTGTACCAGAAGACCCTGAAGAAGTGCGGCGGCGTTGCCGTCTGCGAGCTGAAGGAGAATGCCTGCTCAGCATGTCGTACCGAGTTCGAGGTGGCTAAGCTGCACTCCATTAAGGATGAGGCTCCCTTGACGGTGTGCCCAACCTGCGGTCGCCTTATGATCGTCGAGGAGTAAGCTCAGCGAACGGATCTTCGGTTTGCCAGGGTGGCTCCCTTGCTTGGATGTCGATGATTCCCCGTTACTGTTGGCGGTCTTGTTTGGTTGGAGCCAACTTTCTCGTGCAACTTTTTCGGGGATGGCTATAATCAAGCACTATGCTGTTAACAGAATTAAAACAATGTGATGTTAAAGCGGCTTTCAAGGCCGCTTTTCCTATTATGGCCGGATACGTGGCCATTGGTTTGCCCTGCGGCCTCATGGAGCAGCAGATCGGCATGGATGCCCTGCAGGCCCTCATGCTGAGCTTCGTGTTCTATTCCGGCGCCGGTCAGTTCATGATTCCCAACATGATGCTGGCGGGCACACCGCTGCTTACCATCATTGCCAGCGTGTCTTTCGTGAACAGTCGGCAGATCCTGTACAGTGCATCCCTCTCCCAGTTCTGTCAGGGTGTTTCTAAGAAGCTGACCTTCCTGTTTGCTGGCGGCGTTACCGACGAAAGCTACGGTGTGAACGTGCAGCAGTTCCTCACGGGGCGATGGAATGTCGCCAATGCTCTGTTGGTGAACCTGTTCAGCGTTTCGAGCTGGGCTTTTTCCAATGCTGCTGGCGTGCTGCTGGGAAACATGATCAGCATTCCTGTGGCTTTGGGCTCCTTTGCCATGACTTCCATCTTCATTTGCCTGCTGTGCACGCAGAAGCTGACCAGCACGACGGCGGTGGTGGTTATCGTGACCATGGTCTCGGTGCTGTTCTTTAAGTTTGTTGGTCTGTCGGGCCCCGCGATTCTCTTGGGTGCCTGCATGGGCGTTTTGGCCGGCGTGCTGAAGGGCAAGGTGATGAAGGCATGAGTTGGAGCACCTTCCTGTTGCTGATGATCACCTGCGCTGCCACTATCTTGCTGTGTCGCGTTGTTCCTATCTTCGTGTTGCGGGGAAAGGAGCTGAGCAAGGGCACCCAGGATGTGTTGAATCTGATTCCTCCGGCGGCCTTCGCGGCCCTGGTAGCCAATGATCTTCTGAGTCCCACCATGTTCGATGGGGGCTTGGTTTCCGGTCTTATTCCCCTGATTGCCGCTGTGGTGGTGGCAGCTGTGGCCCTAAAGACCAAGAATCTACTTGCTTGTGCTGTGGTTGGTGTGGCAGTATATGCGTTGCTGCTTTTCCTGCAGCAGATAGGATGTATGTAATAGTTCCATTTTGCCCTTGCAAGTGCAGAGGGCAGGAACTATAATGTTTCATCGTGTCTGAACCACAAATTGTATTGTGTCGTATATAGAAGGATTCGAAAAATGGATTACATTCGCGCTATTGAGCAACAGCAGATGAAGCAGGACATTCCTGAGTTCAACGTTGGCGATACCGTAAAGGTTCACTATCGCATCACCGAGGGTAACCGCGAGCGTATCCAGGTGTTCCAGGGCGTCGTTATTCGCCGTCACGGTGCCTCCAGCCGCGAGACCTTCACTGTTCGCAAGATCAGCTTCAATGTTGGTGTTGAGCGTACCTTCCCCGTACATTCCCCCAAGATCGACAAGATCGAAGTTGTACGTCAGGGCGCTGTTCGTCGTGCAAAGCTGTACTACCTGCGCGACAAGGTTGGCAAGGCTGCCAAGATCAAGGAGAAGAACGCTCGTTAGTCTCTCGCCTGAACGCTTTGAAGGGGCTCCCACTTGGGAGCCCCTCTTTGTATATGGGTGAGTTGTCTCGAAGCCGGTTGTGGGAGTGTTTTATGAAGCAGACCGTTGACGATATTAAGCAGCGCCTGAAGCAGGCGGACGCCAAGGAGTTCGAAGTGCTTTCTCGCACGTTGGCCGATGATCCGCGTAAGGGCGTGCAGGCTGCTCTGCGCCAAGCCCAGGAGCGTCTTCGGGCTCAGGCGGACGAGGAGCAGCGCATTGCCGCGCTGTATCAGTACGAGTCCGATCTGGCTTCTGGCGGTGTGATTGTGGGCCTCGATGAGGTGGGACGCGGTCCTCTTGCCGGTCCTCTCACCATTGGCGCTGTGGTGCTCCCTCGCAGCCCCCAGATTCAGGGGCTCAATGACTCTAAGAAGCTCACCCCTGCAACTCGCAGTGAGCTGGCCCCTCTCATTAAGGAAACGGCCTTGGCCTACGCCATCGTGCACATTCCCCCTGCCGACATCGACGAGCTGGGCATGTCCAAGTGCTTGCGCCTGGCCTTTTCCCGCGCTGTTGCCCAGATCGAGGCTCAGGGTGTGAAGCCCGATGTGGTTCTGCTCGATGGCAACCCCCTTCATTTCGATGAGCGTGAGGTGAACGTGGTGAAGGGCGACAGCAAGTGCGCGTCGATCTCCGCTGCTTCCATCATCGCCAAGGTCGAGCGCGACTCCCTTATGGATGACTATGCCCTGGAATACCCCGGCTACGGCTTCGAGTCCTCTAAGGGATATGGCAGCGCTGCTCACATCGCCGCCATCAAGGAAAAGGGCCTTACCCCCATTCATCGCGTATCCTTCTGCGGCAACTTCCTGCAGGAATCCCTGTTCTAAGCGTTGGAAGCTAGCTGGGGCGAGGCTTCGTGGGGAGTGCTTGCCGGGTGATTTTGCGATGGGGATTCGCTGAGGCATCGGTGAGCGTTTGCTGAGAGTTTGTCGAAGCATCGGTGAGCGTTTGCTGAGGATTCTCTGACATTTTGCAGAGAATCCATCGATATTTCGTTGAGGTTTTCGAGAACTGATTCAGAGGTCTTGGTTACGTGCCCTCCGTACCATGGTGGCAACGAAAGGAGCTGCCATGGAAACAGATGTAATGTACTCCGACAACCGTCAGATTCCCGAAGATCCCGTTGGTTCTCAGGGCATCGAAGAGGCCGCAACGCCCGCTCAGAGCTCTCAGCCTGACTGTGGTGACGATGACGCTCGGAACTTGCAGCCTGGCGCTGGCGATGTGCCGGTCGCTCAGAAATCATGTTCGAATGCGGTTGAAGCTGATGCCCCTGATATCGAAAGGTTCGCCAACGATGTCGACCCTTACGTAGAGGGAAGAGATCAGGTTCCTGATGTCGGTGGGAAGGAAGACATTGGGGTGGCTGACGATGATCCCGCTTCGAGTCACAACATAGAGCTCGGTCGCAAGGGAGAGCAGGCTGCTTGCCGCTTCCTCGAGCGCAAGGGATACGAAATTCTCGAGCGTAACTGGAACTGCCCCTTTGGCGAAGCCGACATCATTTGCTCGGATGGCGACAGCGTTCATTTTGTAGAGGTGAAGACCAGATCCGGCATAGAGAAGGGCCTGCCCTCTGATGCAGTGACGCCGGAAAAGCGGGCGAAGTACGAGAAGATCGCTCTGAGCTACCTGCAGAATCACTGGGAATGCGAGATTCGCGTCAGCTTCGATATCATTTCCATTCTTGCCACAGGCAATGGAAGGGCCATCCTCAGGTTCCACGAGAACGCGTTCTCCGAGGCTGATCGATGACGCCTTCCTCGCGCTTTGGGCGGTGCGTGGTTCTCTCTGCGACGTTGCGGGGCATAGAGGCGGTGCCGGTGCATGTGGAGGTCAGCATAGGCCCAGGCTTGCCCGGATTCTCCATCGTTGGCATGGCCGATGCGGCCATTCAGGAGTCTCGCGAGCGGGTGAAGGCGGCCATCAGGGCTTGCGGCTTCACTATGCCCGCAGACAAGATCGTGGTGAATCTGGCGCCGAGCTCTCTGAAGAAAACCGGCTCAGGATTCGACCTTCCCATCGCCCTAGGGCTCTTGGTGGCCAGCGGACAGGTTAACCCTGCCATCGTTCGGGATTCGCTGGTGGTGGGGGAGCTATCCCTCGAAGGAGCCACCCGACCTGTTTCGGGTATCCTTGCCTATCAGCTTGGCGCTCGAGAACTCGGTTGCAATCTTATCTGCCCTGAGCAAGACGAAGGTTTATACCCCCTTTCTGACCTGCTGGTATTCGTTGCTGACAGCTTGCGAGATTTTGCGGGAGAGCAGGGCAATCTCAGGATTGCGCGCAGCCTTGCGAAGGGAAGGACTGCAGAGACGGAGGACTATCAGGATGTGGGTGGCCATGAAGTGGCGAAGAGGGCGCTGCAAATTGCGGCGGCTGGTCTGCATGGCGTGCTCATGGTGGGACCTCCGGGATCAGGCAAAACCATGCTGGCTTCGCGGCTTCCCACCATCCTTCCACCTCTGAACGATCGGGAAATGCTCGAGACCGCGCAGGTTTGCTCGGTTGCAGGTGAGGATATCACCTCGGTCTTGCAGGGGAGAAGGCCGTTTCGCGCGCCTCATCATTCGGTGACCACGGCGGGCCTCATAGGAGGGGGAAGCCCTCCTCGCCCTGGCGAGGTCTCGTTGGCCCATCATGGCGTGCTGTTTCTCGATGAGTTCGCAGAGTTCAAGCCCTCGACGTTGCAGGCCATGCGACAGCCTCTTGAAAAGGGGGAGGTGACCATCGTCCGTGCAGATGGGAGCGTGACCTATCCTTCGCGCTTCATGCTTCTCGCCGCCATGAACCCCTGCCCATGCGGATATT
The DNA here is from genome assembly GCA_029225085.1 of Eggerthellales bacterium. Classification (GTDB taxonomy): domain Bacteria; phylum Actinomycetota; class Coriobacteriia; order Coriobacteriales; family Eggerthellaceae; genus JAQXVU01. The sequence goes on along the minus strand of JAQXVU010000039.1, from coordinate 18,379 downwards.
ATGGCGACCCGTCTATAGAGTGCACGTGCTCAGCCACGCAGATCGCCAATTACCAGTCGCGCATAGGCGGTCCCTTGCTCGATCGCATAGATATTCAGATAAATGTGTGGCGAACGGAGTTTCAGCATATTGCCCATGGCGGGGGTGGAACCACCTCGGAGCAGTTGCTTCAGGGCGTCATGCGCGGCCGCGCCTATGCCAGCTACAGGAAAGAGCAGCAGACTGAGGATTCTGGGCAGAAGCAGGATCTGATTCGGGCGTATCAGGTAGACGCCTCTGCGGAGAGGCTGTTAGAAACCTTCGCCAAGCAACGGGATCTCAGCGGAAGGGCCATTGTGCGGACCGTGCGCGTTGCACGAACCATCGCCGATATGGATGAATCGCCTCTGGTGAAGGAGGATCACGTATCCGAGGCTTTGACGCTTCGACTGAGGGAGAGGGGCTTATGACAACGTTTGCTCATTATCGTGCAGGTGATCAGCTATGACGGTGGAAGCCCTGTCTGGCCCCCGCTTCGTGATTCCCTATGGCTCTGATGGCTATCCGGAGGCCTTTAGCGTGTTGTCGGATCCCCCCAAGGCGATTTACGGCATCGGCAATCCTGAGGCATTGCGCGAGGGCCTGGCCATTGTCGGCGCCAGGAAAGCGTCATCCTACGGCCTCACCTGTGCAAGGAGATTCGGAAAGCGTGCGGGGGAGAAGGGGGTCTTGGTTATCTCCGGCGGTGCTTTGGGGTGCGACGGGGAAGCCCATAGGGGAGCTCTCGAGGCTTCCGGCCAGACGCTAGTGTTTTTGGGAGGTGGTTGCGACTGTTTGTATCCTGCGCGGCATAGGGGTCTCTTTCAGGATGTGGTGAACGCTGGGGGAGCCGTGGTATCGGAACACTTTTGGAATGTTTCGCCGCGCCCCTATATGTTCCGCATGCGGAACCGCCTTATTGCAGCGCTGTCGAAAGCGACGCTTATCACCGAAGCGGGATTGGGCTCGGGGACCTTTTCCACGGCTGATGAGGCTCTCTCTGCCAACAGGGAGGTGCTGGCTATTCCCGGACCCATCACCTCACCGCTTTCCGCCGGAACCAACAGGCTCATCTGCCAAGGCGCAACGCCCATCATCGATGATGCCACCTTCGACGATGCGCTGTTTTGGCTCTTCGGCGCCTTGCGGGAGCCTTTGGGGTCAGGGGATGCCTATATCGATGTTTCTAAAGAGGTAGAGGTCGAATCTCGGGGTGATCCTGTGTTGGGCGAGGTGCTGCGCCTTTTGCGCTTCGGGCCCAAATCCCTCGAGCAGCTTGTGGCCGGGGATGGCGATTCCTGGAAGGATGCGTCCGTCACCATTCCCGAATTACTGCAGGCATTGACCTCTTTGGAGCTTCAGGGGATTGTGGCCCTTTGCCCCGATGGCCGTTACGCCCTTACCTGAGGAAGCTTGCTATAATTCCTAGTCATGAATACCAAAACTGTAGACATTATTGGCGCTGGGCTCTCAGGTTGCGAAGCCGCTTTGCAGCTTGCTGCCCGCGGCGTTCACGTAAACCTTTATGAAATGCGACCTCTTAGAAGCACTCCTGTGCATACCGGAGGTGGCTGTGCTGAGCTGGTGTGCTCTAACTCCCTGAAGAGCACGAAGCCCGATAGCGCAGCGGGCATGTTGAAGCATGAGCTTTCTGCTTTGGGTTCTCAGCTCATAGCGGCAGCTTACAAGTGCAGCGTTCCCGCTGGCGGTGCCCTTGCGGTAGATCGTGAAGCATTTTCCGCCACGGTGGGCTCCCTTGTCGCTGCCAACCCCCTCATTACCAAGGTGGTCGGCGAGGTGGTTGCCTTGGGCCCAGAAGGCCAGGTGTGCTATGTTGGCGAGGATGAGACTCGTCATGAGGCGAAGCAAGCCGATGCGGTCATGTTCGCATCCGGTCCTCTGACCAGCGATTTGCTGGCGCAGTATGTTCTGAGCCTCACCGGTTCTGATCGCCTTGCTTTCTACGATGCCGCCGCCCCTATCGTCATGGCCGATTCCCTCGATATGAGCATCCTCTTCAGGCAGAGCAGATATGAGGACAATGGCGCAGGCGATTACCTGAACGCTCCCTTCACCAGGGAGGAGTACGAGTCCTTCATTCGGGAGTTGCTGAATGCTGACCGCGTGATCGCTCGGGACTTCGAGACCAAAGACCTGTTCAACGCCTGTCAGCCTATCGAGGAGATTGCCCGAAAGGGATTTGATGCTCCACGCCACGGAACTATGAAACCTGTGGGCCTGACGGACCCCGAGACGGGGAAGAGGCCTTGGGCTGCCCTGCAGCTTCGCGCCGAAGACGCTCATGGCTCTGCCTATAACCTGGTGGGCTTCCAGACCAATCTGACCTTCCCCGAGCAGCGTCGGGTGTTCCGCATGATTCCCGGACTGAAGGATGCGGAGTTCGCTCGCTACGGCGTCATGCATCGCAACACCTTCATCGACGCGCCTAAGGTCCTTGCTTCCGACCTCTCTCTTCGCGAGTGCGTGCTTCCCGTTCCGGTGTTTGTGGTGGGGCAGCTGGGCGGAACCGAGGGCTATTGCGAGGCCATCATGTCCGGTCTCTACGGTTCCTTGGCTGCGTATGCGCGCATCACCGAAACCGAGCTACCTGAGCTTCCCGCTGAGACTGCCTTCGGTTCTCTGGTTCGCTATGCCACATCTCCTGACACTAAGGACTATCAGCCCATGCACGTGAACTTCGGCATCTTCGAGCCTCTCGACCCACCTATTCGCAATAAGGGTCAGCGCTATGAGGCCTATGCCAAGCGTGGTGCTGCGGCCATAGATGAATATGCATCTGCATTGCGTCAGCAGGGAATCGGGGTGGCCGATGTCCCAGAGGCCTGATAAGAAAGGGGCTTCCCCAGAACCCGAGCTGCTGCCAGAGGAATCGCAGAAGCTTCTGAGTGGCTTTTGCCGGTATCTGCAGGTTGAATGCAACTACTCGCCTCATACCATTCGTTCCTACAGCCATGATGTAGAGGCGTATCTCGCATGGTGCCAGCGTAAGGATCAGCCTGTCCGCGAGCCGAATCATCGTCAGATGCGCGCCTATTTGGGCGACCTTGCCGCAAGCGGTTACGAGCGTTCTACGGTGAACCATCATCTGAGCTCCCTGAAGGGCTTCTATCGCTGGATGACTCTCGAGGGCATCTGTGAGAACGATCCTTCTTCGGTTATGCAGGGCCCGAAGCGTCCCAAAACGCTTCCGAAGCGTATTTCCCCCGATGAGATGGTGGCCATTCTGCGTGTTCACAACCAGGCCATTGCCGATATTCGTGCCGAGATCGGCGATAGTCGTAGCCCCCATGTTCCCGAGCATTTGCGCGATCAGGCCCTGCTCGAATTGCTGTATGCCTGCGGTGTTCGTGTTTCCGAGGCAGCTGGCCTCCTGTTGTCTCAGGTAGATTTCGCCCAGGGTCAGATTAGGGTCTTTGGTAAGGGTCGCAAGGAGCGCATCGTTCCCTTGCACGATTTGGCGGCCACGTCTTTGCGTATCTATTTGCGCGATGGGCGCCCTCTGCTGGCGTTGCGCAAGAAGGACCATTCTGACCTGGTGTTCCTCTCTAATCGTGGCGGCGAGTACACCCCTGATGCCATTCGCCGCATGTTCAAGGCGACGTTGGCGGAAGCGGGAGTGCATGCTCAGTACACCCCTCACGACATGCGCCATACCTTCGCCAGCGACTTGCTGGAAGGCGGAGCGGATCTGCGCAGCGTGCAGGAGATGCTGGGGCATTCCAGCTTGTCTACCACCCAGATCTACACGCATCTGTCGCCAAGCCATCTCATCGACGTGCATCACCAGGCTCATCCTCGCGGATAACGTTTGCCAGGCTTGCCCCGTGGGCACCACGTTGCAGGGTCCATTCCTTCGGGCGGGCACCACCGGGTTAGCTCCTGTGGTCTGAGCCGGGACTGCGCGCGATTCTGTTCCTTACGCTTTCGTAAGCCTGTGGTTTCGCGGGTTTTCGCTTCCACACTTTTTTAAGGGAGGGTAGACTGTACCCTCGAGAAACAAGCACCCGTACACATCTTCCTGAGGAAGGCTTCATGTCACAGGATTCCATCGTCATTAAAGGCGCACGTCAGCACAATCTGAAGAACATCGACCTCACCATTCCCCGCGATAAGCTGGTGGTGATCACCGGTCTGTCCGGCTCGGGTAAGAGCTCCTTGGCCTTCGATACCCTTTTTGCCGAGGGCCAGCGTCGTTATGTCGAGAGCCTTTCTAGCTACGCTCGCCAGTTCCTGGGCCAGATGGCCAAGCCCGATGTCGACCATATCGAGGGTCTGTCCCCTGCAGTTTCCATCGACCAGAAGACCACCAGCCGCAACCCTCGTTCTACGGTGGGTACCGTGACGGAGATCTACGACTACCTGCGTCTTCTCTTCGCACGTCTGGGCATTCCCCATTGCCCGGAGTGCGGTCGCGAGATTAAGGCCCAGACCACCGACCAGGTGGCCGATGAGATTCTGGCTCTTGGTGAGGGCCTGAAGGCTTTGGTTCTCTCGCCTGTGGTAGAGGGTCGCAAGGGCGAGTTCGTGAAGCTCTTCGAGGACCTGCGCAAGGAGGGCTTCAGCCGTGTGCGGGTCGATGGCGAGGTTCGTCGTCTCGACGATGAGGATCTGAAGCTGCAGAAGAACTATAAGCACACCATCGAGGTGGTGGTCGACCGCATCACCATTAAGGCAAGCGCTACGGCTCGTATCGCCGAAGCGGTGGAAATGGCCACCAATCTTTCCGACGGTCGCGTCACCATTCAGGTGATACACCCAGACAAGAGCACTACCGAGCACTCCTTCTCCCTGGCCCTGGCTTGCCCCGAGCACGGCCATTCTATGAACGAGCTCGAACCTCGCGATTTCTCCTTCAACGCCCCCTATGGTGCTTGCCCCGTGTGCTCGGGCATTGGCGCCACGGAGGAGATCGATCCCAAGCTGGTCATCCCCAACCCCACCCTGTCCCTGGCAGAGGGCATGGTAGAGCCCTTCCGCACCGGCAACTACTACCCTCAGGTGCTGAAGGCGGTTATCGAGCATTTGGGCTACACCGAGTTCACGCCTTGGAAGGATATGAGCCCTAAGGCCCAGAAGGTTCTCCTCTGCGGTCTGGGGGAGGAGAAGGTTCGCGTCGACTATCGCACCGTCGACGGTCGCGACACCTATTGGTACATCAACTGGGAGGGAATCTGCGAGGCGGTGCGTCATCGCTACTCCGAGGCATCCAGCGAGAAGCAGCGGGCAAAGTACGAGCGCTACTTCAACACCATTCCCTGCGAGGCTTGCGGCGGTAAGCGCCTGAAGCCCGAGATCCTGGCAGTGACCGTTGGCGGCAAGAGCATCCATGAGGTCTGCGAGATGAGCATCGGCGATTGCTGCGATTTCTTCAGCCAGCTCACCTTCCCTGAGGCTACGGCGGGCGTCTCCGGCCCTATCGTGAAGGAGATTCTCGCTCGTCTGCAGTTCATGGTGAATGTGGGTTTGGAATATCTCACCCTCGAGCGCTCTACCGCATCCCTTTCCGGCGGCGAGGCTCAGCGCATTCGCCTGGCCACCCAGATCGGTGCCGGCCTCATGGGCGTGCTCTACATTCTCGACGAGCCTTCCATCGGTTTACATCAGCGCGATAATGAGCGTCTCATCTCTACTCTTGAGCATCTGCGTGACATGGGCAACACCGTGGTGGTCATCGAGCACGACGAGGACACCATGCGCCGCGCTGACTACCTGGTAGACATTGGCCCTGGGGCCGGCGAGCATGGCGGCGAAGTGGTGGCTGCGGGCACGCCGGAAGAGGTTACCCAGGTCAGCGGCTCTATCACCGCCGATTACCTCAGCGGAAGGCGCACCATTCCCGTTCCTGAGACCCGTCGCGATCCCGGTCGTGGTAGCCTGGTCATCAAGGGCGCTACCGAAAACAATCTGAAGGGCATCGACGTGTCTGTCCCCCTGGGAACCCTTACCGTGGTTACCGGCGTTTCCGGCTCTGGTAAGTCGTCCCTGGTCACGGACACCATTGCCCCGTTGCTTTCTAACGTCCTGAATCACGCCCACCTGCGGGTGGGAGATATTGAAGGGGTAGAAGGCCTCGATCTCCTCGATAAGGTCATCGACATCGACCAGAGCCCCATCGGCCGCACTCCTCGTTCGAATCCCGCCACCTACGTGGGCCTCATGGATGACATCCGCGCTCTCTTTGCTTCCACCACGGAATCGAAAGCCCGTGGCTACAGCGCCGGCCGTTTCAGCTTCAACGTGAAGGGCGGACGCTGCGAGGCCTGCAAGGGCGACGGTCAGGTGAAGATCGAGATGCACTTCCTTCCCGATGTCTACGTGCCCTGTGAGGTATGCGATGGCAAGCGCTATAACCGCGAGACCCTGCAGGTGAAGTATCGCGACAAGAACATCTATCAGGTTCTCGAGATGACGGTTGATGAAGCTCTCGATTTCTTCAAGAACCTGCCCAAGCTGGCCAACAAGCTGCAGACCCTGCATGACGTGGGTCTGGGCTATATCCGTCTGGGCCAGCCCGCCACCACCCTTTCCGGCGGCGAGGCTCAGCGCGTGAAGCTTTCCAGCGAGCTGCAGCGCAGGCAGACCGGCAAGACCTTCTACGTTCTCGACGAGCCCACTACGGGCCTGCACTTCGAGGACGTGAAGCAGCTCCTCAGCGTTCTGCAGCGTCTGGTAGATGCCGGTAACACTGTGCTGGTGGTTGAGCATAACCTCGATGTCATCAAGAGCGCCGACTACCTCATCGACTTGGGTCCTGAGGGCGGCGACAAGGGCGGCACCGTGGTCGCCTGCGGTACGCCTGAGCAGGTGGCGGACTGCCCTGCAAGCCACACTGGGCGTTTCCTTCGTCCTCTGTTGCATAAGTAGCCCCGAGATATACGCAGCTCACCGGCCTGGACTATACTGACCCTATGAAGCAAGTTCTTCGCGAAAAGATTGCACTGCTCTTCTTCTGCCTGGTGCTCCTGGTTTCCCTGGGAGCCTTGGTGGCCTACATCCTCGTGGGACATTCCTGGAATGTTGTTGCCACTCAGGTAGATGATGCAGCCAGCGATATGGAAGGCTACGTGGCCATTCTGTATGAGGGCACCCAGACTCCCGAGCTGAGGGAGGGCAATTTCGAGAGCGATCCTCCGGTGTCCCTTGCCGGTGCCGTTGCGGCCTATCGGGAGAAGGGCGCCAATGTCCTGAGCTTCGACGCCACCAATCCTGCAGCCTACGTTGAGCCCACCATGTTCAGGGCGGGGGATACCCGCGTGCTCCTGGTGTACCTGCCTGATGTGGCTGCTCATTGCAAGGAGCTTCGCTCCCAGGTGGCCGTTGCCGCAAAGAGTGCTGACGTGGTGGTGGGCATCGCGCCTTCCAGCTATGTGGGCGGCACCTACAGCGATGTGCAGGTGGTCATCGATCTGAACGAGATCGACGAAGCCCATCGAGCCAATGAGGAGATGCAGTACATTGAGAACTGCGGCGTCGGTTCCGTTGGCGCAGTGCTCATCTCGCCTTCCGGCGTGGTATCCGATCGCACGGTTCGGAGCCTGTAATGGCCACTATCGATGAGATCAAGGAGCAGCTTGCCTCGGTGCCTCTGCTGCCCGGCTGCTATCTGTGGAAGAATGCCGCAGGTGAGGTCATCTACGTAGGTAAGGCCAACCAATTGCGCAACCGTATGCGCCAATACGTCATGGGCCAGGACGAGCGTCTGAAGATTCCTCTGATGCTGCAGGAGATCGCCTCCTTCGACTACGTGATCACCAAGAACGAGTACGAGAGCCTGGTCTTAGAGAAGAATCTCATTCAACAGTACCGCCCGCGCTTCAACGCCGACTTCAAGGACGACAAGAGCTATCCCTTCATCGCCATCACCAAGGGCGATGTGTTCCCTGCCATCAAGTACACCCGTGAGCATCGCAAGCCCGACACGCGCTACTTCGGACCCTACACGGATTCCCGCGGAGCTCGCGAGCTCATCGACATCGCTCGAAAGCTGGTACCCATCTGCTCCGCTTCTTGCAACGAGTGGAAGAGGACTGAGAAGCGTCTGCAAGCTGACCCCAGCCTCACCTATGAGGACCTGACGGACGAGAAGGTCTGCTTCGACTGCCATGTGGGCATTGGCCCTGGTGCGTGCTGCGGCAAGATCTCCCCCGAAGAGTACGCTCAGAACGTGAAGCGGGTGGAGCGCTTCCTGGCTGGCTCCCATCGCGAGTTCATCGCTGAGCTGCAGCAAGAGATGGCGCAGGCCGCTTCCAACTTGGAATTCGAGAAGGCTGGGCGCATCAAGTCCCGCATCGACTTGGTGAACTCCCTCACCGATAAGCAGCACGCCGTTTCCTCCCGTAATCTCGACGCCGATGTCATCGGTCTCTATCGTCAGGAAACCATCAGCGGCGTGCAGGTGCTGGTGGTGCGCGAGGGCAGGGTCATTAACTCCCTCGACTTCGTGCTGAACAAGGGTCTCGATACCCCCGACCAGGAGCTGATGCACTCATTCCTGCTCCGTTACTATGACCAGGCTACCTCTATCCCTCGCGAGGTGATTCTTGCCGAAGTCCCCGAGGACCATGAGGTTATGGAAGGGTGGCTCACCGAGCGCCTTGCCAGCGTGCACGGTGCCAAGGTGCGCTTCGTGGCTCCGGCAAAGGGGGAGAAGCATGACCTGCTGAAGATGGCTCAGGACAACGCCCGTCATTCCCTCATGCGCTATATGGTGCGCACCAGCTACGAGGACAAGCGCACCAATGAGGCCCTGCTGCAGCTCGAGAGCGCTTTGGCCCTCGACAGGCCGCCTATGCGCATCGAGTGCTACGACATCTCTACCATCCATGGTCGCTTCTCGGTGGCCTCCATGGTGGTGTTCACCAACGGTCGTCCCGATAAGAAGGCCTATCGCCGCTTCAAGATTCGCATGGAATCTGACGAGGCCAACGACTTCGCCATGATGTCTGAGGTTCTTGCTCGCCGCTTCGCCCCCGAGCGGGTAGAAGACGAGCGGTTCGGAACCTTGCCGGATCTGCTCATCGTCGACGGCGGAAAGCCGCAGCTCACTGCCGCTATGCAGCAGCTCGAGGAGTTGGGCATCACTACGGTGTCGTTGGCTGGCTTGGCTAAGCGAGACGAGGAGCTCTTCGTTCCCTGGTCCCTGCAGGATCCGGTGGTGCTTCCCATGGGCTCTGCTTCTCTGTACCTGGTGAAGCGGGTTCGTGACGAGGCCCATCGTTTCGCCATCACCTTCCACCGCGAGCTGCGCGACAAGGCCATGACCGCCAGCATCCTCGACGAGGTTCCCGGCATTGGCCCTAAGCGCAAGAAGGCCCTCTACAAGCACTTCGGGTCCCTGAAGAAGCTGCGTCAGGCCAGCTTGCAGGAGATTTGCGATACGAGGATCTTGCCTACCGAGGTGGCCAACGATCTGTATCAGCTGCTGAGGCTCGATGAGCAGGGGAGCGATCAGTCCGATGCCAATGAACAGGGGAGCAACCAGCTCAATGCCGATGAGCAGCTGATTCCAATCGCTGAGGGTGACCAGCTGAATTCGAACCTATAATGGTTCCAATCTCTAAGAGAAATGAAAACCTTGCTGCAGTCAGGAGCGTTATGGCTGAAGAGACCGAAATTCATGATGTGGTGACCCCTCAGGACCTGCGAAACGGCGTGCATGGGGATGGCACCGCTTTCCTCGACACCGACCCGGATCTCATCATCGTGTCCGGCATGAGCGGTGCGGGGCGTACCGAGGCCATGCACACCTTCGAGGACTATGGGTACTTCTGCATCGACAACCTGCCCCCTCGGCTCCTCATGAACCTGGTGAGCCTTACTTCTACCAGCGATCCCAACGCCACCCATCGCAAGCTGGCGGTGGTCTGCGATACCCGAAAGCCCGATTTCTACGGTGAGCTGAAGGAGGAGCTGGCTCACGTGAAGGATGCGGGCCTTACTTATCGCATCATCTTCCTCGATGCGCGGGACGACGTCATCATTCGTCGCTACAAGGCCTCCCGCCGCATTCACCCTCTGTGCAAGGGCAACAATCGCACCATTGCCCAGGGCATCACGGCTGAGCGAGAGCTTTTGGCCGAGCTGAAAGAGGCGGCCCACGTTATCGTCGACACCTCTGACCGCAAAGCCTCTGAGCTGCGCCAATACCTGCGCAGCCTCTTCAGTGCGTCTATGATGTCCGAAGGCATCAAGGTGAACGTGTACTCCTTCGGCTTCAAGCACGGTTCTCCTACCGACGCCGATATCGTCATCGACGTGCGCTTCCTGCCCAACCCCTTCTATGTCACCGAGCTTCGAAGCCAAACCGGCCTCGATGAGGGCGTACGGGATTTCGTCATGCAGAAGGAGGAGACCCAGCAGTTCCTCGCTGCCTGGAAGAACCTTCTGGCTTGCGTTATGCCCGGCTACGAGAAAGAGGGCAAGCAGCAGCTCGGCATCGCCATTGGTTGCACGGGCGGTCAGCATCGCAGCGTCTGCCTGGCTGAGGAGACCGGCGCCTATCTGAAGGATCTGGGCTACGACGTGCACACCTCTCATAGGGATCTGGCCCTCGCTGAAACCCACGGGGAGGTGAAGCGTGGCTAACCCCTCCTTCACCCACGATCCTTCCATTACCTCTTCGTTCAAGCCCCTGCAGGAGATGCCTGCGGTAGTGCCTGCGAATTCCACCGTAAAGGCGGTGGTCATCGGCGGCGGAACCGGCTCTCAGGTGTCTATTAGGACGCTGCTTTCCATGGGCTTCGAGACCAGCGCTGTGGTTGCCATGGCGGATGACGGCGGCTCTACCGGCATTCTTCGTCATCAGGCCAACGTGACTCCTCCCGGCGATGTGCGCAAGTGCATCGGCTCCTTTGCCGGAAATCAGGATGATCCTCTGACCATCGCCTTCAAGTACCGGTTCCCCTTTGCGGACAACCATACGCTGGGCAACCTCATGTTGGCGGCTCTCGAAGAGGCCACGGGCTCATTCTCCCAGGCCATTGCCATCTGCGAGGAGCTCCTCGATGCCCAGGGACACGTGTATCCTTCTACCCTGAACAGGGTCGATCTGTCTGCTCTCATGCGTACCGGGCAGGTGCTGCATGGCCAGGCCAATGCCAGCGCTGCGCCTTCCGCCTTGCAGTCGGTGTGGCTTACGGCTGAGAACGGCTGCGTGGCTAACCCTGACGCCGTTACCGCCATTACTCAGGCTGATGTGATTATCCTGGGCCCTGGCTCCCTGTTCACGTCCATCATTCCCAATTTGTTGGTACCTGGCATCGTCGAGGCTATCGAGGATTCGAAGGCCCCCACCATCTTCATCGGTGGCGTCAGCGATTCCCAGGGGGAGACTGCCCATCTCAGCGCTGCCGACCATGTTCGCGCCCTGCTCGATCACGGCATGTTGGGCCTGCTCGATATCGCCCTGTTGCATTCGCCGGTGCCGGTTCTCACCCGTGACGAGGACACGCGCCGCAGGTCAGCTGGGGTGGCGGCTCCTGTGGGCCACGTCCCCGTGTTTCGCGAGGATCTGCAGTGGATGCAATCTATCGGCGTGTCGCCTATGGTGCGTAATCTGGTGAGCCCGCAACGCCCCGAACTTCATGACCCGTCCGCCCTGCGTAGCGCCCTGAAGGAGGTGTTCGCTGCATGTCCTTCACTTCCGATGTAAAGGATGAGCTCTCCCACATAGAGCCCGTGTGCTCGCACTGCGATAAGGCCACGTTAGCCGCCCTCGTCCGCGTGGAAGGCTCCCTCATGCTCAGCGGCAAGGGGCGCTATCGTCTGGAAATAGATACGGAGATCCCCTCGGTCGCCCGTTTGGTCATCAAGCTCATCCATAATCTCTACCGCTTGCATACCGAGCTGACGGTTCGCCGCAACGTGCTGCATAAGACCCCGAACTACCTGATCACCGTCCCTTGCCAGCCCAAGCTGGAAGGAGCCCTGCTCGATCTGGGGGTTCTCGGCGATGCTGGCTTCGTCACCGGTTTGCCAACGAAGCTGGTGGGGAAGGACTGCTGCACCATCGCTTACTTGCGAGGTATCTTCCTGGGCAGCGGCTTCATTGCCGACCCTCGTGGTGACTTCCACTTCGAAATGACCATCGAGTACGAGGATCTGGCTAATGACATCGTGGCCCTGCTCGAGGAACGGGGCATTCACGCTCGCATTATGCCCAGGCGCAACTCCTTCCTTATCTATATAAAGAGTGGCTCGGTCATCACTGAGTTCCTGGCCCTGGTGGGTGCCCACCGCTCGGCTCTGTATATGGAAAACGCCCGCGTGGTGAAGAGCGTGCGCAACGACGTGAATCGCCGTGTCAACGCGGAGCTGGCCAACCAGGCCAAGGCTTCGGCGGCTTCCGTGCAGCAGATGGTGAACATCAGAAAGGTGGTCGACCATTACGGCATGGACAATATTCCTCCCGCCCTGCAGAGCTTCATTCGCCTTCGCGTCGAGAACCCCGACGACTCTCTGAAGGAGCTGGGGGAGAAGGCTGATCCGCCGCTTTCCAAATCCGCTATAGCTCACAGGGTGCGTCGCATCGAGGAAATGGCTGCTGAGATAGGCAAAGAGAATGAGTAGGCCTATGATGCATTCGTGAAGCTGTTAGGAACAAGCCTCCATTTCATCTATACTGTCTGCATGTGCGATGAGCGTCGCTGCGGACCTTATCGCCTAGATATTGCTTATAGAAAGGAATTGTCTATGACCACCAAAGTTGGCATCAACGGTTTCGGCCGCATCGGCCGTCTTGCCTTCCGTGCAATGGTTAAGGATCCTGAGCTGGAAGTTGTTGCCATCAATGACCTCGGTGACAAGAAGACCCTTGCCCATTTGCTGAAGTACGACTCCGTTCATGGTCGTGCCTTCAACGAGGTCACCGTTACCGAAGACGGCTTCGACGCTGATGGCTATCGCGTCAAGGTCCTCGCCGAGCGCAACCCTGGCGATCTGCCTTGGGGCGAGCTGGGCGTCGACGTGGTCGTAGAGTCCACCGGTCTGTTCACTGACGCTACCAAGGCCAAGGCTCACATCGAGGCTGGCGCAAAGAAGGTCGTTATTTCCGCTCCCGCTAAGAACGAGGACATCACCATCGTTATGGGCGTGAACGATGATAAGTATGACCCAGAGAAGCACCACATCATTTCCAACGCTTCCTGCACCACCAACTGCCTTGCTCCTTTCGCAAAGGTTCTGATGGAGAACTTCGGCATCAAGCGCGGTTTCATGAACACCATTCACTCCTACACCAATGACCAGAAGATCCTCGATCTTCCTCATAAGGATCTGCGTCGTGCTCGTGCCGCTCAGATGTCCCAGATTCCTACCACTACCGGTGCAGCTCGCGCTGTAGCTCTGGTTCTTCCTGAGCTGAAGGGCAAGCTCGATGGCATGGCCACCCGTGTTCCTACCCCTGACGGATCTATGGTCGACCTGGTGGTCGAGCTCGAGCGTGAGGTCACCAAGGAAGAGGTAAACGCCGCCATGAAGGCTGCTGCTGAGGGCCCACTTGCTGGCATTCTCGAGTACACCGAGGATCCTATCGTTTCTACCGACATCATCGATAACGATCACTCCTCCATCTTCGATTCCAGCCTGACCATGGTTTCCGGCGAGAAGAGCAACTTCGTGAAGTGCATCTCCTGGTACGACAACGAGTGGGGCTACTCTAACCGCGTAAAGGATCTGGTGAAGATCCTCCTGTAAATCACGGGATCGCATCGGGGGCATTCGCCGTGGGTCACTCCTTGGTGAATGCCCCTTTTTTATGCCGCCAGGCATTCGATGGTTTTTCTCCTCGGATGATGGGCTGGTTCAGCGTCGGCGGGTGCTTGGTGGTTCCGATGTCGCCAAGCGCTCGAAGGCTTTCTTTCCGCGACATAGTTAGCGGCGTCAATATGCATATGATTTCCCACGTCACAAGGGCAACGGGAAAACGTTCACGATACAATGAGACTCGAGGCTCTCTGCCTCGTTGCATACAAGTATGAAGGGGGTTCCCTATGGCATCTATTCGCTCCGTCGAGCAGGCAGACGTTGCAGGTAAGCGCGTTCTGTGCCGCGTCGACTTCAATGTCCCTCTGAACGAGGGCAAGGTCACTGACGACCTGCGCATTCGCTCCGCGCTTCCCACCATTCAGTACCTGATTTCCCAGGGTGCACGGGTGATTCTCATGTCCCACCTGGGACGTCCCGATGGCACGGGTTACCAGGCCGAGTTCAGCCTGAAGCCTGTTGCCGATCATCTTGCCGGCTTGCTGGGCGCTCCCGTTGCCTTCGCCAATGACATCATCGGTCCTTCCGCCCATGAGGTGGTAGAGGGTCTCGCCGATGGCCAGGTGGCTCTTCTCGAGAACGTCCGTTTCGACAAGCGCGAGAAGAAGAACGACCCTGAGTTCTGCCAGGAGCTGGCATCTCTGGGCGAGGTCTTCGTGAACGATGCCTTTGGCGCTGCTCACCGTGCCCATGCCTCTACGGCGGGTCTCGCCGAGATCCTGCCTTCTTATGCCGGTTACCTCATGGCAAAGGAAGTGAACACCCTGAAGGGCATGCTCGACGAGCCTGAGCATCCTTTCGTCGCCATTCTGGGTGGCTCTAAGGTCTCCGACAAGATCGGCGTCATTAAGTCCCTTATGAACAAAGCCGACACCATCGTGGTGGGCGGCGGCATGTGCTTCACCTTCCTGCTTGCCCAGGGCAAGACCATCGGCACCTCCCTGAAGGAGGAGGAGCTGGTGCAGACCGCTTCCGATCTACTGGCCGAGGCTCAGGAGAAGGGCGTGAAGCTGCTGCTTCCTGTCGACGTGGTGGTTGCCGATAAGTTTGCCGCCGACGCACGCACCGAGACCGTTTCCGTAGACGCTATCCCCGACGACATGATGGGCCTCGACATCGGTCCTGAGTCCGTGAAGCTCTACGCTGAGGCTGTGGCTGAGGCCAAGACCGTGTTCTGGAATGGCCCTATGGGCGTCTTCGAGATGCCTGCCTTTGAGGCCGGTACCAAGGGCGTTGCTCAGGCTGTTGCTGACGCTGCAGGTCAGACCATTATCGGCGGCGGCGATTCCGCAGCTGCCATCAACCAGTTCAACATGGCTGATCAGATGGACTTCATTTCCACTGGTGGTGGCGCTTCTATGGAACTGGTAGAGGGCAAGGTGCTTCCTGGCGTTGCACCCATGCTGTAGGTCTTGTACGGAAGATGAGGAGTATTCCCATGCGCAAACCAATGATGGCTGGCAATTGGAAGATGAACATGAACTATCACGAGGCCGTCGTCCTCACCCAGGAGCTTTGTAACCGAGTGAAGCGCAAGGACCTCGATAAGGTAGATGTGGTCATCTGCCCACCTGCTATCAGCCTCCGTGGTGCCCTAACGGTGCTCGATTTCGACAAGACCAAGATCTCAGTGGGCGCCCAGAACGTTCACTGGGAGGATCATGGCGCCTTCACCGGCGAGATCTCTGTTCCCATGCTCACCGACATTGGCGTTGAGTACTGCATCGTTGGCCACTCCGAGCGTCGTGAGATGTTCGCTGAGACCGATGAGACTGTGAACCTGAAGGTGAAGGCCCTGCTCGATGGCAAGGTGAAGCCCATCGTCTGCGTGGGCGAGTCCCTGTCTATCCGCGATGAGGGCTCTGCCGTTTCCTATGTCTGTGCTCAGGTGAACGCTGCTTTGGCCGGTCTCGACGACATCGACATGGCCAACGTCACCATCGCCTACGAGCCTATTTGGGCTATCGGCACCGGTCGCACCGCTCTTCCCGAGCAGGCCCAGGAAATCTGCGCCGCTATTCGCGGCCAGTTGCGCACCATGTTCGGTGATGAGGTGGCTGATTCCACCCGTATTCTGTACGGCGGTTCTATGAAGCCCGCCAACGTAGAGGGCCTTATGGCTATGGAAGATATCGATGGTGGCCTCATTGGAGGCGCCAGCCTTATTTCCAATGATTTCAAAGAGCTGATTGAGGTGGCTGCACGATGAGCGCTTCTTCTGAAGGAAAGGCTCCTGCCTGTCTGATTATCATGGATGGCTTCGGTCTTGCCGAGCCAGGCCCTGGCAATGCGATTTCCCTGGCAGACACCCCTGTCCTCGACAAGCTCTTCGCTGAACGCCCCAATCTGCGCCTGAATGCCTCTGGCGAGGCGGTGGGACTGCCTGAGGGTCAGATGGGCAACTCCGAGGTGGGCCATCTTAACATCGGCGCTGGTCGCATTGTGTATCAGGAGCTCACCCGCATCAACAAGGCCTGCCGCGAGAAGAAGATCAACGGCATCCCCGAGTTGCTGAAGGCCTGCCGCATCGCTCGCAAGGAGGGCTCCGCCCTGCATCTCATGGGCTTGCTGTCTGACGGCGGCGTGCATTCCTCTAACGAGCATCTGTACGCGCTGCTTGATATGGCGGCTGATATGGGCGTTCGCGATATCCTGGTTCATTGCTTCCTCGACGGACGCGATGTGTCTCCTACCTCTGGCTTGGGCTATGTGAAGGAGCTGCAGGAGAAGCTGAACCAGCTGAACAAGGAATTCGGTTCTCACATGATCATCGGTTCCGTGTGCGGTCGCTATTACGCCATGGATCGCGACAATCGTTGGGATCGAATCGAGAAGGCATACGACGCCATTGTGCGTTGCATGCCTACCGCTGAGATCTCTGCTACCGAGCTTATCAGCGATTCCTATGAGGCCGGCGTTACCGACGAGTTCTTCGTGCCCATGTCCCTGAGCCATAGGGGCGTGCGCTCTCAGGATGCGGTGGTTATGTTCAACTTCCGTCCTGACCGCGCTCGCGAGATCACTCGTTGCTTTACGGACAAGCATTTCCCTGGCTTCGATCGCCGCTCTGACGCGCCCTTCCCGTACTACGTCTGCATGACCGAGTACGATGCGTCTATCGACGCTCCCGTTGCCTTCCCCAAGGAGTTCCCCGAGAACGTTCTTGCAGACGTTCTGGCTGATCAGGGTCTTCGCCAGTACCATATCGCCGAAACTGAGAAGTATGCCCATGTGACCTTCTTCTTCAATGGCGGTATCGAAGAGCCCAAGGCTGCCGAGGAGCGCATGCTCATTCCTAGTCCCAAGGTTGCAACCTATGACCTGAAGCCTGAGATGAGCGAGCCCTCCGTTGCCCAGACCCTGCATGATGCGATCCTTGCGGACGAGGCCGATGTGTACATCGTGAACTTCGCAAATTGCGACATGGTGGGTCATACGGGCATTATCCCCGCTGCCAAGGCCGCGGTAGAAGCGGTTGATGCCGGTGTGGGCCTGGTTCTTGACGCCATGGCGCAAAAGGGAGGCGTCACCTTGGTCACCTCCGATCACGGCAATGCCGACAGGATGATCGCTGATGACGGTAGCCCCTTCACGGCTCATACCACCGCTCAGGTTCCGCTGATTCTGGTTGATGAGACGGGGCAGGGGAGGACCTTCGAGCCCTATGAGGGCGCAGCCCTGTGCGATATCGCCCCAACCCTCTTGCAGCTCATGGGAATTGAGAAGCCTGAGGAGATGACGGGCATTAGCCTTTTGGCGTAGATGCGAATACATGGAATGGCTGAGGTCTTTCGAGGCTTCGGCCATTCTCGTTGTGTGCATAACCTTGCATTTCGCAAGGCTCATGCTCTATAATTCCGTGTTTGTGTTACCAATTACTTTTTGAAAGGGATAGTGCTTTGAGCCCTCTTCTGATTGTCTTCATTGCGCTGCTGGTGATCTCCGGCATCGCTCTTATCGTATTCATCATGATGCACTCTGGTAAGGGCACCGGCGTTTCTGACGCTATCGCCTCCGCCTTCTATGGCACCCAGCAGAGCTCTTCTGTGGTCGAGAAGAACCTCGACAGGATCACCGTCATCTGCGCCGTGGTATTCATGGTGTCCTTGCTGGTGCTCATGGTCATCTATCCTCAGGGATCGATTTCCGCGCAGTAATTTTTTAAAAATAGCTATTTACATCGGCTTTCGCTTCTGTATAATAGCTATTGCTGTTGCGCGTCGGAGTGGTGGAACGGCAGACACGCTAGCTTGAGGTGCTAGTGCCCAATTACCGGGCGTGCGGGTTCAAATCCCGCCTCCGACACCAGTTTTAAAGCTGATGAGAGAGCCTTCGAAAGGCTCTTTCTTTTGCTCAGGGAATTGCGCAAACCACGAGGTCAACTCAAAAATTTCTAAAATTTAGGGGTTGCACCGAGTGAAGAATTCCCTATAATACTTACTTGCGCACGCGGATGTGGCTCAGTTGGTAGAGCATAACCTTGCCAAGGTTGGGGTCGCGGGTTCGAGTCCCGTCATCCGCTCCAGTGAATATGGGAGCCGGCAGATCTTCACGGTTGGCCGGCTCTTTTCCATATAAG
>JAQXVU010000038.1 GCA_029225085.1 Eggerthellales bacterium | reverse complement strand
ACGGAGCGCACGGCTCTTGCCAACGGGGTGAACGGCAAGCGCTTCTATCTGCAGAAGAACCCGGAGGTTCTGGCGGAGCATGATGCGACCCATCTGTTCACCGTGGGCATCGATGGCGCCAAGTTGCAGGAGAAGCTGCAGACATTCATCGGGCGCCTGACCAAGGAGTCGCGAGAGACTGACGAGTACGCCGACACCTACTGTCCTGATTGGCCTGAGGAGGACGAGGCTCTAGAGCGAGTTGCCGCTAAGGAGCGCAGGAACTGGAACATCATGGTGGGGGTCCTCGTTGTTTTGGCCGTGATCATGGTGGGAGCATCTATCGCGCACCATGCCTTCGGGGTTGCCGCCTTGGGTAAGTGGGTGTTCTAGTAGGAGATACAGCAAGGGCCGCCTTATTGGCGGCCCTACGTTTTTTTGTGTTTCGAGCGTCTTTAACAGCTCCGAGCTAATGAAGAGGCTTCAAGCCCTGTTGAAACTGTAGAGGTTGCTGCGACGTGAATGCGGTCAGGGCGTCGGGAGGACCGATCCCGGCCTTCGCAGAGCGAAGCGGGTGCGGCCGGGACTCGGTTCTACCCGACGGCCCTCAAGGACAGACGCGATCGCGTCATCTTCCACAGCTTACTTCTCGGACTTCTTGTGGTAGACGATCCAGTACACCAGGCCAACCATGACCATGCCACCCACGATGTTGCCCAGGGTCGCAAAGGTCAGGTTGTAGAAGATGCCGCCCAGGTTCAGGGCAGCTGCATCGATGGCGGCACCGTAGCCGGCAAGCTTGGCGAAGAAGCCCATGAACAGGAAGAACATGTTGGCAACGCAGTGCTCGAAGCCGCAGGCCACGAAGGCGGTGATAGGCATGATGACGCAGATGATCTTGTCGGCGATGGTGCGGGCGCCGAAGCTCATCCAGACGGCGAGGCAGACCAGGAAGTTACAGAGGATGGCCTTGCAGAAGATGGTCTCGGGGGCCAGGGTCACCTTGCCAGTGGCGATAGACACCATAGCATCGCCTACCAGGCCGTTGTTCATGGCGGCCATAGCGCTCATGTATACCAGGAAGGCCATGAGCAGGGAGCCTGCCAGGTTGCCCAGCCAGACTACCACCCAGTTCTTCAGCATGCCGCCCCAGTTGATCTTCTTGCTGCCCAGGCCGCAGACCATGAGGGTGTTGCCGGTGAACAGCTCTGCGCCGCAGCACACTACCAGCATCAGGCCCACAGAGAAGCAGGCAGCGCCGAAGACGCGCTTAATGGCGAAGGTGAGTTCGGAGTCGCCCTGTACCAGGGTGAACAGGGTGGCGCCGCAGCCGATGAACAGGCCGGCCATGATGGCCAGCAGAAACATCTTGCCCACGCTCATGCTGGCCTTGCCCACTGAGATGGTCTCGGCCTTTGCCTCGATTTCGGCGGGGCTCAGGGCGTCAGGGCGCAGCGCTTTGATTTCTTCGGGTTCTAGTGCCATGCAATCTCCTTGGTTGTGTTCGGGTCGTCGTTTTGTACTTGGACATAATCGAACAAATCCTTGGAAATGTGGTGCCAAAACCCGACTCTGAGCGAATTTTTTGCAGAGAGTTAGGGTTGCAGGGGCGTTAGGCGCCAGCGGCGCCTTCCACCGTGAACTAGGACTCTTGCTCGGAGCTTTTTACGTACAGGGCTTGCTGCTTGCGGCACAGGTCGAGGCCCTTCTGCACGAAGCCGTTGCTGTACCTGCTGCGCACAGCCCAGGCGTAGCGGTTCTCGAGGTCTACGAACTTATCTCGCTGAAAGGCCAGGCAGGCTTCGACCTCGGGGGAGTAGCCCGCGAAGAACTCCTGCATCTGGCTGATGACCTGCAGGGCCGCGCGGTCGCCGGAGATGCTCTCCTTGCCGGGCATGATGATGTTCACGGTTTTCAGATCGTAGTGGGCCGCGTTCTTAAAGTTCTGAATGGCCTGCACTTGGTCGACCTCGGTGAGGTGCAGGGGCGGCATGCTGGCCAGCCACACTAAGAAGAGCTGTCCGAAGAGGACGTCGCGCTCATCGATGCCTTGGGGTACTAAGGGGTTCAGATCGAACACGCGCAGCTCGATGTGGCTCACGTCGCCGTCTCGCAGGGCTGGCAGGGTGTTCTCGCCCCGAGGCTTTAGGCGGATGGGGTAGTACAACTCGCTGGGGTACTTGATGAGCCCCTGGTCGATGTAGCTCTGCATGCTGTCGACATAGGCGTTCTTCGACTCGTAGCTGAGGACGGGGGCGAAGAAATTCCAATAGCCCAGCTCAGAGACGCGTACGGTAGAAAGGCCCAGGTATAGGTCCTGACCGAGGCCGGTGCGTTCTACGTAGCTGCCGTCGTTTAGGGGGCTTGCGGCGGTGGCGGCCACCATGACCCAGCCGTAGGCCACGGCCAGCTCCGCC
The DNA here is from genome assembly GCA_029225085.1 of Eggerthellales bacterium. Classification (GTDB taxonomy): domain Bacteria; phylum Actinomycetota; class Coriobacteriia; order Coriobacteriales; family Eggerthellaceae; genus JAQXVU01. The sequence goes on along the minus strand of JAQXVU010000038.1, from coordinate 475 downwards.
AGCTTCACGTAGAGGTCGTTCTTATAGGCGGCGAAGTCCTGGTAGTCGGACAGGGCAAAGTCTGCCTGCAGCAGCTCGTCGGCGAAGGAGTAGTTGAAGTGTATGCCGCAGAAGGTCATCTTGTAGCGCCCGTAGCGGTCTGACAGGTACTCGCGGTAGGCGGTCTTGTGGGCCAGCTCGCCGGTGAACTGGGCAACCGGCACGTCCCGCTCGTTGCGTAGGTAGGGCGGGTTGCTGAAGGGCCACAGGTACTCATCCGCTTCGGTCAGGGTGCGCTGGATGGTGGTGTTGTGCTCGTTCAGCTCGGCGAGGACGCCCTGGTAGGTGGGGTGTATGCCGGTGTTTATCTCGACCTGGTTCTCGCAGAAGTCCCGGGTGATGTGAGGGTGCCCAGGGAAGGGGTTGGGGGTCTGGGCCATGAAGCCGTCGTGATCGATGCGCAGGGTCTCTTTCTCGAGTCCGAAGTTGCCCTTCA
>JAQXVU010000037.1 GCA_029225085.1 Eggerthellales bacterium | reverse complement strand
TGTCTGAATTTGGCTTAGCAATCATAGGCGGATGACGCGGAAACGGCCCCTCCCGGGGCCGTTTCAGTTCCAGATCGTTGTTTTCGCCCGCTGAGCTGGGCCTATGCCGGAATCTCTCCCACAGAAACCACCGAAGAGCCGTTTTTCTTGCCAAAGCACAAATGCTGTCTGGTTCGCTGTATGAAAACGAGGCCATTCGGAAGTTGCTGATTCGAAGAAATTGTATCGAGCCCGTCTGTTCAAATCTGACGTAGAGGTCGATTCGAGGGAAGCGAACGGGCGGCTCTTCGTTCGGTTCAACGAAACCATGGCTTTTCGTTCGGCCCTATTTTGAATGCACGAAGCAGCACGCGCTGATTCTCGTTGCGCAGATATGGCAACCGACTCGAACGCTTGAATCGGAACGGCGCAACCGAGGGGAAGGGGATGCGTGCTGCGGAAGCTAAAACGCAAGGTGGCCACCAAGCAGTTCTAGTTGCAATCGATTCGAGTTCAAGAAAGAAGGAGGAGAAAATGGCTCAGAACACTGATCTTCAGAAGTCGTACCATGGCGTAGCCGCGCGACTTGACCGTCTGCCTATCGGCAAGGTCCAGAAGAAGACCTTGTTCATCCTGGGCGGCGTTATCTTCTGCGACTCCATCGACATGTCCATCGGTGGTCCCGTCATCGCCCAGCTTCTGTCAACCGGTTGGTCGGACTCCAACCTGAACGCTCTCTTCGTGTCCATCACCATGGTGGGCTACCTGTTCGGCGGACTGCTCTCCGGAGCGATCTCCGACGGCATCGGCCGCAAGAAGGCAGCGCTCGCCCTGTGCGCGCTGTTCTCCCTCGGCTGCCTGGCAGGCGCAGCAGCACCTGACATGTACTTCCTGATCGGCTGCCGCTTCATCATGGGCCTCGGCTTGGGCGGCGCATATCCCTGCTGCTACTCCACCCTGTCCGAGTTCACCCCTCCGAAGAAGCGTGGCCAATGGCAGGCTTACATCGCGCTGGTTGCCAACTCCGGTACCCCCGTGGGCGCATTCCTGTGCATGGTGATCCTGCCGATGGTCGGATGGCGCGCGATCTTCCTGTTCTGCGGCATCCTGGGCCTCGTGTTCTTCGCCCTGACCCTCAAGTTCGTTGACGAGTCCCCTCGCTGGCTCTGCGTCAAGGGCCGCAACGAGGAAGCCCACGCCCAGCTGTGCAAGTACGAGGCGCAGGCAGCCGAGGCCGGCAAGCCCGTCGAGCCCGTTTCCGACGAGACCATCGCTGCCGCCGCTGGCGCCGACCAGGTCAAGGAACTGGGTTGGGGATTCCTGTTCAGCAGGAAGATGCTGGGCCGCACCCTGTCCATGTTCTTCGCCATGTTCGCCATGAACGTCTGCGTGTACACCGTGGTCACCTGGACCCCATCCATCTTTGTCTCCCGCGGCTTCGACGTGGGCTACTCCACCGCAATGACCTGCGTCATGCAGGCCGGCATCCCTTGCGGCGTATTCCTGATGTCCTGCCTGGTGGAGCACTTCGATCGCAAGAAGTGGTTCTGCGTCATGCTGACCATCGTCGGCTTCGCCGGACTGCTCTGGTCCCAGATCCCAGCTGACCAGACCATCCCCATCATGATCGTCGGCTTCATCCTGTGCATGCTCACCTACGGCTGGTCCACCCACGCTTCCGCAGTGTACCTGCCCGAGGTGTTCCCGACCCAGTGCCGTATCCGCGGCACCGGCGCCTCTAACGCCTTCGGCCGCCTGGGCGGCATCCTGTCTCCTTTCTGGATCGCCTTCTTCATCGGCCAGGGCAACGTGACCGCCGTGTACCTGGTGTCCGCTGGGATTGCCTTGTTCGCGGTGATCTTCATGGCCATCTTCGGCTTTGAGACCCGTGGCAAGACCCTGGAGGAAATCAACAAGGGCGTCATCGACTAGTACAGTAACCAGCATCTGCGATCGAACATCGCAGGCGCAAAAAGCCCCGTCCCCTGGATTCCGGGGACGGGGCTCGAAAGAGGAAAGAGGCGCACCATGCTCCAGAGCGATTTCACCAGCAAGACCGTCATCGTCACCGGCTCCGCAAGGGGCATCGGCAGGCGAATCGCGGAGCGCTTCTACGAGAGCGGCGCCAACGTCGTATTCTGCGGGAGGACCGATGCCTGCAAGCAGGAAATCATCGATCATCTCGCAGGCT
>JAQXVU010000036.1 GCA_029225085.1 Eggerthellales bacterium | reverse complement strand
GTGGGGGGGGGCGCCCCCCGCCCCGCCCCCCCGGCTGTGGGCGGGGGGGGGGGGGCCGCCGCCCCCCCCCCCACCACAGCCGAACTACTCCGATCGGGAGTTCCTCGGGAACCCTTTATTCGTGAGGTTTAATCGCCAGAGGCCCTTGCACGGCGCCGAAACCCATCGCCACCGGAAACCAGAATCGGCCTACCGACACCTTCCAAAACTTGCGCATCGGGAATCGGCGCCGATAACTAGAAGGTGCCGTTGGGGCCTTCCACATAGCGGGCCTTCACGATATCGCGGCGAATGGTCTTAAAGGCCACTTCCTCCCCCTCATCAGCGAGAAGGGTGAGGAGCCTGGTCAGAAGGCGCTTAGTATCCTCGTGCATCAGCAGCTCGCCAGCGGTCTGCTCGAGCTGGAAGTACTCCAGGGCCGAGCGATCCGTGTACTTGGGACCCTGATACACCTTGCTGGCGGCCACGCGGTCGCAGAACATCTCGACCACATAGCGCGTTGGCATGGGCTTGCCCTCGAAACGGGCATCGCGATTGCCCACCATGTCGATCCAGTACTCGTAGTGGTGCTTGTTGCGGCCCTTATGATGCAGCCATGCGGTGCTGTAGCCCCTCACGCGGCGCTCCTCGGTATTGGGGCTCCGATCGCCCTGATAGAATTCCACACCTACACGGAACTCTGTGGGCGAGTACTTAGAGAGGTCATGGGTCAGCCCCTGGCGATACAGTCCCACGCGAAAGCAATTGCCCATGACCACCAGCTTATGGTGCGTAATGGTCTTGAAATGCCTCCACCCGTTGCGAACCTTCGACACAAGGGCCCCCTTTTCCGCCAAATCGGTCGTTTTATACAACGTTGTGATTCTAGCAATTCCCGCCCATGGCTGCGCAACGCATTCGAACGGCAAGCGTCAACTTTGCAACGAATACACCACCCCCACGTGCGACTGTACAATGCACTCGAGCGTCATAGGTCAACTTACGACAAGGATGCACCCCCATGCGACCGGGCGACGCACTCGAGCCGCCGGTACGAACTCTGCAACGAACACACCGCCCCACCCATGTACCGCCCCCTCAATTCCCTGGTATTGCCGTGTACTTATTTTTAGGGGAGGGCAAGGCACCTGGTAATGCGCTATATTGTGGAGCGTTTTAACCAGCAGGCAAAGCAAAGCACACGCATCGCTAACGCGATACTGCAACAAACGATTCGGCAAGCGCCGCGTTTGCTCGCAAGGCCACAGACGTTAAGCCAACAACGCGACTTGCGCCACAGCCATAGACGATTGCTCACCACGCCTATCCGCCAGCCTAGGAAAGGAAGCTACCCTATGAAATTCGATGCAAAGACCGTCCTTCGCTACCTGGGCTTCTTCGCCATCTTCTTTGGCCTGGGCATCTTCCTGAACATCTTCTCCGGCCAGCCAATCGACTGGGTTGGCAACTTCACCATCGCCCTCATCCTCATCGTCGGCTGGATCCTCATCGACTGGTACTTCACCAACAAGGCAATCCGCGACGAGGAGAAGAAGCGCAAGGAGATGAAGAATCTCACCAAGGCCGAGAAGAAGGCCTATGCCGAGGCAGCCGCCGCCCGCAAGAAGCGTGAAGAAGCCGGCGAGACTGAGCCTAAGAAAAAGTAAACACGCTATACTACCAACACAACGCGTACATTCGCAGGGCCTTCAGGGCCCTGCTTCATTCCTAGGAGCATCATGAACGAGCTTTTGTCCCGCCTTCTGTACTTCGTGGCCATCGCCGCCGTCATCGCCGGCACCATGTGCATCTTCAACACCATGATGGGCGACGAGATTAACTGGTACCTGAACATCACGGTAGGCGTGGGCGTCTCTATCCTCTGGACGGGCATGAGCCTGCTGGCCTCCCGCCGCAAGGCTAAGGAAGCCAAGACCGAGCGCACCGCCATCAAGCACATGTCCAAGGCTGAGAAGAAGGCGTTCAAGGACGCCGAGGTTGCCCGTTACGAGCGTGCCAAGCAGGAGCGCGAGGATAGCGCCTTGGAATATGAGGATACCGTCGAGGTAGAGGTCATCGAGTCTAAGAAGAAGGGCAAGGACGGCAAGAAGAAAAAGGAGACCACCAAGTGGACGACGACCGCCGACGATCTTGCCGCAGCTCAGAAAATCGTGGAAAAGCAGGAGAAGGCCCAGCTTAATGAGGTTCTGAAGCAGAAGCCCGGCAAGGCCAAGCCCGCCGAGAAGAAATAGGGCTTCACTGAGGCAACGAGCCGAACAAACAACGTCGCTCTTTTTCAGGCGTTGATCCAGGTCAAGGCTTAGCGGACAAAATGTGTGTCTAATTTCAGGCGTTGACCCAGGTCAACGCCTGTTTTTTCGTGAAAAAGTCAATTAGAGCAAGTTTTCTGAACGAAAAGAATACGCGTCCGAAGACCAGCGTTTTCCAGGTAAGCAGCCCTACAGCCGATAAAGACTCCAGAATTCTCAAGGGGTTCCTCGCGACAGAGACGAAGAAATGCCACATGCAGCTTTTTTGACCTCAAAAACAGAAACAGCCCCTCAGTGCAGAAGTTTGTGCAGAGACAGAATCTCAGAACACCTGACCTCCGCAATCTCATCGCGCACGAAGAGGGACAAAACTTTGACGATGTGGAGCCAAGCCGAGATTCTGTCCTGGCAACTCAATTCAACGATCGGTCTATTTCACGATGCAGCTTTTGCCGCGCCTTCACGATGAGCCCGATCTTCTGCACTGAGGCGCCTTTTCTGTAAAACGACCGGATTTTTTTGTACTTAGTTCTGCACTAAGGCGCCGTTTCTGCATCTCAACGCCGATTCTGCATCTCAGTGCAGCATCGGCAAGCAAAAGCACGTGGAATCGGCAAAAGCGATCGCAAACCCGTCGAAATAGAAACGAAGTTGCTGAAATAACGGAGGGGGAGCTGCATGTGCAGCTCCCCCCCCGTTCATTACTTTGCAGTATCTATTCGCCGTAAGACGTCTTCCACATCTTAGCGATAGGAGAAGTCGAAGGTGAAGACGTTGCTCTCGTCACCGAAGCCCTCGTTGTTCACCCAGGTCACAGACTTGTTAGTCAGATCATACAGAGCGGACCACACGGTAATGCTATTCGAATCGCTCAGACCGTTGTTAGCATCCCAGCTGCGGCGGCCCACGGTCTGCAGCACGCCCATAGCCTCATCAGTGCTGACGATACCGGCCTCGTTGTCGCCGGAACCGTTAATGGCAGCCTGAATGGCCTGGTAGCGGTCGAGGCCCTTCATGTCCTCCTCGTTGCTGTAGTAATCAGGAGTCACCACGAAGTTGGTCACGTACTGGAACTCGTCGGCAGCCTCCATCTTGCCCAGAGCGCTATCGTCGTCGTTGTAATAAACCTTCAGCTCGCGCTTGGTGCCGTCCGTATCGGTGGAGTCATCCGCTGCAACCCATTCCAGAATTGCAGACTTACCCGTGCTGTCTGCCACCATGTAGTGGAAGGAGGTACCGGCACTATCGTGCAGATCGTACTGCCGCACCAAGCTCACAGCTTCATCTACGGAACCAGCGTAGTCGAGGATCATACGCAGCATAGTGGTGGAAGTCAGGTCTGGCTTGTCGGTGGTCTGATCGGTAGACACCACACCGTCCTCGGGGCCCTGGTAGGACATATAGATGCCGCAGGATACGCCAGCCTCGTTAATACCATCGAGCGGAGCATAGGGCGCGACAAGGCAGGTCAGCTTCTGCATGAGGGAGCTGAGCTCGGCGCCATCGTTGATGCCCAGGAAGCGCAAGTCGACGCTACTAATGCTGGCATAGCGACCGTCGGTGGGGTTCGTGCGCACGATGAGGCCCGTGGTTGCTCCACCGAAGTCGTAGTTGCGGCCGAAGCAGCGGGCTCCGTCGTCGGTGCCACAGGTGAAGGAAGAGCAGCCGATCTCAGGAGACTTCATGCTGATGGGGATGATGCCCTTGGTGATGTTGCCCATAACGAAGCTAATGAGCTCGTCGTCGTTAGAGGCGCCGCCCTGCTCGAGATACTCAGGGAAGTAATAGTCACCGCTGACATCCATGAGGTACACAGGACCTGCGCTGTTTTCCTCATCGGCGTCGGCCAGCTTGGTAATAGAGGCAACGGTGGAAAGCTCGTTGTGCCACATAGCGAAGATACCTGCAGCGGCAGCAACCACCAGAGCCAGCAGAACCGCCACCACACCGATGACGATCTTCTTTGCCTTGCTCACGTTTCATCCTTTCGTCCGAGCATTCGGATTCCGCCGAAAGCCACGCGCTTTCGACCCGTGCGCCATCGATCCGTGCGCTTTCGACCCGTGCACCTTCGACCGCGCAAGTTCTGCGCCCAACAATCTGTGGCCAATCCGCGAGCCCTACGACATATGCGAGCCACGCGGTCTGGTCGAGCTTCGAGGCAATCCGAATAGCTCAATTAGTTCATAAAATTTACCGCTGCGTACTATAGGACAATCACTTCAATTTGTGAACCTTATACGAAGTTTCGTGCTCCTGTTCCCATAGCTTTGCAAAATTCAGAATTGGGAAAAATAAACGTGGAAAGTCCCGTTATAGGGACAGATATAGCGCATATGAGCGAGTATTCTCTCCTCAACGAAAACGAAGAGAAACGACCGAAGGAGCAAGCATGTATATTCCTCTGAGCACCATCGACGCCCTTGTCACCGCAGCCATCTGCACCATCCTCGCAGCTCTGGTCTTGTATTTCAGCGGCGCCACCAAGAACTGCGGAGCCTTCGGACGCGTCATCTTTTACCTGATCGACCCCCTCTTCCACCCCGTCCGCTACTTTCGCCAGGAGGTCCCAGCCCGCGACCCCTTTCGCGGATAGAGAGACCGAGGATTGGGTCGGAAATGAGGGAGAAACGTGTGCTGATAAGATTCGCCGAGACCAGCGCGCCCACGACGTTCGCTGGGACAGCCGCGGCGAACCCTCCCACGACGTTCGCTGGGACAGCCGCGATGCTTTTCACAATGTCGGCCCAGATGGCAGCAGCGCCTTCCGCGATGTTAACCTAAACAGCAGCAGCGCCTTTCTCGATGCGTACCTGCGCGCTTGCCAGCTCAAAGCCCAGCAGCAGGAAGAGAGCCGCAAGCAAGGCTACCCCAACGTAATCTGGGTGAACGCTGAAGAACCTAACCACACGAAGCACGCGTCGTAAGAAACAGAGTGACCCAGGTTCTAGCGAGTTCGCTTGCTAGAACCTGGGTCACCTTCCGTCTTAAAAACGATACTAGTGCGGCGATTCAAAGGACGATATCCCGCAGCGATTTACATCCGCTGCCGCCTTCCGCCCTAAATCACAATGCCGTTGCAGTGGTCGATCTCATGCTGAATGATCTGCGCCGTCCAACCGGTGAACGTCTCCTTGCAAGGCTTAAAGGCCTCATCCTGATAGGACACCTCGATGCGCTTGAAGCGCTTGGTGGGCCGCTTCCCCGTCAGAGACAGGCAGCCTTCCTCAGTGTCGTACGGTCCGTAACCCTTCACCAGCTCAGGGTTGAACATGAGCCTGCGAGTGCCCTCGTCGTCGAAGACGATGACCCGCTTGCGAACGCCGATCATGTTCGCACCCATGCCCACACATTCATGTGCGTGAGCCGCCAGGGTATCGAGCAGGTCCTGGCCAACCTGCAAGTCAGCCAGAGTGGCCTCCTGACAAGGAAGCCCCAAAAACATTGGGTCACGCATGATGGGACGAATCACTTGCATCACCTTCCTAGAACCCGAACCAGAACTGCAGTTTGGGAATCCAACCGCCGACGAACACGATCACGATAAGAACAGGCAGCACGTAGGTCACATAGGTGCGAGCCCAAGCGGGGAACTTCATGCCCTCGCCCTTGTCCACCTCGGCCAGGAAGTTCTTCCAACCCCAGCCCTTATTGGTTACGCAGAAGAACAGGAAGACCAGAGCACCGATAGACAAAATGTTGTTAGACAGGATGAAGTCCTCGATAGACTGAATGTCGCCGATGCCGGGGATCTGAATGTCGGCCAGGATGTTATAGCCCAGCAGACAAGGCAGACCCAGAATGAAAAGGAGAATGCCGTTCACCAGGCAGGCCTTCTTGCGCTCGACACCCCACTGGTCGATGCTGAAGGCCATGATGTTCTCGAACACCGTGATGATGGTGGAAAGAGCGGCGAAGCTCATGAACAGGAAGAACAGGGTGCACCACAGCTGGCCCATCCACATCTGCTGGAAGACGGAAGGCAGGGTGATGAACACCAGCGCAGGGCCAGAATCAGGCTCTACGCCGAAGGAGAAGCAGGTGGGGAAGATGATGAGGCCGGCCATGAGAGCGACCAGGGTGTCGAGACCCGCGATACGAACGCTCTCGCCAGTGATGGAACGCTTCTCGTCCATATAGCTGCCGAAGATGCTCATAGAGCCCACGCCAACGCCCAAGGTGAAGAAGGCCTGGCCCATGGCGGCGAACACCGCATTCGAGAAGCCTGCGGCGCCATCAGCGAAGAGCTTGCCGAAGTCGGGCATAAGGTAGAACTCAAGACCAGCGCCAGCACCAGGAAGGGTAACGGCGCGAACGCACAGGACGACCAGCAGGATGAACAGGGCGGACATGATGACCTTGGTGACCTTCTCGATGCCGCGCTGCAGTCCGAAGCTGCAGACCACCACGCCTACCAGCACCACGATGATCAGGTAGCCGATCATCTCCGTGGGGTTAGAGAGCATGCCCCCGAAAACTGCTGCGGTACCCGAGGCGTCTAGACCCTCGAAGGCACCCGTGGCGCTCTTCACGGTGAAGTCGAGCATCCAGCCAGCTGCGGTTGCATAGAACATCATGAGCAGATAGCTGCCCACCAGGCCAATCCACTTGGCCCAATGCCACTTGGTGCCCTTCTTCTCGAGCACATCGAAGCTGCGAGCGATGCCCTTGCGGCTGCCGCGACCAACGGTGAATTCCATAATGAGAATGGGAAGGGCGAAGATAGCCAGGAAGATCAGGTACAGCACCACGAAGGCCGCGCCGCCATACTCGCCGGTAATGTAGGGGAAACGCCAGATGTTGCCCAAGCCGATTGCACAGCCTGCGCCTACCAACAGGAAGCCGATGCGAGATCCGAATACCTCGCGCTGAGAGCCTTCAGAGCCCCCGCCCTTTACCATTTTTTCCGTTGCCATGTGAAACCTTCCCTAAAATACAACTCATGCATAATGACACATGACGCAACGCACCACGCGCAAAACACGCCGAAGCGAGAAAGAAAGTCTCCAAACGCACTGCGACAAGCGGGCTACCCCGCACGGACAGCAACCTCGTCGCGCACACGCCGAAGTCTCCCGGAGGCTCCTTCTACAGATAAAGGATCAGCACGACCATGTCAGACATTTGCCCCATCGCCCACATCCGCACCGACCTCCCCCAGAAGTTCGGCATCCCCCGTCAGAGCGGTCTGGCCCCCAACGTGCAGGGACGCATCATCTTCGAGCCCGAGTACGCCGTCCCCGAAGCGGTTCGGGGCCTGCAGGACTTCAGCCACCTGTGGCTGCTGTGGCAGTTCGAGAACGGCGAGACCGGAGGAACCGCCGCCGATGTAGCCGCTGACACCGCCACCCCCGTGCAAAACGATGGCCTGGTGCACACCAACGAGAACTGGTGCGCCACCGTGCGCCCACCCAAGCTGGGAGGCAGCCAGCGCATGGGCGTCTTCGCCACCCGCTCGCCCTTCCGTCCCAATCCCATCGGACTTTCCAGCGTGCGCCTTAGCCATGTGGAAATAACCCCCGAGGGCCCGGTGCTGCACGTGCTCGGCGCCGACCTGCGGGACAACACCCCCATCCTCGATGTGAAGCCCTACATCCCCTACGCCGATTGCCACCCCGAGGCAACGGCCGGCTTCACTGCCCAGATCAGCCGCGAGGGCCTCACGGTGCAATTCCCCAATGACCTGCTAGCCCAGGTTCCCGCCGAAAAGCGCCCCGGCCTTATGGAAGTGCTGCAGCAGGACCCTCGCCCCGTAGGGCATCATGAGGAGGGCCGCGTATACACCTTGGCCTATGCAGGCTTCGAAGTGGAATTCCAGGGCTCTTCGGACACCCTCACCGTCACAAGAGTGCGCCCCCTGTAGCGCAAAACCCCACGTGGAGTTTCAGCGGGCTTCCCTCACCCAGGTAACCGCAGAACCGCGCCCCCTATACAATAGGTTCCCTAGCGAAAGGGGAACCTCATGGCATTTCCGAACTGGCAGCCAAAGGGCCGCTACGAAGCCGAACCACTGCAAGACCCTTCATACGATCAGACGCAGCAGACCGAGATCTATCAGACCGAAATTCTGGAGTGCGAGGATATAGAAACGGTGGAAGTTGCCCCTGAAGACCGTGCCAAGGGCGTTGGGCAAATGGTGGCTGGCGGAGTCGTCGCCGCAGCAGGTGTCCCCATGCTCATTCTTCCCGGACCAGGCGTTGCCGCCATTGCGGGAGGAGCCGTCCTGGCTGCCAAGGGCTACCAGAAAGCCACCGGCAAAGAGCCCCCTGTCGATGTCGAGAAAGCGGTGTACGACACTGTCGACCAGGTGAAGGATTTCGCCGAGAACAAGGCGGTTCCCGCCGCCAAGGACTTCGCGGAAAACGTTGCAGCCCCTGCCGCCAAGAAAGCTGGCCGCATCGCTACCGAAGCTGGTCATGTTGCCGTAGAAGCGGGTAAGGAATTCACCGAGAAGGTCGCCATCCCCATGGCTAAGGAAGCTGGTCGGGCTGCCGCAGAAGCTGGCAAAGCCGCTCTTAACCTGGGCGCGAAAAGCGCCAAGGCCGCCTTCAAAGCTGGAGCCGAGGATCTAGGAAAGAAAACCGAATCCCAGAACCACCCACTCCAAGGTCGAAAGAGCGAGGATGGCGAAAGCAAGGATTACTTCGTCGTCGGCAATAAGCGCAAGTAAGCGCGAAAAGCCCGCCTGCAAATCATCCGCAACCCCTTGGTGGCCGACATAGGGGCCCAACGCCGTGCGCGCTGGCAAGCGCATTCCACCTGACCATGGCAGCACCCTGCAGCCTTGGTACAATCTTCTTGCTAGGTTCATACACATCCGAGGCAAGGAGGCCCCATGCTCGATTCGCCAGCCAACAAGCTCGACCCTAAGATCAAAGCGGTCTGGACGATCAGCGCGCTGCTCCTGACCCTCGTCATCATCCTTCCCCTTTGGGGTCTGGGCGCTCTCATCTGCTTCGAGGACTTCCCCGACGCCATGGGCACCACGTCCCTGGTCTTCGGCATCATCCTCGTTGCCTGCCTCGTCATCTTCTGCGGCATCCTGCCCAACCTGCGCTACGCTCGCTGGCGCTACGAGATGACCGAGCATCAGCTCGAGATTCGCCACGGCATCATCTGGCGCACCCAGCTGCTGGTCCCCTTCATCCGTGTGCAGGACACCAATACGCACCAGGGCCCCCTCATGCGCGCCTTCGGTCTGGCATCGGTCACCGTTTCTACCGCTGCCGGTTCCCACACCATTCCCGGCGTCGTGGTAGACGAGGCTGACGCTCTGCGTGGCGCCATCGCCGAACAGGCTCGCCTGGCTCGCGAGGAGCTGTAATGGAACCCAAGCACGTACATCACAGCTATATCTGGCTGGGATCTATCACCACCATCCTCTCAGTGCTATTCTTCGGCGCCATCGCCTTCTTCCCCCTCGTCGCAGGGCTCGTTTCCGACGGCGACCTGAGACTGGCATTCTTCGGCACCGCGTTCACCCTTATCGCGCTGGCCGTCCTCATCGTCCTGGTCTCCGGCATCACCGTGCTTCTGCGTTGGCTCGGGTGGAAGCACCTGACCTACCAGTGCTGCCCCGAGACCTTCGACGTGCGCTCGGGCATCTTCTTCAAGAAATCCGTGCACATCCCCTATGGCCGCATTCAGGGCATCGACCAGAAGCAGGGCATTATCCAGCGCATTCTGGGCCTGTGCACCGTGAAGATCGACACCGCCGCTGGCTCCGAGAACGAATCGACCCAGCTCCCCTACCTGACCAAGGCAGATGCGGAAACCCTCCGCATCGACCTGCTCACCCGCAAGGCACGAGCTCTCTACGCCGCTGAAACTGGCGCTACCGCAGGGGTTTCGGACGTCACAAACGCCGCCGCTGCAGGCGCGGCGCCAGGTGCCGCTAGTGCCACCGCAACTGTCGCTGCCAGCGCTTCCACCGCATCTGCAGGCGTCCCCGGCGCACCCGTTCCCGCAAACGTTCCCACCGCTGGGCCTTCCAACCCTCTCGACGCCGTCGATGGCTTCCTAGAGGATCTGCCCGGCGTGTTCTCCCCCGCCTCCCTGAAGCTCGACCCCACCTTCCAAAGGAAGCTGAGCACCAAAGAGCTCATCCTGGGAGCCATCACCAATGCCAACACCATCTTCGGCGGCCTCATCGCCGCAGCCATCGTGGGCGTGTGCTCCATCGTCTCTACCATTCAGGCATTCGGCGACACCGTGGGCGGCTTCGTCGGGGACTTCGTGGATGGCGCCATCGATTCCGCTCTCGATTCCGCGGCGGGCGCAGCCGCCGATTCCCTGGCCACCCACACTCTCATGTCTATGCTGCCCCTCATCGTCACCTGCGTCCTTGGCGCGCTGCTGTTGGTGTGGGCCATCGCCATCGTGGGCACCATCGTGAACCTGGGCGGCTTCACCGTTCGTCGCGTCGGCGACCGTGTGGAAGTAGAGCATGGCCTCCTGAGCAGGAACTATCACGGCATTAACGTGGCCCGCATACAGAGTGTGCACATTAAACAGGGCTTCATTCGCCGCTTGCTGGGCTACTGCCAGGTAGAGCTGGGCAAGATTGAAGGAACCAACGCAGAGGATTCCAAGAACGAAGGTTCTGGCACCCTGCTGATTCACCCCTTCATGAAGGTCAGCGAGGTAGACGAGTTCCTGGCAGGCCTCATCCCTGAGTTCCCCACCGAGTGCACCGTGGGCCTGAAGCCCGCCCCTGTCGCCCTTCGCCGCAGCGTTCTGCGCCACACCATCTGGTGCAACGGAGGATTCTGGGGCGGCCTTGCAACTCTGCTGATAGTGGCTTGCTGCCGTTTCATCGCAGGTCCCAACCCTGATATGGAAGACCAGCTGCTGCTTACCGCAGTAGACATCATCACCATCCCTCTGCTGCTGCTCTTCGCCTTCATGATTCTAGTCGGCATCCCTCGGGGCATCCTGTGGTTCAGGGAGTCCCAGGTGACCTTCGGCCTGCAATGCACCAAGGTCGTGAACAGCGGCCTCTCCGTTACCACCGAGATCATTCCCCGCAACAAGATGCAGTCCTGCAAGGTACACGACAACCCCCTGCAGCGTCTGGCAAAGGTGCAGACCATTACAGCAAACTCCGCCGCAGGAACCGGTGCTCAGATTTCTCTGAAGGATCTGAGCGTCGATGATGCCGAGATCTGGTTCAAATGGTCCCAGCCCCTGCGCTAACGCAAACGAGCGCGTATCGCGGGCCGAGCACGTGCAGCCCGAGTGCCCAGCCCCTGCGCTAGCCCAGACCAATTCCATACCGGCTAATTCCAAGAGAAAGGAACGAACATGTCCACGAAAGAGCAAGCGCTGCAGGCCATCGCTGACTCCCCCTTCATCATGCTGGCCAGTGCCGATGGCGACCAGCCCTGCATCCGCATGATCGATCACCTGGTATACGGCGATAAGGTCGTGTTCATCGCCAACGGCAAGTCCGCCAAGATCGCCCAGTTCGAGGCCAACAACAAGGTTGCCTTCGCAACGGTCCCCAGCCCCAATGTTCAGCTAGAGGTTCGCTGCAACCAGGCTGTTGTCACCCCTAGCACCGAGGACCTAGAGGAACTGAAGGGGAAGTTGGTTCAGAAGCGCGAGTCCGCCGTGCACATGCTGCGCGGTTTCGGCGAGAACGCCGTGGCCTTCGACATCACCTTCCCCTCCCTGCTTGCATCCGAGCGCGGTCGCGAAGAGGTCATCGAGCTGTAGCTAATAGCTACGGCTGCCATCATCAGCTGCAGCCAATAGCTACGGCTGCCATCGTCAGCCGCAGCCGGCAGCCATAGCTGACGAAAAATAAACCTTGCGGCGGCGAAGAATCGCTTCGTCGCCGCAAACCAAATCTTCTGCCTGAAACCCACGAGGCTCGCGAATCTGCTAGGCTGTCTGCCCATGAGCACGTCCCGAGCAACCATATGCGTCATTGCAGCAGCAACCCTTTGGGGCTGCATCTCGCTGTTCACCCGTGCCCTGAACACCGCCGGCCTCGACTCCGTGCAAATCACCGCCATCCGCATGACCGTCGGCGCGGTTGGCTTAGGCCTCCTGCTGCTCTTCACTGACCGTGAGAAGTTCCGCATTCGCCTTCGAGACCTCTGGATGTTCTTCGGCACCGGCATCGTAAGCCTGACGCTGTTCAACCTCTGCTACTTCACCATGGTGCAACACTCGGAGCCATCCATCGCCGTGGTGCTGCTGTATACCTCTCCGGTGTTCGTCATGCTCATGAGCGCCCTCTTCTTCAAGGAGCGCATCACCCCCAGAAAGCTGGTGGCCCTAGCTCTCACCATGGCGGGCTGTGTACTGGTAGCTGGCGTCCTAGGAGGATCCGCCCAGCTCACGCCTCTGTTGCTGCTCATCGGCATCGCCTCGGGATTCTTCTACGCCACCTATTCCATCTTCGGCACCGTGGCACTGCGCCGTTACCACCCGCTGACCATGGCCTTCTACACCTTCGTCATGGCGGCCGCCTGCTCGCTGGCCCTCAGCGATTGCGGACAGATCGTCAGCACCCTCGCCGCCAACACCAACAACGCTTGCTGGTACGCCTTAGGCATCGGCATCCTCTGCACGCTGCTGCCCTACATCCTGTACAACCAGGGGCTGAAGCACCTAGAACCAAGCCGCGCGGGCATCCTAGCAACTGCCGAACCCGTGGTGGGCTCCCTCATCGGCATCTTCGTATTCGGGGACTCCACGGGAGTTCTGAAGCTTGTGGGCATGGCGTTGATTCTGACGAGCGTCGTGGTGCTCAGCCTTCCCGAGAGTACAATGAAGCGACAATCTCGCTGAGCCCGCGCGCCACGCCAAACGCAAGCGCTGCACTGCCCGCACCAAACGAACCCGAGCACCTTGCACAGCCCGCGCGCCACGCCAAACGCAGACACCACGCAGCCCCAACGCTGCGCCAACATGAACTTTGCGCAGCTCTCACGCTGCGTTGAACAAGGAGAACTATGGTAAGTGAAGCCCAAAAACGAGCCTCCGCTAAGTACGAGGCCCAGAACGTCCGCCGCGTGACGGTGAAGTTCTACCCTTCCGAGGAAGACCTCTGGGAGTACCTCGAGCTGCAGAGCAATCGCATGGGCTACATCAAGAGCCTCATCCGCCGGGACCTCGAGAACGCCCGCGCCGCTGAGCGCTACCTCATCGTCTGGGAAGACGACGAGATGCAGTTCGTCGACTCCCTCGAGGAATGGCAATCCCAGGTGCAGGCCCTTGGCGAGGCAGGCTTCGAGGTGGAATTAGCCGGAAATGCCTGCTACGTGAACGCCGACTACGACGACTACGCTGACAACGACAGCGACGAGGACGAAGACTAAGACGCCGCGCCACCGAAAACGCGCCAACCACACTGACAACCGCGCCGGCAAGGCCAGCTCGAACCCCACCGATAGCAACGACTCCAGGAGGACCCATGAACATCGCCGTCTATTGCGCAAGCTCCCCCGCGCTCATTCCCTCCCACGAGCAAGCCGCCCGCGACCTGGGAGCCTACATCGGCGCCCACGGCCATACCCTGGTGTACGGCGGCTGCAAGTCCGGCCTCATGGGAACCGTGGCCGATGCAGCACTGGCCGCTGGAGCTCCCGTTATCGGCGTGGTCCCCGACATTCCCACCATCAAGCAGCGCCAGCACGAAGGCCTGACCGAGTACCGCTTCGTCGAAACCCTGGCCGATCGCAAGAACGTCATGATCGAGCTGGCCGACGCCTTCGTGGCCCTTCCCGGTGGCCCTGGCACCATCGACGAGATCTCAGACATCCTGAGCCTCATCCGCCTCGACCTCATCTCCTCGGGCTGCGCCTTCGTGAACACCGAGGGCTTCTACCAGCCCATGAGCGATCTACTGAAAAACATCGTCAACGCCGGCTACCTGCCCCAGGAGTACCGCGATCGCATCTTCTTCTCTGAGAATGTAGAAGAAATCGGAGCTTTCCTCGAGAAGTAGATCGCGCAGCACCTGCTTGCGCGCGCTGCACAGCGCAGCGCTTCCATTCCAAAAAACCGGCCCCTTACTAAGTAAGGGGCCGACGAGCGTTCTTCTCACGCAACAAAGGATTAGCAGGTTCCCTATTTAATGAGGACTTCCAGATCCTTAATATAGTTAGCGTAGGTATTGTTAAATTCCACACGCTCCTGCAGGGAATCACAGGGAACCGTAAAGGAGTTCAGACCGCGCAGAGGGTCCTGGGTGGCATACCAATCGCTCTGCACCACATAAGTCAGTTCTTCCATATTTGCGTAGTCGTGCTCCTTGCAAATCTGAATGTTGTTCAGAATGCGGCCACAAGGCTGAAAGCAGGAAGGAAGGCCTCCTCCGTTGCGGTCGGCCACGAAATGCATGAACTCAAGCATCTTGCTTTCAATTTGGTCAAGACGCTCCTTGGTAAAAGTGGGCATATAAGCCTCCTTCTCCTCAGAATCACCACACACAGCGAAATTCTACTCGTTAACCCGTTGGAAATACCATTCTATCGCCACGATGGTAAAGTGCCATTGTTCGTAATGAAGCCGTCGGAATGCATAGGGCAAACCGGTGGTGGAGCGGGCTTCTGGAGAACCTGATTAACAGGTGCCGACGGGGCAAGGCTTAGCGAGAGCCGAAACTCTCAGGCAAACGGACAGAAGTTGCCACATACACTTCGCGCGGAGGGCGCGAGTCGCATCATGCCGACAGGTGGCGCATCGTTTTACCCCAGGGGCAAGCTTCGATATAGCAAAGGGGGTAAGACATGGATGAGCTTCTGTTGATCGTGCAAACCATCAATAACTATCTCTCCAACTACGTTCTCATCATTCTTCTTATTGGTACGGGTCTGTTCTTCACTATCCGCACCAAGTTCGTTCAGATTCGCTGCTTTGTCGAGGGTCTGAAGAACATGTTCGGCAACCTGACCCTTAAGGGCAAGAAGCATGCAAGCGGTATGTCCTCCTTCCAGGCCATGGCAACCGCTGTTGCTGCACAGGTTGGTACCGGCAACATCGTCGGTGCCTGCGGCGCTATCCTCATCGGTGGCCCAGGCGCTATCTTCTGGATGTGGCTCATCGCCTTCCTGGGCATGGCCACCAACTACGCCGAGGCCGTTCTGGCTCAGGCAACCCGTAAGGTCGATGCAGATGGCATCGTACACGGCGGTCCTGTGTACTACATCCGCACCGCCTTCCGCGGCAAGTTCGGCAAGTTCCTGGCAGGCTTCTTCGCCATCGCCATCATCCTTGCCCTGGGCATCATGGGCTGCATGGTTCAGTCGAACTCCATCGCCAGCACCTGCAACACCGCATTCGGCATCCCCACCTGGGTAATGGGCCTCATCATCTGCGCCCTGGCCGGCTTCGTGTTCTTCGGTTCTACCCAGCGCATCGCTTCGGTAACTGAGAAGCTGGTGCCCATCATGGCAATCATCTACATCATCGGCGGCCTCATCGTCATCGGTGCCAACATCACCGTGATCCCCGAGGTCTTCAGCATGATCTTCTACTGCGCCTTCAACCCACAGGCTGAGATCGGCGGCGTTACCTTCGGCCTTATCGCCGCAATCAGCCAGGGCGCTAAGCGCGGCCTGTTCTCTAACGAGGCAGGTATGGGTTCTACCCCTCACGCACATGCTCAGGCAAACGTGAAGAACCCTCATCAGCAGGGCACCGTAGCTATCGTCGCTGTGTTCATCGACACCTTCGTAGTTGTTACCATCACCGCTCTGGTTGTTCTCTGCGTGCTCTACACCGGCAACGGCGCACTTGCACAGGGCATGTATGACGGCATCGACAAAACCAACATGGCTCAGCTGGCATTCGGCTCCCTCTTCGGTGGAAGCCTGGGCAACGCCTTCGTCGCCATCTGCCTGCTGTTCTTCGCATTCAGCACCATCATCTCCTGGAACCTCTTCGCCAAGATCAACGTTCGCTACCTCTTCGGCAACAAGGGCGTAAAGCCATTCTGTGCCATCGCCGTAGTGTTCGTGTTCCTGGGCTGCCTGCTCTCTAACGACCTGGTTTGGGAGCTGGCCGACATGTTCAACATGCTGATGGTTCTGCCTAACGCCATCGCGCTCATCGCCATGAGCAGCCTGGTGGCAAAGATTTCCAGCGTCGACTGGAAAACCGACCAGGGCGATGCCGCCGGTCGCGTAGCCATCGAGCAGGCAACTGCAGGCACCGAGGACCTGGTCCCCAACGCTCAGTAGTTGACAGCTGATCGGAAACTGACACCTAGCCGAATAAGCCACAGATAGTTCGGCTTGTCATAGCCACAGGCGCCTCCCCCTCCACTAGGGTGCCTGTTCGGATACCGGGCTCCTCGCAAGCAAGCCCGACAAAAAGCTCCCGTGTTCCCCGCACGGGAGCTTCCTTTTTGGGCATACTCCCCTCCGTGGAATCCCTCTTTAGGCCACACTCCCCCGCGTGATTCTCCTTCACACAACGAACACCAAGGATCATCCCGTCCATCTTCAAAGGATTCACCAAACTATCACGGCACAGCAGTCCCGCTTCAGGTAAAGTTATTAGACTCATTTTTCGCCCCATGAGAATGGGGCAAGACACACAGCAGGAGCAGCAACCATGGATCCCATCTTCGAAGAAGAGCAAGCGCATCTCACCGAGACCTACCAGAAGCTCGAGCAGATAGAGGCCGAGACCAAGAAGGCCCTCTCGGATCGCCTGGCCAAGGCCGCCAAGGATCGCGCCGACATGCGTGAGGATCTGTCCCTCGACTTCGGCAACGGCGTGAATCTTGAGACCTACGTTGAATACGAGGCCATGAACAAGATCATCGACGACTACAACATGGCCACGGATCTAGACACGGAGCGCCTGAAGAAGGCCCAGACCTTGAAGCGCCAGCCCTACTTCGCCAAGGTGGCTCTGCAGTTCCGCCCCGGCGCTGAGCCCAAGGAGCTCTACATCGGCACCACCGGCATCACCGACGACAGCAGCCGCCACTTCATCGTCGACTGGCGCTCCCCCGTTGCCGAGACCTACTACAACCAGTCCGATGGCAAGACCAGCTACCATGCCAACGGTCGCGTCATCGAATGTGACTTGAAGCTGCGCCGCCAGTTCGACATCACCGAAGACAAGCTGAACGCCTACTTCGACACCACGGTGGCTATCGAGGACCCCCTGCTGCTGGCCAGCCTCTCGAAGGGTCGCAACGACAAGCTCTCCGACATCACCGCCACCATTCAGAA
Source organism: Eggerthellales bacterium (assembly GCA_029225085.1). Classification (GTDB taxonomy): domain Bacteria; phylum Actinomycetota; class Coriobacteriia; order Coriobacteriales; family Eggerthellaceae; genus JAQXVU01. The sequence goes on along the minus strand of JAQXVU010000036.1, from coordinate 20,005 downwards.
AGAGCAGAACCTAGTGGTGCGCCACGAAGACGTCCCCGCCCTGCTGGTGAACGGCATTGCCGGTTCCGGCAAGACCTCCGTGCTGCTGCAGCGCATCGCCTACCTCTTCTATCAGAAGCGCGACAGCCTCGACCCCAAGGACGTATACCTGCTGACCCCCAACCCCGTGTTCCGCGCCTACATTAACGAGGTGCTGCCGGAGATGGGCGAGACGAACCCCCAGAGCCTGACCTGGGACGATCTCATGAAGAGCCTGGGCCTGGGCGACCGCGGCCTTGGCAAGGACGCCTCAGCCGACACCCTGCGCCGCATCGACGAGAACCTGGCCACCTTCCAGCTAGAGCCCGGAGACTTCCAGGACATCCGCGTAGGCAAGGAGAAGGTCATCCCCGCCTCCCAGGCCCGTGCCGCCTACGATCGCCTGAAGCGCTTCCCCTGCGGCATCCGTCGCGCCAACCTCACCGCCGAGGAGCTGCAGGAAAAGCTGCAGGATCGCATCAACCGCCTGGAACGCTCCGAGGACATCCACGACGAGTTCATGAGCCTGCCCTACGAGGAAAAGGTGGATATCTTCGGTCATGTGCCTCAGCCCGCCTCCGACCAGGACTATCGCGAGTACGCCCGCCAATATCTGGAATATCGCTACGCTCCTTGCAAGGAGGCCATCGACAACGGCGAGTGGCTGCGCATCGACCGCATCGGCATGCGCCTGCTAGGCAAGCAGGACCTGACCAGCGCCGAGTGGCTGTACCTGAAGTTGGCCATCGCTGGCGGCGGCAACCGCTTCGCCAAGTTCGTCATGGTAGACGAAGTGCAGGACTATACCCAGGCCCAGCTCATGGTCCTGGCCCGCTACTTCAGCAACGCCCACTTCCTGCTTCTAGGCGACGAGAACCAGGCTATTAAGGAAGGCACTGCCACCTTCTCCCAGATTCGCGACATCTTCGAGGCCTCCCGCGGCTCCGTGTCCGAATGCCAGCTCATGACCAGCTACCGCTCCTCCCCGGAGATCACCAACCTGTTCTGCAGCCTCATGGCTCCCGACGAGCGGGTGAAGACCTCTTCGGTGCAGCGCCCAGGCACTGACCCCGTGTTCATCGCCTGCGACTCCGACCAGGACTACCTTGCCTCCCTACATTCCGCGGTGGAAGAAGCCGCTGCATCAGGCCAGCTCTGCGCCATCATCGCTGCAGACCAGCGCCGCGCCAATTGGCTCGAGAAGCAACTGGCCGACCTGCCCATCATCGTCATGGACGGCAAGGAGCCCCTACCCGAGTCTGGCGTGCTGCTGCTGAACATCGCCCTCGCAAAGGGTTTGGAATTCGACCAGGTCATCATCCCCGATGCCCAGGACAGCGTGTATGACGACAGCGACGTGAGCCGCCACCGCCTGTACACCGCCATTTCCCGTGCCACCCAGAAGGTGACCATCCTCAGCCAGGGCAATCTGACGAGCTTGTTGGCTCAGTAGGTTCCGTGATTCAGTTCTTTTTGAACATTCACGGCACTGTGTACATTGCTGGACACTCGTCCCATGACCTTTCAAGTAGAATTAATCAAGTGAGCTAGAGACGAGTCAGAAGGAGGTGCAGCCATGCTCTACAACGCAACAACCTTTATCCTTCTGTTCGCTCTGGTCATTTTCGCTACCCTCATTCATGAGAACAATCAGCTTCCCCGGCGAAACAAGAGCATCTTCTATACGCTGACCGCCGTTCTCGCCGTGGTAATAATCTCCGAATGGGCAGGCGTGCAGCTCTCCGGCAACCCCATCGCCAACGGAGCCCTGCTCTGCGCAGCAAAATTCGCCGACTACACGCTCACTCCCACCGTAGCCATCCTCATCGCTGCCAACATTCTCAGCGACAGGCAGCTGAAACTCGCCCTGATCCCCATCGTGTTAAATGTCGCACTGCAGATTGTCTCGCTGCCTTTCGGCCTGACCTTCTACCTCGATGGCGGCTTCTACTACCACCATGGCCCCCTCTACGTTCTCTACCTTGCCTTGGTGGCGGTTTCTCTGGGCATCTTCGTGGCAGCTCTCCTTTCCTTCGGAAGCAAACGTGCCCATAAGAACAGGCTCTCCCTGATCCTCATCACCTTTTTCGTCATTACGGGAACCCTGCTTCAGGCTATAGACAGCCAGATGCGCGTTACCAACCTCACGCTTATCCTGGGAACCGCCCTCCTGCTGGTGCACTACACCGAATTCCTGCAGCAGGACACCAGCAGCGCCCTCGTAGAAACTTCCAGCGAAAATGCATTGCACCAGCGCATCATCACCTCGTTCTCAGAATCCTTCATAGCCGCCCTCTTCATCGATCTGCCAACCGAGAAGCTTGTCATCGTTTCGGCTACCCCCAAGGTCAGATCCTGCCTTAACCACAAGGGGCCCATCCCCCAGCAGCTCCGCTCCCTGGTAACCACCCTGGTCTCCGAAAACTATCAGGAGCAAATGCTGCACTTCATGAACTTCGAAACACTGGCCCAGCGCATGAAGGCGCATTCCAACATCTCCTTCGAGTTCACCAGCAAAGAAGGGCTTTGGCGCCGCGCATCCTTCAACATCGTCGATGAAGATGGCAACGGTCAGCCCGACACCCTGCTGCTGACCTTCACCGACATTCAGGAAGAAAAGCTCTACGCCGCCGAGCTGCGAGCCATCTCGGTCACCGACGCCCTGACTGGCTTGCTGAATCAGCGTGCCTACTTCCAGAACCTGCTGGCCCTCTCGGAGAGCGAAGTGCCTGATAATCTGGCCATCGTGATCATGGATGTAAACGATCTGAAGCACACCAATGACACCCTGGGTCACGAAGCAGGCGACCTGCTCCTAGCCGGCGCTGGCTCCTGCGTTAAGGCCGCCTTCGAGAGCCTTGGTCACAGCTATCGCTTGGGTGGCGACGAGTTCGCCGCCATTCTGCAGTGCACCCACGAGGAGTACGAGCAAGCCGCCCATCAGCTGAAGCAGCGCTGTGCGGCCTTTAACAAGGGCCCCATCACCCACGTCAGCCTAGCTATCGGCGTCGCCTTCTTCTCTGACGAGCCCGAGATGAGCCTCGATCAGCTCTCGAAGCGCGCTGACCTGGCCATGTACGAGGACAAACGTCGCTACTACGAGTCTCTTGGTCGCGACAGACGCCGTTCCTAAGGTTCGGACATGGAAGAGCTTCTTACCTCCATCTCCTCCTTCGGCACCGCTGCTGTCATCGACTTCGTTTGCGCTGAGTTCATATTTCTCACCGCTATCGGCGTCTTCATCTCCGAGCAGCAGAACCCCCATCCTCGGCACCATCAGTTCATCTTCACCATCCTGGTAGCCATTCTTCTGGTCATAGATGGCATCACCTTCATACCCGAGTTCGTGACCTTGGGAGAAACCGTCGTACTGCTTGCCATCACTCTTCGCGTGGCCTGCGACTATGGCGCCATGATGGCCTTCCACACCTTCACCGTAAACCTCCTAGAGCGCCGCGCCGAGATAACCTTCGAGCTGAAGAACCTTGCCATGCCCACCTTCCTCGTGGCCATGGGCGTCTGGCTCATCGCTCTGCCGGGTGGCCCCATCTCCATCGTCGATCCCAGCGAGCCCTTCGACGACCCCATTTTGCACCTCATCATGGCTCTGCCCGCATGCGCTCTCCTCATAGCTGACATGGCCTTTCTCATCAAGCATCGACGCAAAATGGACACCTTCACCCTGGTGTTCCCGATGCTGTATCTGATCATCATCGTCCTCATGGCGCTTCTGGTGGTGAAGATGAACAACGTAGGCTTCTCGATGATGGTCTCCCTGCTGGTGTTCGTCTCCTACATCATCAGCAACATCAGGAAGAGCCAGATCCTGGTAGAGCAAGAGAAGAAGCTTGCCCAAAGCAGGCTCGATGTGGCCCTCAGTCAGATTCAGCCTCATTTCCTCTATAACTCCCTGAACAGCATCTACCACCTCATCGACATAGACCCTGAAAAGGCTCAGAACATGGTCAGCGAGTTCAGCGATTACCTGCGCATGAACCTGAGTACCATCGGCAGCGGCCGCCTCATCCCCTTCGAAACAGAAATGCAGCACATCAGGACCTATCTGGCGCTCGAAAAGATGCGCTTCGGCGATGATCTGGAAGTTCATGAGGACATTCGCTGCGACCAGTTCTTCGTACCGCCCCTAAGCATTCAGCCCCTGGTAGAAAACGCCGTGAAGCATGGCATCTGCCAGAAGGAAGACGGCGGCAGCGTCACTATTTCGGCGTGGCAAGGTAACAAGGGATGGCTGGTCTGCGTTTCCGATGACGGCGTAGGCTTCGACGCAGACGATATGCAGCCCAGCACCAGCTCCCACATAGGCCTCGAAAACACCGCAGAGCGATTGCGCACCATGTGCAACGCTACCCTTACCATAGAAAGCAAACCAGGGGCGGGCACCACCGCCACCGTATTCTTCCCCGGAACGGAGCCAAAATGAGAATCATCGCCATAGACGACGAAGACATCGCCCTGCAGGGCCTTGTGGCCTCCATTCGCAAAGCTGCCCCCGATGCCCAGGTAGAGGGATTCCGCAAGCCGAAGCTCGCCCTCGAGTACGCCCGGAACAACCCCTTCGACGTGGCATTCCTCGATATTCAGATGACTGGCATGACCGGCATGCAATTGGCGGAGGAGCTCATCGCTATTAACCCGTCCGCCAACCTCATCTTCACCACCGGTTACAGCCAATATGCGGTAGAGGCCTTTCAGCTGCGCGCCTCGGGCTACATCACTAAGCCGGTAACCGCCGCCAAGGTGAAGCAGGAGCTCGACAACCTGCGCTTCAACGACAAGCCCGAAGAACCGAAGCCCGTGTATTCCGGGTTGGTCATCAGAGCCTTCGGCGAGTTCGAAGTGTTCTACAACGGCGTGCCCCTGTCCTTCAAGTATCGCCGCAGCAAGGAGCTTCTCGCCTATCTGGTAGACCGAAAAGGCGCCTGGTGTCAGAACACCCAGGTCATGGCCACCCTCTTCAAGGACCCCACAGGCAAGGAGTCCTACTACAAGCAGCTGAGAAAAGATCTGGCCGACACTCTTGCAAGCATCGGCCAGGATCAGGTGCTCCTCAGGCATCGCGGCGAAATCGGCATCTTAGCCTCAGGAGTGCAGTGCGATTATTACGATTGGATGGACGGAACGGCTGACAAGTCGACTTTCCACGGCGAATACATGAGCCAGTATCCCTGGGCTCAAGCAACTCGCATCGCCCTCATGAGCACCGTGGGCGTACAGGACTAGAACGACAGGAACATGCGGTGAATCTCGAGGCTCTCGTCGAGCTCGGGGTGGAAGGAAACGCCCAGCTGATTGCCGTAGCGCACCGCCACGATGTTGTCGTTCACCACGGAAAGCACCTGCACCTCAGAATCTGCCTGGGTAATAAAGGGCGCACGGATGAAGGTCATGGGAACCTCCCCCAGCCTCTCGAAGGGAGCCACCGTGTGGAAGCTGCCCAACTGCCTACCGTAGGCGTTGCGGCGCACGGTCACGGGAAGAGTGGCCAACCAGGTAGAGTTATGCTGCTCATCTACCACGCTGCCATCACCGTTCACCTCGTCGATGCGCTGTGCCAGCAGAATGAGACCGGCACAGGTGCCGAACACCGGCATACCATCGGCAATGCGCTGACGCAGCGTGTCGAGCATGCCCAAGTCCCGCAGCACACGGCCCTGGGAGGTGCTTTCACCACCGGGGAGGATGAGACGGTCGAAGGGCTTTTCCAGGTCAGAGGCCTGACGAAGCTGTACGGTCTCGGCCCCCAGCTTCGCCAGCATAGCCTCGTGCTCAGCGAAGGCGCCCTGAACAGCCAGGACGCCCACCTTCTGAGAAGCCATTAGCGGCCACGCTCTTCCATAATGAGCTCGATCTCATCGGCGTTGATGCCCACCATGGCCTCGCCCAGATCCTCGGACAGCTCGGCGATGAGCTTTGCGTCCTGATAATTGGCGACAGCCTTCACGATGGCCTCAGCGCGCTTTGCGGGGTTACCGCTCTTGAAGATGCCAGAGCCCACGAATACGCCCTCGGCACCCAGCTGCATCATGAGAGCAGCGTCGGCAGGAGTTGCCACACCGCCAGCAGCGAAGTTCACCACAGGCAGACGCTTGGTGTCGTGAACCTCCTTCAGCAGGTCATAGGGAACCTCGAGGCGCTTAGCCTCGTCGAAGAGCTCGTCGGTGCGCAGGGCAGCCACGTGAGCGATCTGCTGCTGCATCTTGCGCATGTGGCGAACGGCCTGTACCACGTCGCCGGTGCCAGGCTCGCCCTTGGTGCGGATCATGGTTGCGCCCTCACCGATGCGGCGAAGAGCCTCGCCCAGGTCACGGGCACCGCAGACGAAGGGAACGTCGAAAGCGGTCTTGTCGATGTGGTAGGTGTCGTCAGCAGGGGTCAGAACCTCAGACTCGTCGATGTAGTCGATCTCGATGGCCTGCAGGATCTGGGCCTCGACGAAGTGGCCGATGCGGACCTTGGCCATAACGGGGATGCTGACAGCCTCCTGAATGCCCTTGATCATCTTGGGGTCGCTCATACGGCTCACGCCACCAGCTGCGCGGATGTCAGCTGGGATGCGCTCGAGGGCCATAACGGCGCAAGCGCCTGCAGCCTCTGCGATACGGGCCTGCTCAGGGGTGGTTACGTCCATGATCACGCCGCCCTTCAGCATCTGGGCGAGCTGACGGTTCAGCTTCTGGCGCTCGGTGATCTCAGCCATGATGTTCTCCATTCAATAGGTAGTAGTGCATGCAGAAAATCATAGGTTTATGCTGGCATTGCCGTTATAACCACTATTCAACAAAGTGATATGACCAGTTTATGACCAGAGTAAGACCAGTATAGAAAAGCTCGTTACTCCACACGAGCCCGAGCCAGGCGCCCAAATGCATCGCCACGTGAAAGGCTCACCAAAACAGGCGCGCCCGACGCCTAGCGCGCTACCTCTATCAGAAACTGATAGATCTTCACCATGGCCAGCGTGTCGAGCTCACAATAGGAAAGCAGCTGCTGGCGAACCTGTTCCGCCTGTTCAGGGGCCATATCAGCCAGCTGCGCATACACTGCCATAGCCTCAGAACCGTTATGCACGCCTTCAAGCGCGTGGTAATCGAGGTCAGGGTCATGGGGGAACAGGGCCGGCAGCACCGCCTTAATAGAGTTAGAGCCTCCCATGGCACGCACATACACATCCCCCGCCGCAAAGGGCTTCATGAGGTCGTCCACGCCCTCGTTTATGGCCAGCAGCTGGTCCGCCAGGTCGGGGAACGCCTTGGCGAGCTCGGCGATGCGTCCCTTCTCGAAGGACATGTTGTAGGCCAGCGTGCACACGCCAGCAGGAATGTCCGCCACCAGATGCTCGGCAACAGCACGTCGAGGATCCTCCCCCGCCTTTGCCAGGAACTCCTTATGGGTCAGCAGGCCATCAGGGGATTCCAGAACATGCAGGGAATACTGGGTGGGAATCTGCTGATAGGGACGCACGCCATCGAAGGGAGGGATCGCCGGCTGAAAGGTCTCGAAATCGAGAAAGTACAGCGGGAAGGTCAGCCCCTGCAGGAAGCTCTGGGCCGCATCCTTATTCACTGACAGATCTTTGCAGGACAGCTCCGTCTCTACCTGCACCTGCTGGCGGGCATTCAACTTCACCCCGCATTCCTGCAGGTCAGAGAAGGTGCGCACCCCTTCCTCGTACAGACTCACGGCCTTCTTGGTGCTCATGCGATTCAGGTCGAAGACGCTGGGCTGTGGCACCTCACGCCAACACCACTGCTGATAACCGCAGGCATAGGGCTTGCTGCACTGGCAGCCAATAGCGCAGGCAGGCTCGGCCTCCTGATCGGCAACGGCCTTCAGATGTTCCACCCGATCGGCGATCTCGGGGAGCATGGCAGCCACCTCGTCAGTGTAATCTTCCACCACGAAATACTGGTGAAGGTCGAAATCACCGTTGCGCACGTACTGGGGGTTCACGTGCATAAGGCTGGTAGAGAGCACCTTCAGCCCCCACTGCTGCAGCACCCAGGTCTGGTAGGCCATGTCGTGCAGGTAGATGTCGTTTAAGTGGGTGGAAGATTTCACCTCGACGATATGCACACCGTCGCCCTCTACCCGCAGAATGTCGACGCTGCAGAAGTTGCCGTTGAAGTCGAAGGAGGCCTCGGCAATATTCACCGGTCCGCGGCCTGCCCGAGCATCCTGCAGGAAGCGCCAGGTGTCTTCGAGCATGCGGGATTTGCCATGCTCGCGGAAGGGGACCTCGATGAAGGGGCCGAAGTAGCCCATGGCCAGATCGCCCACCTCGTTACCAGTCTGCAGAATGGCCTGATTCAGGACGCTGTCATCGAAGAGCTCGGGCTTGTGGGATTCCATCCAGAGCATCTTGGGACACTGCACGCCCCTGCAATACCGAGACTTCGACAGATACATACCTCGCTCCTTACTTCTTCGCTCTTCGTATCACGGCCCAAGCGCCGCACGGCGGTTCACATCGCCTGTGGCGGATGCCGCGCTGCGCGCTGCAATAACAGGCTTCACGTTCGTTCGGCACTCATTATACCCAGGCCCTTTTGCAGAACTGTCCCTATAACGGGACACTCAGCCATACCATCATTTGTTACCATCTCATGCAGAACGAAACCGCACGTAAAACGAAGAAAATGCAAACTGCGGCGAGCGCAATGCACGCACAGCGACAGGTGAAACCGCACAGCGACAAGCGCAATCGCATATAAAGGGGGCAAAGGTGAAGTTCCTGCATCTCTCGGATCTGCACATCGGCAAGCACGTAAACGGCTTCAACATGGCCGAATGCCAGCGTCATGCCCTGGCCCAGGTGCTGGCCATGATCACCGAGCACAAGGTGAATGCCCTGGTGCTCGCCGGCGATATCTACGACAAGACCTCCCCCAGCGAAGAGGCGGTGGAACTGTTCGACTGGTTCATCACCCAAGTCACTGAGCTGGGCGTTCCCTGTCTGGGCATCCCCGGTAACCACGATTCCGCCGAGCGCATCGCCTACGCCAACCAGCTGCTGGCCAAGCAAGGCCTGCACCTGCCTCCCGTCTTCGCTGGCGACGTCACCCACCTGACCCTCGAAGACGAGCACGGCCCCGTCACCTTCTGGCTGCTTCCCTTCCTGCGCCCGGTAGACGTGCGCCGCTTCTTCCCCGAAGCGGAGATCGGCAACGATTACACCGCCGCCATTCGCACCGTGCTAGAAGCCTGCCCTCTCTCCCCCGATCAGCGCAACGTGCTGGTGGCCCACCAGTTCGTCACCGCAGGAGGATCAAGCCCCGAGCGCGCCGATGACGAGATCAGCCTGGGCGGCGTCGACAACGTAGATGCCTCCGCCTTCGACGCCTTCGACTACGTAGCCCTCGGCCACGTGCATCGCCCCCAGCGCATTGGCCGCGACACCGTGCGCTACGCAGGCAGCCTGCTGAAATACAACATCAGCGAGGCCCGCTTCGCCAAATCCGCCACCCTGGTGACCTTGGGCGAAAAGCATCCCGACGACGAAGCCGGCGCCTGTGTCACCTTCCAGCAATTGCCCCTGACCCCCTTGCGGGACCTGCGCCAGATTAAGGGACCCTTGGCGGAGCTCATCTCCGACCAGGTGGCCTACGCCGCCAACAACCAGGACTACATCTATGCGGTCCTCACCGACGAGACCACCCAGATCGACGCCCTGGCCCGCATTCGCCAGGTGTATCCCAACGTCATGGCCATCGACTACGACAACACCCGCACCCAGCGAACCCTCGGCGATACCGCTCCCCTGAAGCCCTCGCAGGACATAGACCCCCAAGCCCTGTTCGCCGAGTTCTTCTACAGCCAAGCGGGCAAGGACCTCACTGACGACCAACGCTCTCTGGCCACCAAGCTTCTCACGGAAGCGTTGGAAGAAGCGGGAAAGACCAGCTAACGCCCGGTTAACCCGCGCAGCTGGGTTCTCAGCAGCCGAGCCTCGAAAATATTGCCCAGTCGGTCTTCGGTGCCGATCCCCAGCCTTCTTCCATCTTTCCGCCCTACCTCGTCACCGCGCGAACCCTTTTGCAAAGGAGCCATTCATGCGACCAACGAAACTCACCATCTCCGCCTTCGGTCCCTACGCCGGCAAGACCACCATCGACTTCAACCAGCTGGGCTCCCAGGGCCTGTACCTGGTCTGCGGCGACACCGGTGCCGGCAAGACCACCATCTTCGACGCCATCTCCTACGCCTTGTTCGGCGACGTTTCTAGCTCGGACAAGAACAGCGCCCGCGCCATCAGCACCCTGCGCAGCCACTTCGCCGACCCCGCCGCCGAGACCTATGTCGAGCTGTGGTTCTCCTACCAGGGCAAGGACTACCGCATCCGCCGCAACCCCCAGTACCAGCGCCAGGCCAAGCGCAAAACCAAGAGCGGCGATCTGGCAAACGTAGCCGCAAAGGTCGAGCTGGAATACCCCGATGGCAAGGTGGTCAGCAAGGACAACCAGGTTAAGCAGGCCGTGCAAAATCTGCTGGGCATCGACCGGGACCAGTTCGCACAGATTGTCATGATTGCCCAGGGCGAGTTCCGCCGTCTGCTCACCGCCAAGACCAAGGAGCGCGCCGAGATCTTCCGCAAGCTCTTCGACACCCGCATGTACGAGACCTTCCAGGAGAAGCTCCTGCAGCGCAGCACCGCCCTCGACAAGGACTATCGCGCTGCCAAGGACAGCCTGCGCCTGGTGGCAGAACAGGCCTCCTTCCCCGCAGACGGCGCCCGCGACCAGGAGAATCAGCGTCGTATCAGCGGCGATGCCGTACAGAGCCAGTGGCTGGCCGAGCAGCTGCAGCTGCAAATCACCGACGATGAGCAGACTAAGGCAGATCTGGAAGAAAAGACCAACCAGGAGCGCGCCATCTGGTCCGCCTGCCAGGCCCGCATCACCCAGGCCGAATCCCTGCAGGCATCCCAGGCCAAACTGAGCGAACTGAACAAGCAGGCCAAAGAGCTGCAGGGCTCCCTGCCCCAGCTGCAAAAGGAGTTCGACCAGCAGGTTGCCCGCGACGACGAGCAGGCACAGCTGCGCGACAAGGCCGCCGCGATTCGCTCCACCCTGCCCAACTACGCCAACCTCACCGCAGCCCAAAAGGATGCACGTGCCGCCAAGACCCAACTCACCTCTTTGCAGGCCGGCCTTAAGGACGCCGTAAAGACCCAGGAGCAAGCTGCCGCCGACCTGGCCCAGGCAAACGACACCCTGCAGAGCCTGGCTGGCGCCGAAGTGGCTCTGGCGGAGGCAAAGGCTGCCGAGAACCGCGCCGCCAACGACCTTGCCCAGGCGAAATCCCAGGTAGAGCGCCATGAAGCCGCAGCAGCAGCTCAGGTCGCCGCACAGGATGCCCAAGGTAAGCTCGCTGCAGCTCAGAAGTCCCAGCAGGATGCCCAAGCCCGAAGCGACGAGGCAGCCAAAGCCCTGCAGGAGGCACAAGCCCAGGTAGAATCCCTGCAGGATGCCCCCGTTCAGGCCACCGAGGCAAAGCACGCCCTTGCCGCCGCACAGCAGAAGACCAGCGACCTTACCGCGCTTCTGAACGCCCAGCAGCAGCTGCAGAGCCGCTGCGAGCAAGCTCGCCAGGATACCGTCGTCGCTCAAACCATCTTCACCCAGGCGAAAGAGGCCTACGAAACCCAGGCGAATCTGGTCATCCGCATGCAAACCCTTCAGATGGAAGACGCCGCGGGCACCCTGGCCGAAAAGCTCGAGGAAAACGCACCCTGCCCTGTCTGCGGCTCCCTCTCCCATCCCTCCCCTGCCTGCCATCCTGAGTCCGTGCCCACCGATGCCGAAGTGAAGGCCGCGCAGGCTGCATCCGAGCAGCTGCGGACAACCGCCGACGAGGCATCTGCGGCCGCAGCCGCCAAGAAAGCCACCCTTGAAGACAGGGAGAAAGCCCTGGCCGATCACCAGGCAGAACACGGCGACCAGGAGAAGATCTCCCGCGATATTCAACAGGCCACCGAAGAACAAGAGGCTGCCCGGAAGCGCTGTGACCAGGCACAGGAGCAGCTGAAGCTCCTAGAGCTCACCCAGAAACACGCTCAGCAAGCGGACAGAGATGCCAAGGCTGCCCAAAAGGCCCTGGCCGCAGCTCAGGACGACGCATCCGCTTGCAAGACCGCCGCAGCTCAGGCAGGCGCCAAGGCTCAGACCCTTGCTGCCGACCTCGACGAAGGCACCCTGCAGCAGGCAAAGGAGGCCCTCGCCACAGCCCAAGAAATCGCCAATCAGGCAGCTGCCGCCCGAGCACAAGCCCAGTCCGACGCTCAGGCTCTCGATACCGCGCAAAAGAAGCAGGAGCTCGCCCAGAAAACCGAGGCTCAGGCCACTGCGAGGGTTCAGGAGCTGAAGGAGCAGGTCGCCCAGACCTCCGCCGCCCTGCAGGTTGCCCAAGCAAAGGTTGCCCAGCTGCAGGAAAACCTGGAATTCACCGGTGAAGCCGAAGCCGCCGAAAAGGCTCAGCAGGCCCAGGACCAGGCCAATCAGCTGAAAGCCGCTCGCGATGCCGCCAAGAAGGCCCTCGATGCCGCCACCAACTCCTTAGCCGTTACCCAGGGTCAGATCGATCAGATTGCCAAGCAGATCGCAGAGGCTCCTTCCACCAATCTGCAGGAAGAGCGGGAAAAGCAGGCTGCCAGCCATGAGCGGGGCAACAAGCTCAACGAAGAAGTCGCCCAGATTTCCGCCCGCATCAGCACCAATCAGCAGTGCCTCAGCAAAGCTCAAGCCCTGCAGAAGCAGAGCCAGAGCCTAGAGGCCGAGTACGGCACCGTCCGCGAGCTCTCCGACATCGCCAATGGCAAGCAAACCGGCACCGCCCGCATCTCCTTCGAGACCTACGTGCAGAGCATCTACTTCGACCAGATCATCGAAGCCGCCAACCGCCGCTACAAGCCCCTGACCAGCGGTCGCTACGAGCTGCAGCGCCACATAGAGACGGGCAAGTCCTCGGGCGCAACCGGCCTGAACCTAGATGTAGTAGACAACTACACCGGTCAGGCTCGCGACGCCTCCTCCTTGTCCGGTGGCGAGAGCTTCGAAGCAAGTTTGGCGCTGGCCCTGGGTCTTTCCGACGTAGTGCAAGCCCACGCTGGCGGCATTCAGCTCGATACCATGTTCATCGATGAGGGCTTCGGATCGCTCGACCAAGAGTCCCTGGGCAACGCCATCAGCATGCTGGCCGACCTTTCCACCGGCAACAAGCTCATCGGCATTATCAGCCATGTGGAAGAGCTGAAGGCCAACATCGACAAGAAGATTCTCGTCACCCGCAGCCGCCAAGGATCCTCTATCCGTATCGAAGCGTAAGACCAGATTCCGCGTTCGCAATTGGAAACCGCTGAGGGTTGTCGGAAGAACCGGACCTGGCCCCACCCGCTTCGCTCTGGGAAGGCCAGACTCGGCCTTCCGACAACCCCGCACTTGCCATAGCGAACAGACCTCACTCGCGCCGATACGCCGGAAGCCACCTGTCGCATGCGATTCCAAACATCCATTCACATAGTTATTCGGCCTAAAACCCCAGGTCAAAGTAACCGTTGCCCACAACAGCTAAGCTAACCACCAGTGCAAGAGAAAGGGGACATCATGAGTAAAGCACTGAATAAGACATGGCTCGCTTTCGCCATGCTCATAACAACCTTGGCAGCATCCCTCGTGCTCGCCACAAGCGCCTTCGCGTTCTCCGGGCCGTATATCGCAAAGCAGACCGAAGCTGGCTATAACAGGAATTACGTCACGATCGACTACACCAAGCTCGATGCGCTTTATTCCGACGACGATTGCTACAACATCAAAGTAACCACGTATCTGTACCAAAAGAAGGGCTCTGGAAGCTGGAAGAAAATCAAGACCCTTCACAACAACGGTGGCAATGATTACAAATACGTCACCGTCAAGAACCTGAAGCCAAATACCAAGTACCAATACAAAGTCAAATCCAAGGTCAGCTATTGCATAGACGAAGAGATCGACGTTCTCGACGAAGATGGCTACTGGGTTGACTACGAATACAAAACCCGAACTTATTCCGAAACCACCACGTCCAAAGCAAAAACCTATTGGACGGCTCTGAAGCCCTATAAGGGAAATCGGAGCTCTAACACCAGCTTCTACTGGCACACCACAAAGGGCGCAAAGGGGTACGTCGCAACAGCCAAGGTACGCCTCAGCGTCACCTGGCTGGGAATAACCAACTCCTCTAACGAAATTATTGCTTCCGACAGGAAGAAAAAAACTTCCGGCAGCATCAACGGATATGTCCAGTTCAACTACTATGGCTATCCTGCAACCGCAACGGCAAAGATCAAATCCACCAAGATCTATCCTTACACGAAGCATGGAAGCTACTACTATTCCGCAGGAGCTCCCCTGAAAAAGTCTCCCAAGAAGCTCGCCAACTACTACGAAAGCTAATCACCCAGAGTCCCTCGCCCGAGGGACTCTTTCTTTACCAAGACAGTTTCCCCAATACGGTACGAACCTAAAGCGTTACACGACCCCCTCGAACAACTTTCAAACAGGGCATCAGCCGAACTGGAAGGGTGCCCAAGGCTGCTGGGGGGGTCGCGCACGGCCTTCCCAGAGCGAAGCGGGTGGGGCCGGGCGAGGCCCTCCCAGCAGCCCCCTCCACAACCTTCCATTCAGGCACCTCTTCTTATGTAATCCCAGTGAAGCTTATGGATACCTGGTAAAGGCTCTTCCAATAAAACATGGCGCAGGTAGAATGCCCCACCGAGTCCTTACACATATGAGTTAACGAGAGGTGAGAAACGTGGAATGGGCTATGCTGGCGACCTCGATCTGCTTCGAGGTATTCGCCGACACCTGCATGAAACTGTCCGACGGCTTCAGAAAGAAAGGGTGGATCATCGGCATCGTCGTGGGATACGCCGTATCCTTCAGCATGATGGCGCTGGTGCTGGCAACCTTGCCGCTGGGCCTTACTTACGCCATCTGGAGCAGCGTCGCCATCGTCCTCACTGCTATCGTCGGTCGCATCATCTGGGGCGAGAAGTTCACCTTCAAGAAGACCCTGGGCATGATCCTCATTATCATCGGCGTCGTTCTTCTGAGGATGGGGGCATAGCATGAGCGAGATCAAGAACGCAAGCGCAAACGCTGCCGAAAAAAAGCTCACCAAGAAGCAGGCCTGGGCCTTGCTCTTCGACGCCATCTTCTTCGAGCTATGCGCTACTACCTGCATGAAGCTGTCCGAGGCTCTGACGATCCTTCCCTTCACCATTGCTCTGTTCGTCTTCTATGCAATCTGCTTCGCCCTGTTCACCAAGGCTCTGGAGGTTCTACCCCTGGGCTTGTCCTATGGCATCTGGGGCGGCATCGGCACCATCGGCACGGTGATCATCGGCATCGTCATCTGGCATGACGCCATGACCCTCACCATCGCACTGGGCATCATTCTGGTCATCACCGGAACCATCCTCATGAACCAAGGCACCGAATAGTCCCAAAGAGACCTGCTATGGGCGACTAGAGCTCCCAACCGACTCAGGCACTTGGCCTATTCGAGCACCAAGCCAATTCGGGTCATCGAAAGCGACAAACATATTTTGAAATGTTTTCGAGTGTCCATCTATAGGGACACTCGATTTTTTAGAGCCCCCTATACTAGTCACTGTCATTGAGAGAGCGGGTTATCTCCTTTCTAGTAGGTTTGACACCACCATTTCACCTGCTCTCTCCTCCTTTCACTAGGAGCGTTGGGCCTCTGTTCCTTTCTGTGTTTGTGTTGCCTTTCCGCCCAACGCAACAGGCCCCCGATGCCTAAGCATCGGGGGCCTTCCTGCTTCCTAAGCGGCAATCGTTCGAGCTCCTCAGAGCCTTATTCCACATAACGCTGAAGGTTTTTCACCTGGCGAAGGGCAAGCAAGCTCAGCGCAAGAGAAGCGACCATGACCACGAAGCTCAGCGCGAACATAAGGGTAAAACCGTTAGGCAGATCGACGATAATGCCCCAGAAAGTCGGGGCCACCACGCCGCCTAAGACACCTACCGTAGATATGCGGGAGTAAATCTGGGTGTACTCCTTCGAGCCGAACACCGTACGAGTGAGCAACGGCACCTGCACCGTTGTACAGGCATACACGAAGCCGAAGAGGAACGCGCCCACCATCAGAACGATCACCTGAGGAACGAGCATCATAGCCACAACGCCGACGATGCCCAGGCCGACACCCAGGAATAACCCGCCCTTGGTGGATCGGTCGTTCACCACGCCAAGAACCACCTTGCCAATGGCCTGGCCCGCCATGCAAGCAGAGGCCACGGCACCTGCCATCAGAGCGATATCGGTCCCCTCGAAAGACTGGCAGTAGGAAGGCAAGAACTGATACACCATCTGATTCATCGTAATGAGGAAGGCAAAAGCCGCCACCAGGGCAAAAGCCAACGTGCCCATAGCATTCTTGGCGGAAACGCCCGTTATCGCGGAAGCCGCTGAAACTCCAGTCGTTGCCGCAGGTTCCGCAGAGGCTTCTTCCGTATCCCCCACTTCAGCGCCGTAGGGCAGTAATCCCTTATCCTCAGGCTTTGAGCGCACCACCAGCAGGGTAAAGGGCAACGTCGCCACCAGCATGATGATGCCGAAAACCAGATAGCCCAGTCGCCACCCGTCGGGACCGGAGCCAATGAGCGCAGTGCCAACGGGATTGAAGATTACGCCTCCAATGCCGGTGAAAGCCATGCACAGGCCCACGAAGAAGCCTACCTTCTTCGTGCACCAGTTGTTAATGAGGGTGGGAATGGCCAGGTAGATGAGGGGCGCGGTGCCAATGCCAAGGAACACGCCGGCGACGTAGAACATCCAGACCTCGGTGAGCTGAGACATGACCAAGTACGTCACGCCGTTCACAATCACGGCAGCAGAGAGCAAGATGCGCAAATCGATCTTGTTCATGAGCTTGCCTGCAATAGGCAGCATGACCATCATGGCCAGGTTCAGCACGCTGAAATACAGGGTGAACTGAGCTTTCGGTACCCCGAAGTACTCGGAAACCGGCGTGAAGAAGATGCCCGCGCAGCTTAAGGTGAGAGCGCAGGGAACGCAGGTGATGGCGATGCAGGAAGCAACGATGGCGAAGGCATAGTGGAAGGAGCCCTTGGGCTTCTGCACCGATTCATCTCCCTGATTCTGTATCGGATTGCTAATTGGCAAGCGAACTCCTTTGAAGCAATTGAAGCGGACAGGACAGCCTTTAGGCAGTTTGCGCACTGGCCGATCGCGGCGGCGCCATCTTAACCCTGAAACCTTATGAAATGGCCATTCGTCCTTATCCATTTGCTCTATATGCCGCTCAGCCACATCACCCTCGCCTTAGCTTCAAGCCTCGACAACCTTCATAATGAAGCCATGACCGTTCCGAAAGATGGGAGCCCCATGAACCTGCAGACCTTTGCCGCCAGGAACCTCGCGGCTTCCAAGGAATCCTCCGAAGGTGTGGCCCTGTGCAAATTCTTCCGAAGCTATCTCGGAACCAGCCTTGCTAACTGTGATTGCGCAGACTTCGACCAAGTCTATCCCCGATTCACCGGCAATCTTGCGGAATACGCCAAGAGTCTCTCCCTCGATGAGCGGCTGGCCCTCTACCAAGACGCGCGCCGTCTGGTACAAGCCCTGCAGGCAGCCGGCCTCACCGAAAACGACTACACCCTGCAGCGGTCCTTCCTGACTGACACCGACATAGACCTGCTGCTCATGAAGGCACTGCACGAACCCAAGACCCAGCAGCAGCTGGCCAACGACATCTTCCTCTGCAGCACTCAAGCCATTGCCGAGCGCCTGAATGCCCTGCGCGATGGTCTGCGCATAGGCGACATGACCATCACCCTGAACCCCGCCCGCGGCGGCAAGCTGCAAACCACGGTGCACCCGGTGATGCTTCCCCTGAACCTGTCGGAAGCCTACGTATTACTGCAAGCGCTGGGCACGCGCGCCAACGAGCTGAGCCCCAGCGACCCCCACGCCGCTATCTTGCAGGACCTGTCTGCCATGATTCACGGACAGCTCAGCGACTATGCCTGCGAGAAGATCGACGAACGCCTGGCTGACCAGGGCATTCACTTCCACGAAGAAGTGCGCCCCGAATTTATAGGGGACACCCGAGAGGATGCAGCATCGGGGCCCAACGCCTCCCCCTCGCGCCAATCCCACAGCCGCATCATCAACGGCCATCCCCAGCACTCCATCAACTGGCTGTACCTAGAGAAGTCCGGTGAAGCGGTGCAGGTACTCTGCCAAGATGAGAACGGCTCCGAGCAAACCGTCACGGGCCGCATCGCTCACCTGCACCGCGAGAGCATTCTGAAAGACCCCGACACCTGCATGCTGGCACCAGAAGGCACGACCCTGAACCACTGCCTTGGCATTGAGGGCGACGGCGGCGCGGTGACCATCCTCTGCTGGGATCAGGTCATCGACATCCGCCTCGCCCAATAGAGCGCATCGCTTTCTGGTGCCGTTCAGCATCACGCCACCGCCAGCCCGTCTCGCCCATGGCGCCCTTGACACCACGGGCAATTCCGTCCCTTAGCGCTCTTCTACATAGCGGGGGTACGGCTGCTGATCAGCGGGAATCTCCTTCGCGTCCTTAGGCAGATGAATCAGCTCGTACGCCCAAGCCCTATGGAAGCAGCCCTCCTCGTCCTGCACTTCCACCTTTTTGAAGCGGTACAAGCACCCCTCGCTCTCGAGCTCATGAAGGCGCCTGATAGTGGCAGCATCGCAGCTGACGCACTCGCCCAACACGACATCCTCTTCGTTCTCGGTCTTCACGATGCCGGGGAAGGCGCCCAAGTCGTACATTTTGAAGCCCCTGATCGTTGCCGTGCCGCGATACCAGTTGTCCTGAACCAGGTGGTGGTTGGGCATGCCCTTCATGAGAGTTCCGTACACGAAGATGCGCTGCACCTCATCTCGACCGTAGAGCTCGGAAACCTCCATCATGTCGATAACGTAGTTCTCGCTCCAGCCCGCATACGTGTGACCCATCTGCAGAGCTTGGCGGCAGTTCCTGACCTCACGCCTGATAAGGCTGTTGAATCTCTTGCTCATACCCAGGTTCCCTACCATAGCGACGGTGGCGCCGGCATAGGCGAAGTCCTTCAGGTTCCTCAGAAGGTCCCGCGTGTCCTCGTACCCATGGCCCCGCAGATCCCTGCCGCAGCAGAAATCGAGGCCCGTCTTCAGCGCTTCGGCGGCCGCCTCATTCTTCGTGAGCAGGTATTCGTCCAGAAGAATCTGGCAGCAGAAATACGAGGGGTCGTATATGAAATCGACGCGAGCATCGGAAGGAATGTGATAGTCGCTGACCAGAGAGAAGCTGCCGTCTGGCATCTGAAAGCTCAGCACTGCCTGCAGAGCCTCTTCCCGGGTATGGCCCTCCCAAGCCTTGTCATCGAGCATGCAGTCCCTCAGGTCTCGAATCTTCTCGCGCTCGCATACGAGAGCTCGGGTGTCCTCAGACTCGTGCAAGTCGCGGGTAAAATGGAATGCGGTCATGATTGCCTCCTGTCTTTCCGCCTCGTATGAGGCTTCTCGATTCGCCTCTTGTGAGGCTTGCGTTAATGACAGGATTCAGTATGGTGACTGCGACGCATTTCAAACATCAAGCGGCGCTTGGGTTTTCTATTTCCCCAGGTGAATAGGGGTATTTGGAAGAGGGCACTGTGGAAGAAGTGAGGGCTTGAAGCCTCGCCGCCACAGGGATCATCGCCCACAGAAAGACGCATCAGCTCAGATCGAACTTCCGCTTAATGCGCGTGAGCTTCCTGCGCCAGGGCAGATACAGGGCAGAGACGAACACCACCGTCGCCGTGCCATGCACCAAATCGAGGGGCAAGCCCGCAGCGTAGGCAGCCAAAGCACCGGGCAGGGTCAGGGGAACCACGAAGCCCACCACGTACCAGCTGTTCAGAATGAAACCGCTGAACAGGGCAGA
>JAQXVU010000035.1 GCA_029225085.1 Eggerthellales bacterium | reverse complement strand
GGCGCGCAGGGCCCTTATTGGCAGAGCGAGGTCCGCGCCCGCCACCTTTTGAAGGGCTCTTAGTAGTGCTCGGCGTATCTGCTTGGGCCGATACGCCGTACTTCCATGCTGAATGGGCATTTACTCGCACCCCGCCTCGCAATGCGAGGCGGGGTGCTGCTCTTCTCCTGATTCAATAAGCGGGGTAGTTGCCAGATGCTCCCGATTTCCCCCGATCGGGAATCCAATAAGCGGGGTTCGAACCAGGGGTCCTGCCGCGAAGCGGGGTGCGAGCCAGGGCCCTGCCATTAGGGCGTGGGCGAGCCGGGGCGATCGGGCCTCGGGACCGCCCGTACCGTTCCCAATCGGGGCGGGCTGGCGAGAAACGGACCATGTGCCAATCGGAGGGCCGGAAAAGGCCCCCTTATGGCTGGGAACCGAACATATGCGCACTTCGGGCCCCGCGCCCCGGTCCGCCCTCCTCCGCCGAGCCCCCTCGACGCCCGTCGCATCCCCCCGTGTCGCCCCGTTCCGTCTGAAAAGCGGGGCGCAACTCCGGTTCGAGGCGGGGAGGGCCCGCTCCATGCCCGTCTCGCCGCGTCCCCATCCCCGATCCGGCCCCGTCCGAAGGCCGTCCGTCCGCCTCGAAGTGCGCATATGGTTCGTTCGTCGCCAATTCGCCCCCGAAACAGGGAGCCGGATTGGCACATAGTCGATTTCCATCCATAAAGTGGCATATGTTCCGTTCCCGGCCATCTGGGAAGATCGTCCCGCCCTCGATCGGGGCGGGCTGGGGCGACTTTCCCCATATATGACCTCCGGGATCCCGATCTTGCGAGGTTCTGGGCGGATTCCCCGGCAAATGACCTCGGGCGAGGGACCCCTTCCGACGCCATGTGAAGAGGGGGACTGAGCTAATGCCCGTTCGAGGCGGAAACGGGGCGCGATTTCAGCGAAAATGCATCGCCGACCATGCTCCACCCCTCCCGGACGAGGTCGCCCGAGGCATCCATGGGTCATTTACCGGGGAATCCGGCAGAGGAGCCCGATTCGGCGCGATCGGGAGGTCATTTACCGGGGAAGTCGCCCTGGGCAGATGCAAGGGCCCTCATCGCGCGGGCGCGCGAGGGCTTTCCCGGCGGGTCTCTGCGCAGGCAATGCTGTTAGGGCGTCGGGAGGACCGATCCTGGCCTTCGCAGAGCGAAGCGGGTGCGGCCAGGACTCGGTTCCCCCCGACGGCCCCAGCGGGGTGCGGCATCGCGCGAGCCCTCGGCCCCGCGGCGGGGTGCGGCATCGCGCGAGCCCTTGGCCCCACAACGGGTGGCGGCATCGCGCGAGCGCCCCCGGCGCCCCAGCGCCATCTTCCACATAGTTACAATTCATAGCCTTAACCGTGATTTTGCGTACCGCATCTGTGTGGCTTGCTAGAATGAGAAATCGAAATCTAGAAACCCATCCGATGAAAGGGAGTCGCTCATGTCTAGGGTTTGGAACTTCTCTGCAGGTCCTGCCGTTCTGCCCGAGGAGGTGCTGAAGGAGGCCGCCGAGGAGATGCTCGACTATCGCGGAACCGGTATGTCCGTCATGGAGATGTCCCATCGTTCCAAGGCGTTCGAGACCATCATCAACGAGGCTGAGGCTGATCTCCGCGACCTCATGGGTATCCCCGACAATTACAAGGTCCTGTTCCTGCAGGGCGGCGCATGGACTCAGTTCTCTGCCATCCCCATGAACCTCATGAAGCCCGAGGGCGGCAAGGCCGATTACCTGGTAACCGGCGGCTGGTCTAAGAACGCTGCCAAGGAAGCAACCAAGTACGGCGATGCCAAGGTCGTTGCCTCCACTGAGGACACCAACTTCACCACCCTGCCTGATCTTGACAAGGTGGAATTCCGTCCTGACGCAGACTACGTGTACATCTGCGACAACGAGACCGTCTACGGCGTGAAGTACAACAAGTACCCCGAGACCGGCGACGTGCCTCTGGTTGCAGACGTTTCCTCCTGCTTCCTGTCCGAGCCTATCGACGTCTCTAAGTTCGGCGTTATCTACGGCGGCGTTCAGAAGAACATCGGCCCAGCTGGTTGCGCTATCGTCATCATCCGTGAGGATCTGATCACCGAGGACATTAACCCCTACACCCCCAAGATCATGAGCTACGCTGTTCAGGCCGAGAAGGACAGCATGTTCAATACGCCTCCTTGCTACACCATCTACATCTGCGGCAAGGTCTTTAAGTGGTTGAAGAAGCAGGGCGGCCTGCAGGGCATCTACGAGCGCAACGTGGCAAAGGCCAAGATCCTCTACGATTACCTCGACAGCACCGACTTCTATCAGGCTCCTGTTGCCAAGGAGGCTCGCTCCCTCATGAACGTGCCTTTCGTTACCGGCGACAAGGATCTGGACGCCAAGTTCGTTGCCGCTGCTAAGGAGGCCGGCATCGAGAACATCAAGGGTCACCGCTCCGTAGGCGGCATGCGCGCATCTATCTACAACGCAATGCCTGTAGAGGGCGTCGAGGCTCTGGTCGAGTTCATGAAGAAGTTCGAGGCTGAGAACAAGTAGTTTTTCAGTGTGGAAGTGCTCGCTGCGCGAGCACCCTGCGAAGGCTCGCTTCGGCGAGCCTTCGTCGTATATGGCCAGGCGCCGCGCTCTCGCGAGCGCGCTCGTGCCGCATCGGCGCGCTTGGCTCGCATGACTGCGGCGTCTCTGCAACATGAGCGCTGCGTGACTGGTTTTCGCAGTGGAAGTGCTCGCTGTGCGAGCACTGAGCTGCCGCAAGGAGCGACAGCGGTGCTCGGCGTATCGCCGAGCACCTGAGCGACTCTTCATCGCGTGACATAAGCTTTGGAAGAAGTCCGTATCGTTCGATACGGACTTCTTTATGCAATATGTCTCAGTGTGTAGTAAAAAAGTTCTGGAAACTGTTTTGTTTTGAGCCGCTCTCTTTCGAAGCGTTTTATTTCGAAAGAGAGTGGAAACTGTTTAATTTCGCGGGTCGATCGGAGCCCGCGTGGCCGAAGGGATCACTATGGCTGACAGCATGACAAAGCGCGAGCAGGCAACGCCCGCACCTACGCAGAAACTGACGATCAGGCACATCCTGGTCATTGTGGCGGGCATTCTGATTTGCTTCGCCCCTTCGGCCCTGGTGTTCAACGCTTGGTCTATCTTCACCGTTCCCGTTACGGAGAGCATGGGCGTGTCTACCTCCCAGTTCTCCGTCATGCCCACCATCATCTATCTGGGCGCCGCCATCTTCGCGCCCTTTGCCGGCAACCTGATGGAGAAATACGACCTCCGCATCGTCATGTCCCTGTCGGTGGCAGCCTGCGGCTTCGGCCTCATCGGCTGCTCCTTCTACACGGAGATCTGGCAGTTCTACATCTCAGGCCTGCTGGAGGGCTTCGGTGTGGTGTCCCTGATCTGCATGGGCCCTGCAACCCTGGTGAACCGCTGGTACGGTAGCCACATCGGCCTGTGCGTGGGCATCTGCGTGGCCATGGCCGGTCTGGGTGGCGCAACCTGGTCGATGGTGGACGGCTTCATCCTGGCCAGCGCCGACTATCACGCCGCCTACCTCTTCAACGGCATCGCCGCGCTGGTGCTGGGTCTGCCCGCAACACTGCTGTGCATTCGCAGCCACCCCTACGAGGTCGGTCTGCTTCCTTATGGTGTGGAACTTGACGCTGCTGAGGCTGCTGGTGCCGAAGGCGCTGGCCTGGCCGAGGGCGCTGTTGGTGCTGGTGCTGGTGCCGAGGCAAAGGGCGCCGAAGGCGCTTCCACTCCTGAAAAGTCTGAGGGCGAGAAGCAGTGGGGCGTTGCCGCCAAGCTGGCATTCGCCATGCCCGCCTTCTACCTGCTTGCTCTGGCAATTGGCCTGGTGAACGGCACGGCCGCCGCTGCTGGCAACCTGCTGCCCACCTATCTATATCACCTGTCCGACATCGGCGCTGCCGGCCTCACCGCTGCAACGGTGGTCATCATGGCATCGGTGGTTGCCAGCTGCGTGCAGGTTTCCCAGATGCTGGCCAAGATCTATCTGGGCGCCATCGCCGACCGTAACATCATCGTCGCTGTGTGTCTGACCTGCACTGCCACGTTCATCGGCGTCATCCTCTGCTGGCAGGGCTACCTGGTCAGCGAGATGAGCGTGTACGTGGGCGCCTTCCTGTTCGGTTTGTTCTACGGCACCACCAACGTGCTTGGCCCCACCATCACACGCTACATTTTCGGTCAGCGCGAGTACACCAAGATCTATTCGCGCATCACTATCGTGGTGAACATCGTTCCCGCTATCTTCGTGACCCTGTTCGCCTTCCTGTCCGAGATCAGCTGGGCTCTCATGTTCACCGTGACCCTGGTCATGGTGGCGACGGTGTTCGTGCTGTTCATGGTGGTTATGCGCATGTCTAAGAACATCGAGCAGACCCTCGAGGTTCGTCCCGAGTAACGGTGGAAGCAGCGCGCAAGCGCTGGTAAAAGATTGTGGAGCGCAGCGCTTGCGCGCTGCCAAAAGATAATGGAAGGCGGTGCTCTTGCACCGCCTTCCAAAAAGATGCAGTGTGGGCCCGAGAGGGCCCACACGTTTTGGTGCGCGCCGCCGCGCGACAAGGGATACGCGTAGCGGCGCATTCGCGCCGCACGATAGAGGCGGTGAGTGGTATGCGTTTGCGTCGCGCGGCAGAAGCGGCGCGCCGCCGCGCACTCGCGCTTCGCGCGGCGAGCAACCCAGCGCGGGCGCTGGGTTGTCTTCCAAATCTCCTGTGATACAATCGAACAAATGTTTGGATGAATGGGAGGATTGTGAAGCGGTACGGCAAGGAGACCAAGGTCGTTTTGGGCATAGACCCAGGCTTGGCCAACACCGGATGGGGCGTTGTGGCTCAGACGGGCCCGCGGCTAGAATGCGTGGCCTACGGAACCATCACCACGTCGTCCGGGGCGGAACTCTCCTTGCGGCTGAAGAAGATATACGACCAGCTCTCGGCTGTGATCAGCAGGTATCGTCCCACGGCGGTGGGCATCGAGACCATCTGGTTCGGCGTGAACGCTCAGAGCGCCATGGCCACGGCTCATGCGCGGGGTGCGGCCCTGGTGGCTTGCGCCTGTTGGGGCTTGCAGGTGGGCGAGTACCAGCCCAGCAAGATCAAGAGCGCCGTGGTGGGCACGGGCGATGCGGACAAGTACCAGGTGCAGTACATGATGAAGCAGGTGCTGGGCCTCAGCGATGTGCCCAAGCCCGACCATGCGGCGGACGCTCTGGCGGCGGCTATCTGCTATACGGTGTACGGGCGCACGGGCGGCACGGGCATCGACACCCGCGATGCGGAAGATGGCATGGGCTATTTGCGGAATGCTGGCTCATCGGCTTTTGCTGCGGCTGCGTCTGCCTCTGCAACCGGGACATCGGTTTCGGCTGCGGCTGCGTCTGCCTCTGCGACCGGGACATCGGTTTCGGCTGGCCCGGCGGGTCAGCCTTCCGCAAACGCTTCGGAATCCTCGTTAGACGATAAGGTGAGGTAGGCCATGATTTCCTTTTTGCGCGGAACCTATGCGGGCCTCGACGGAGACAAGGCAGTTATAGACGTGAACGGCGTGGGCTTTGCCGTGGGTATGTCTATGCGGGCGCTGTCTCGCATGCCGGAGAAGGGCGGTCGCACGCAGGTGTACACCCATCTGCAGGTTCGCGAGGACGACATGTCCCTGTATGGCTTTCTGTCCGAGGCAGAACGCGATCTGTTCCTGAAGCTGGTGGGCGTCTCCGGCGTGGGACCTCGCATGGCCCTGGCGGCGCTTTCCACCTTTGAGCCTTCTCAGCTGGTGCACGCCATCATGACCGAGGACGTCACGGCGGTGTCCCGCATTCCCGGCGTGGGCAAGAAGACTGCGTCTCGCATTGTGCTCGAGCTGAAGGGCGCGCTAGAAAAGACCATGTCAGCCGAAGAGCTTCCTCTTGCCGAGGGCAATCCTCAGCTGGTCACCGCTACTATTTCCGCTGGCGTCGTAGAGGCGTTGGTTTCTATGGGCTTTACCACGGCTGAGGTGCGCACCGCTATGGAAGGCGCACCTGAATCTGCCGATGAAGGCACCTTGTTGCAGTATGCTTTGAAGCGTTTGGGATCCGTAGGATAGGAAGGGGGCCACATGCCGCAATTCAATCAGTTCGGTGGGACTGGCGTTCCTCCTATCGAGGGCCTGGGCTTCGAATCCGCATCCTTTACGGGAGCGGGCAGCGCATCGTCGTCGTTTGCCGGCCCAGCAGGCGGCTTTCCTGGTGCGGGTGTCGGCGGTGGCTTTGCGGGAGCTGGTCCTTCGGGCGTTGGTGCCGGAGCTAGTGCTGCGAGTCGTACGGTGAGCCCCAATGAAACCCCTGATGACCGCGATACCGAGCCCAATCTGCGCCCCCAGAAGCTCGACGACTACGTGGGCCAGACCCGCGTGAAGGCCAAGCTGGGCATCTTCATCGAGGCTGCCAAGGCCCGCAATGAGGTGGTCGACCATATTCTGCTTTCCGGTCCTCCGGGTTTGGGCAAGACCACACTGGCTAGCGTGGTTGCCAACGAGATGGGCTCCCATCTGCGCACCACGTCGGGTCCTACCATCGAGCGCGCTGGTGACCTGGCCGCCATCCTCACGAACCTCGAAGAGGGCGACGTCCTGTTCATCGACGAGATTCATCGCCTTAGCCATGCGGTCGAGGAGGTGCTGTACCCCGCGCTTGAAGATTTCGCGCTGGATATCATCATCGGCAAGGGACCAGCGGCTCGTTCCATCCGCCTCGACCTTCCACGGTTCACCCTGGTGGGAGCCACGACTAGGTCCGGTTTGCTGACGGGCCCCCTGCGCGATCGCTTCGGCATTAACCTGAGGCTCGACTACTACCCGCCCGAGGAGCTGGCGGGCGTGGTGCAGCGCTCGGCTTCCATCCTGAACATCCCCATCGATGAAGAGGGCGCCTATGAGCTGGCCCGACGCAGCAGGGGAACGCCCCGTCTGGCCAACCGCCTGCTGAAGCGCGTTCGCGACTGGGCCGAGGTCAGGGGCAACGGCGTCATCGATGGCCCCACGGCTTGCGATGCTCTGAACTTCTTCGAGGTCGACTCGTTGGGCCTCGATGTCATGGATAATAGGATTCTGACCCTGCTCACCAAGGAGTACCAAGGTAAGCCGGTGGGTCTCAGCACCTTGGCCAGCGCCCTCAGCGAAGATGAGAGCACGTTGGAAGATGTGTATGAGCCCTATCTGCTGCAGCAGGGTTTGCTGGTGCGCACGCCTAAGGGTCGTCAGGCCACGTCGAAGGCCTACGCGCACCTGGGCATCGCCTACGAGGAGTAAGGCTCGGGCATTGCCCGCGAGCAATGGGGCTTGGGCGATTGTTGGTCGTATGCGCCGACGCGGGGAAGCGTCCCTGGCGCTCGGCTAGTCGGCTGCGTTGTGTGAAGAAGGAGCGTTTGCATGCTTAAACAGGATTACCTGGTCAGGATGTTCAGCGATTTCGCGCGGGCCATTCGCCTGGCGGTTGAGCGCTCCCGCGGTAAGGACCCCGATCCTGATGGCACCGCTGAGATGCTCGAGCTGCAGCTTGATGCCGCTATCGACATGGATTCCTCGCTGCTGCTGAACCTTGCTCCCGAATCCGTGGCCTCTGTTTTGCAGGTGTCGGGTACCGACCCTCGTTTGGTGGAATACATCTGTCGCACCCTTCTGCTCGAAAGCCGCGTGCTCATGGATGCCGGCAAGGAGGAGCTGTCGGACCTTCGCGAAGACCAGGCCTTTGCGGTTGCCGAGGCTTTCGGTCTGCAGCTTGACGCTCATTCCATTTCCGCCGAGGGCTTCGAAGAGCTGTTCGACGATACCTTCCCCGAGGACTATCAGGAGCTGCGCGATGACGCGCTCCCCGAGGATTGCCAGGAGTAGGTTGCTTCCACCCGCCCACCTTCCAAATCTTCTTTGTTGTCCGTCCCCATGACGTGGGGAAAGGGGTACGCTGAAAAGGATTTTTGACAAAGGGAGTTGATCGTCGGGGCGTTCCGAGGTGAAACCCCTATACGTACGTTAGGTGGCGAACTATGGATGTGCAGGATCCTGTAGTTGCTGATTCGTTGGCGTCGGGCAAGGGCGCAGCGGGAACCGACAAACCCGCGCCTCAGCGTCTCACCCCGCGTCACGTCATGGTGGTGCTGGCTGGCATTCTCATTTGCTTCGGTCCGTGCACGCTGGTGTATAACACCTGGTCGCTCTTTGTGGTCCCCGTGTGCGAGAGCCTGGGCGCGGTATCGAGCCAGTTCACCATTATGGTGACCATCATTTTCCTCAGCAGCGCGCT
>JAQXVU010000034.1 GCA_029225085.1 Eggerthellales bacterium | reverse complement strand
CTGCCCTGAGCTACCGCCGCCAGGGTCTGAGAGCACTCCCAGAGGTTCTTCTTGCAGAAATGATTGATCATTCCACGCTCCTATTCTCGCGTTATCCCGTGCCATGATGAGCCACGAGCTACATGAGGTGCGATGCCCGGCAAACTGCCACAATCGGGCAAATCGCACTACCGCGCCCATGATACCGCCCCGACATATCGGAAGCGTGAACGGAGGCCTCCTAGGTCACCCACAAAACCCGTGTCCTGACCCTTACGAGAAAAGAGGGGCGTCGGCAGCGCAGCCAATGCACAAGCCCAAGCTAACCCAAGCTGGCGCCGGCAATGCCTTACAGGCGGGAGGGGACCGTGTGGTACTTCCCCACCAGCACTGCCAGATCGTAGGGGCTCTCCTCGAAGCCATGGCGAGCCCAGGCGCGATAGGCCGAGCAGATGGTGCCCGCAAAGGCGGCGAGCACGTATTCGATCTCGCGGCTACCATCTCCCCAGCATTCGGACATGAAGCCGGCGATCACGTCTTCGAGCATGCCGCCGAAGCCGCAAGCCAAAAGACAATCGGCGAAGTCGCTGTGCTCCTTGAAGAAGGAAAAGCAGATGGTGAGGTGGCCCACGCTGTACCAAAGCTCACCGGACAAGAGCAGTGGGCGGGTGTACACCCGATACTCATCTACCAGCTCGTTCAGACGAGAGGTGAGTATCTCCTCGAGAGACTGGAAGTTGCGATAGAAGGCCATACGGGAAACCCCAGCCTCCTCGCAAAGCTCCGTGATGGAAATCGAGGATAGGGGCTTTCTGGCCGTCAGGGAAATAAGGGCATCGGTCAGGCGCTTCCTGGCGCTCTTAGACGCCTTGACGCGAGCCTCAGCACCGGAATCTACCAGGGAGATAACCTCAGCCGCCGTCTCAGGATCTATCCCTGGGACAGAATCAGGGATCTGAGACGCCGCAGATTGTTCGCGCGATTCTTCAGCCATGGTTCCCCTTTCATCCCCTGCAGATATGTAACGCATTGTACGCAAAAACGTTGCACTCTGTAACATCATCATCAAAACCGCAAATGACCAATTATCGGGCCAATTTCACGATTCCCACAAAGCTTTGGGGTATAACAAGGCGATTGCGAAAGGAGACAACGTGGAAGAAACTGCCGAGGCGCTGCCAATGAACGCGACATCGGAAACCATGCCGGCAGACGGCGCTGCAACCGAGACCTCAAAGAAGAGCAAGCCCAAGGGCAGCTTCTTCTCCCAGCTCTGGAAGTACGGCGGCGTTTCCTTCACCCAGACCTTCGTAGAGCTGGGCGTGTTCCTGGCCTTAGAATTCGCAGGGCTAGCTCCGCGGTTGGCCAACGTCTTCGCCATCATCGCCTCTGGTTCCTACAACTACCTCATGAACCGCAACATCACCTTCAAGGCATCGGGCAACTACCTGCGCAGCGTCCTCATGTTCATCGCCTTGTACTGCTGGAACCTCATCTTCTGCAACGTCATGCTCACCGTTCTTCCCGGCATCACCGGCTGGGGCCCTGAGATCATCAAGCTCATCACCATGGGCTGTCAGGGCTGCTGGGGCTTCCTTTTGTGCCGCTACGTGATTTTCCGCTAGCACGGGAAATCCGGCATCTGAGCAGCGACTCCTTCTGCCACACCCCGCCAGGTGACGCCCTCCATCGCACCATGCCAGGCGGCGGCACCTTCCACCGCACCCCGCCAGGCAGCGGCGCCTTCTGTCACACCGTTACAAAAGCGTCTCGCTAGCCACGTGACCATGTTCTTTAGCTGCTGATTTGCCCAGAGGCCTTCCAACGCCTACGCCAACGGATACCCTGAAACCAAAGCAAGCGAACGAACGAACACACAGCGTAAAGGAGGCCCATCATGTGCACATCGGTACGATTCAGCGACGCAGCAGGCAACACCTTCTTCGGAAGAAACCTCGACTGGGAATTCGGCTACGGCGAGAGCCCCGTCATCGCGCCAAGGAACTGGGAGCACGCCTGGGAGTTCGAAGACGAAACCCACAAGCAGACCCTGGCGAATCTGGCTGATCCCGACCCTCACGCCGTCATCGGCATTGGCATCGTGGCCAACGACACGCCCCTGTACTTCGACTGCATGAACGAGAACGGCCTCGCCATTGCAGGTTTGCTCTTCGCCGGCTTCGCCAAGTACGAGGACGCCCCCGTTGCCGGCAAGGTGAACCTGGCCGCCTTCGAGCTGCCCCTGTGGGTCACCCGCAACTTCACCACCGTCAGCCAGGCTGAAGAGGCCCTGAAGAACGTGGCTATCGTAGGCAAGGGCGTCGCCGGCATGGAACCCTCCTACCTTCATTGGATGATCGCCGACGGCACCCGCAGCATCGTGGTGGAATACATGGCTGACGGCATGCACATCTACAACGACGACGTCGATGTCCTAGCCAATCAGCCCACCTTCCCCTGGCATATGGAAAACCTGCGTTCCTACTACATGGTGTCCCCCGAGGTTCCCGCAACCTGCACCTGGGGCTCCGCAGAGCTGGAGGCCTACGGCACCGGCGCCGGTATGCGCGCACTGCCCGGCGACTACTATTCCACCTCTCGCTTCCTGCGGGTGGCCTATCTGAACAACCACTACCCCACCAAGGATACTGAGGGAGAGAACGTCACCCGCCTGTTCAAGACCCTGCAGGGCGTGGCCATGATCGAGGGCGCATCTATCATGAAGACCGGCAACGTGGAAAAGACCATCTTCGCCTCCGGCTATTCTGGGGCAACCGGCACCTGCTACTACGAGAAGTACGAGGACCTGGCCGTTCGCAGCTATCGCCTTGCCGACCACGACCTGAACTCTTCCCAGCTCATCATGGTGGAAGAGTAACAGCCTCACCATCGTCGCCAGACACAGCAAGAGGGCCCCGGGATAAAACCCGAGGCCCTCTCTTTAATCAAGGATACTCGACGTATCTGTCGAATCTCCGCCCCCCAATGCGAAGTCTTCTACCAGGTACGGGAATTCAGCTGACGGAACTGGGCAACAGTAGGAGCATGAGAGTTCATGCCGCCATCGACGTTGATGATCTGGCCAGTCACGTAAGCGGCCTCATCGGAGGCGAAGTACACAGCAGCCTGAGCGATATCGTCTGGGCAACCGTAGCGGTTCACCATGATGCTGCCCATGAAGATCTCCTTCAGAACATCGGGAACCTTGGCCTCGTTGTCAGGAGTGACGATCAGGCCTGGACGAATGCAGTTGCAGCGGATGTTCTCCTTGCCGTACTGCTGAGCGACGTACTGGGTGAAGATATCTACGCCTGCCTTAGCGCATGCGTAAGCGGTAGAGCCCAGGTCACCAGCGCAAGAAGCCATAGAACCGATGTTCACGATGGCACCGCCGCCGTTCTCCTGCATGTAGGGAAGAGCGCACTTGGTGGCGTAGAAGGTACCGCGCAGGTCGCTTCCCAGAATGGCATCCCACATCTCGAGGGTCAGCTCGTCTACACGACCGTCCTTCAGGGACACGTTAGCAGCGTTGTTCACCAGGATGTCGAGCTTGCCGAACTCCTTAACGGTGTCAGCCATGATGGCCTCAACGCTCTCGGGCTTGGTCATGTCCATGAAGTGATAGCTGGCCTTGCCGCCTGCAGCGACGATCTCATCTACTACGCCCTGGCCCTTCTCCTGGCGGCGTCCGCAGATGATGACGTGAGCACCCTCAGCTGCATAGGCCTTAGCGATGCCGATGCCGATGCCACTGGTGGAACCGGTTACGATGGCAACCTTTCCTGCGAGTCTATCCATAGTAAACCTCCTTTAGAGTATTCCTTGATGAGACTGTTATAGTCCCATTGTGTAGCGATATATCCCCACAACGGGTAAAAAGGTTCATGAGCATCGGCGACTTGCTGAAAAAGATGGGAGGGAACGGCAACCATGGCCCCTATAACTCGTCAGACACTTCTAGAAGAAGCCTGCGCCATCGCCAGCGAGCATGGCATTGCAGCCCTCACCATCCGCGGGCTAGCCACTCGTTGCGGTGTTTCCGTGGGCACCGTGTACCGCCATTTCGCCAATAAGAGCGAGCTCAGCGTCGCTGCCATAGAGAGCTTCTTCCGCTATCAGTTCTTCGGCGATTTCTGCAATCCGGAAGGCCCTCTTAACTTCGTGGAATTCTGCCGTCATATGGCGACACGGGTGCCTACCGTCATAGATGAGTTTCGCACCCATTGGCTGAAGGGAATAGAAGCCCTCCCCGCAGACGAGCTCGACGCCTCCCTGGTGCGCGAAGAGCAGATGTTCGCCCACATTCGCCATGGCCTGGCCTACGCTTTCAGCCTCGACCCCGACATCCGCACCGATGCCCTTCCCCCAGACGTCACCCCCGATGCCATCGCGGG
This sequence comes from Eggerthellales bacterium, assembly GCA_029225085.1. Taxonomy (GTDB): domain Bacteria; phylum Actinomycetota; class Coriobacteriia; order Coriobacteriales; family Eggerthellaceae; genus JAQXVU01. The sequence goes on along the minus strand of JAQXVU010000034.1, from coordinate 36,638 downwards.
GCTGGTTCTTTCCGCCGTACGCAATGCCGCCAAGGGAGACGACAGCACCGAAGCCCTGCTCTTCTGCCTGGAAAAGGCCCTGTACTAGCCGCCTTCCACAGCGTCTCTCCCAAGTGAACAACACCGCCTCACGACACTCGCCACCGGCGTCTACCCCGAGTGAACAACACCGCGTTGATGTTCACCTCTCCCCATCCGAGGATATTCCCACAAGGAAAACTCGGAAAAGGAGAGCCTATGTCACTGCCCCTTATGCTCGCCGTACTCTTCATCTGCGGCGCCCTGGTCTTCTATACCATCGGCGTCATGTGGGAGCGCCACGAAGGCGAGCTGCGCCCCATTCACTTCCTCTTCTTCATCCTCGGCGTCACCTGTGACACCATCGGTACCTCTTTCATGGGATCCTTCTCCCAGGGAGGCATGTCCCCTCATCTGATCACCGGCGCTGTAGGCCTGGCGCTCATGGCCATCCACGCCATCTGGGCCGCTGGCGTACTGCTGCTGAAGAGCGAGCGCGCCAAGCATTGGTTCCACAAGTTCAGCATCGCCGTCTGGCTGTTCTGGCTCATCCCCTTCTCCTCCGGCATGCTCATGGGCCTTCCCATGATCGCCCTGGGGGACATTCAGTCGATTTTGGCGGCCGTCGCTATCGCAGCAATCATGGCTCTCATCGTGCTGAGGAAGCCCCGCAAAGCGTAAACTTCTTCCTAGCGACACCGTAAAGAAGGAGGCACGCACATGTCCGATCGCAAAGTGGGCTGGGGCGTTCTCAGCTGCGCCAACATCGCCAAAGACAGGGCCATTCCCGCCCTACTGCAAGCCGACAATGCCCAGCTCATCGCTGTGGCAGGAAAACAGGAAAGCCGCCGCGAGGCCTTCCGCCAGTTCAATCCCAAGCGCATGTACGACAACTACGAGGCGCTGCTGGCAGACCCCGAGGTCGAGGCCATCTACCTCCCCCTTCCCAACTTCCTGCACAAGGAATGGGCCATCAAGGCCATGGATGCCGGCAAGCATGTCCTCTGCGAGAAGCCCCTGGGCATGAACGCCGCCGAGGTGCAGGAAATGATCGACGCCGCCAAGCGAAACAACGTAGTGCTGGCCGAAGCCTTCTCCTACCTGCAGGGCGATGCGGTGCTGAAGGCTAAGGAACTGGTGGAAGCTGGCGCTGTCGGCAACATCCGTCACATCGACGTACGCTACTCCTTCGATGGCGTGACCCCCGACGACATTCGCCTGAGCAAGTACACCGGCGGTGGCGTCATCTACGACCTGGGCTGCTACTGCCTGAGCTTCATCCGCGAAATCATGGGCGAAGAGCCAACGGACATGGTGGTCGTCCCTGGCGTGGGCACCACCACCCTGGTAGACGAGCACGCCATGTGCTGCATGAAGTTCTCCGGCGGCAAGACCGCCTCCTTCTACGCGGCCTTCGACTCCTTCACCGATTCAGTACGCACCATCGTAGGCGACAAGGGCGTCTTGGTGATTCCCGCCCGGTACCACGAGTTCGGCGAGATTCAGCTCATCCTCACTGACAAGGACGGACGCCGCACCATTCCCGTCACCTGCCACAACCACTACATCACCGAGTTCTGGGAGTTTGGCGAGTGCGTGCTCACCGGCAAGAAGCCCGTTGTCTCCCTAGACTACTCCTTGGGCAACGCCCGCGCCCTCGACAGAGCCCTGGGCTACGCATAGGATTCGCGCCTTAGACAGGGTTCTCGGTTACGCATAGGATTCGCGCCTTAGACAGATCCTGGGCCACGCTACGAACACGCAAGCGCGCTCTTAGCCAACCAGCCCATCCAGATGCGCTTTCTCTTTAAACCAAAGCGCGCGAAAGCAAAAGTAAGGCCCCGCACCGACGAACGATCGGTGCGGGGCCTTTTCCGCGTTCGCTCTCCTACAGAGCCATCTTCCATATGGTCGCCCACAAAAATGTCAGCAGCACCTTCCACATGGACACCTGCGAAGCAAACTTCTACATAGCAAGCTTCAGGGAGAACAGCAACAGAGCCACCAGCAGAACCACGAAGCCCAGGATGATGAGCCACACAGCGGGACGGGCGAAGTTGGCCGTCCAGCCGACGCCGAAGCGCTTGGGCAGGAACAAGCTGGAATCTTTGGGGTTGAAGTAGAAAACGCCCAGGATCCAGCGCGCATCGTCATCGAAGCGCATGTCGTTCTCGCCCTTGGCCACCGGCGCCACCTTCGAGCCAGCCTGGCCGTACTTCACCATGATGATCACCGAGCCCACCACGATGACCATGGCGACAAGCAAGATGGCGGCCGCAGCAAGCTCCAGCGTCACCATGCGCATGGAGCTCAGCAAGAAGAGCCCGCCGCATGCCACGGTAACGAGCAGGCCGGACACCACCAGCAGCACGCTCTGAGCCCTCAGGAAGGCGCCGTAGCCATAGGCACTAGAAACAGGCGCGGAAGGGTCGACGTGCTTCTTCGAGCGAATCATGCTCCAGTGGCAGAAGGCGAAGACCACCGCCAGGAACACTTCCAGAACCAAGGGGAAGGATGCGGAGAGAGGGGATTTGGGGACCCAGTTGTTCACGTTGCCGGAGAAGTCGACGTTCATGGGAATCATGTCCGGCATGGCAGGGTACCAAGCCACCGTCAGCAACGCTGTCACCGCGATAATGGGCAAGTAGATAAGGTTCACCGCCAAGGGCAGGGGCTTGGGAATATCTTCCTCGGACACCGCCGCGGCAACCACCGACTCCGTAGAGACCCAGCCCTCTTCCCACTTAATGCTCCGCACCATCTTGCGGAACAACAGCATGAGCAGGAAGGAAAGCAGGCAGGGCAGCAAGCAGCCGATGAGGAGCGCAACAACCAACATCATGCTCCCCTCCTGAGTGGAAAGATCGTTGCCGCCGAACAGCGCCAACCCCACGATAGCGGTGCACACCAGCGTGATGGCAGCCATGATGATGGTGTAGCGAACCTTCAGCCCCCGCAGTTTTCCCTGATTCTGGGCAGAAGGAGGGACGGTCACCGCGAAGCACTCGTTGCGACGCTGCACCCAAGGCGTTATCGCCAGGGTAAAGCCCTCTAGGGGCACAATTGCCAGCAGGCAGATAAGCAAGATGCTTTGTTCCATGATCAGTCCTTCCTACAAACGAGCAGCTTGGATACGGGCGAGTTCCACAAAGCCCTCGGGGGTTCCGCCCCGGGCGACATACTGGCACGCCAGCTGATAGAGGGATTCGTGCAGGGCGCTGTCCGCCGACTCGCTCTGCTGAGACGAGGCACTGGCGGCAAAGTCGGCGATGAAGGCACCCTTGCGGCCCTTCATGACCACATACCCCTCATCACGCAGCAAGGCATAGGCCTTGTTCACCGTGTGCAGGTTAATGCCCAGGTCAGCGGCGAGAGAGCGCACGCTGGGCAGACCGTCCCCCACAGAAAGCTCCCCTTTGGCAACCGCAGCAACCACTTGGTCGTGAATCTGCTGGTAGATAGGGTCGGAAGACAGCTGGTCGATTGAAAGAATCATGCGCTAACCTCCTCTTCGTGCGTCTTCAACGCGTATTCAGCACACTCATTTCATGCGTCCGCAAAACACGCGTTCAGCACGGTCGTTTCATGTACGCGTTCCGTACTTCTGTTATAGCTATACTATAACAGATAGAACAACATGACTAGAGGTTTTGTGCAATTATCTGAAAGAGCTCAGGGGCCCGTGGCGACTTTCCTGACAAATGACCTTTGGAACCTCGGTTTTCCGAGGTTCCAGGCAGATTCCCCGGTAAATGACCCAAGGCTCTCAGACTCAAACGGAATCTTTGGTAAATCCGGCAGGAAAGCCCGATTTCGCGCGATCGGGAAGCCATTTACCGGAAAAGTCGCCAGCACGCGCCAAACGGCAGCCGCCCCCTACAGCGATCTCACCAAATCCTCGATCAGGCCATTCACCATCTCGGGATTATCGGTGTTGGAGTTATGACCAGCGCCGGGAATCCAGGCCATGGGATAGCCGGTCTTCTTCGCCCAACGTTTGTTGTAGCTCTTCGCCGAGCCAGCGCCATCCTTCTCGCCGCAGATCAGCTGCACGGGACAGGTGATCTCGTAGGGACGCTCCTCTTCCACCGCTTCCGCGAGAATCTTAAAGCCCCAACCTGCCAGGGCGCAGTACTCGCCCTTCTCATAGGACTGCATGGTCTTGCGCATGAGGGCGCGACCATACTCAGAGGTTGCCGTGCCATTAGATCCCCAGGTAATCAGGGGTTTCCAGGGGATGGCGCGATACACCGGCTCCATGTGCTTCAGTGCCGCCAGCTCCCAATTGCTGTAGTAGGAGCGTTGCAGAGGGGCGGAGTCTATGCATACGAAGCCTGCCACCTCGCCAGGGTACTCGTCCATGTACATCTGGGAGAGGTAGCCGCCCATCGACTGGCCCACCAAAACAGGACGCTCGGTCCCCTCAGCAACTAAGATCCCATGCAGCCACTGCGCCCAGTTCAGCAGCGTGAAGCGCAGCTGGAAGGGACGGGACTTGCCATGGGCGGGAGGATCCCAAACGATCCAAGAATAGGTGCTCGAAAAGGCCTGCACCTGCTTGTCGAAAAGATGGCTGTCAGCGGTGAGACCGGGGAGGAATACCAAGGTCACCGGGGAACCCTCCACCTTATTGGCCCAGTAGTGAATATCGCCCATCTCAGTGGAATAGACCTTCTCCTGCATGCTCAGCTCAGCCATGTGAACCCTCCCCACGCCTAGCAATAGGCGCCTCTATTGAACCATCGGGCTCCCAACAGGGTCATCGGCCCCCAATAGAACCATTGGGCTCCCTGTTGAACGATTCAGCCTCCTCTATTGAACCATCAGGCTCCCACCATGCCAACGAACAAACGAGGCGCATTAACCGTTATAGCTGGCGATTCTCGTATACCCGACCAGCCAAAACGCTGCAGAGTGCAAAGACGACAACGCCAACGCCTACGAAAACCGCCATCGCCAACAGCACCGCATCATCGGATACCACCCCTAAAAGAGGAGCGGCAAAAGAGGCGAACTCAGCGGATCCGATAATCACAGAAATACCGACGAACACGGCAACGACCACTAAGGGAAGCACCGTCAGGGTACGAGTTACGCCAAACCGTGCGAGCAGTGGCAACATGACCCCCGCGATGACGCCAACGATGCCGATAGAGCAGGCAGAAATCAGCAGCAGGTCGAGAGGCTCACAGGCGAAACCCGCAGAATTCCCCAGCAGCCCAGCAGGCATAATGGGAGCCAAAGCGGAAAGAGCCACGGCGAGTACAGACCCCAAGACCGTCATTGCCAAAGTCGCCAGCGCCAGGTACAAAGAGCGTCCGGCCATAACCTGCTTGCGAGATAGCGGAAAGGAAGCTCGAAGACACTGCCAGTCACCCTGCTCATCGAGAGCGCACAGGCTAACGGGCAGAGCGATCACCACTGCGCACACCATAACGGGAACAACCACCGAAGCCGATCCCGTCGAAAACGCCATTACCAATGCCACCAAAACGGCAACGACCAACTGCTGAATGAGTGCCTTGCGAGACACGATGAAGTCGAACCAACATGCGGAGATCATAGCTTTTCACCTCGGAGGGTCAGGGAAAGGTACTCATCGAGAGAGGCGCGTTCCACCGCAATCTCGGGGAAGGCCTCCGCGAAGGCGAACCTATCGGGAACAAGGACGTTGCAGGAGTAGGAGTTCCTAGAAAGGCGCAGATCACCGGGCTCGTAGGCTCCGCTGGCAACCAGAGTTGCCAGATCCTGGGCACTGCAGCGCGCAATGCCCGCAAGGTTCCAGAGCTCGTCAGCAGAGCGACTGAACACCATGCGTCCCTTATCAATGCATACCACCCAATCCGCGGCTTTCTCGAGGTCGGAGGTAATGTGGCTCGACATGAGCACTCCGCATCCCTCGTCCTCAACGAATTCACGAAGAAGTTGAAGAATCCCATCCCGAGCAAGGGGATCGAGACCCGCCGTTGCCTCATCGAGGATGAGGAGGGCCGGGTGGCAAGAAAGCGCACAGGCCAACGACAGCTTCATGCCCATGCCTCGGGAAAGATCCGTCACGCGCTTCGTCGCTGGCAATTCGAACTGTTCGCACAACGATGAGAACAGCGAGCTATCCCATCCCTGGAATCCCCGCTGGTACAGAGAACCAACCTGAGAGACCCTGAGCTCACGCGGGAGTCCGCACACGTCAGGGACGAAACCCACCTTCTGGCGCAGTTCGCCAAAAGCATCGGAGCCCACATACTCACGCTGACCTCTAGCCACTTCCCTCCCGAACAGCTGCACGGAGCCGCCATCGGGAAATACCGAGCCCAAAGCGCACTTTATGATTGTGGTCTTACCAGCGCCGTTGGCTCCCACCAGGCCCACAATGCAACCTGCAGGAACCGTAAAGCTCACATCCTGCAACGAGAAGCCCTCGTAGGTCTTCCGCAGGTCATGAACGCAAAGCACATTGCCTTCCATATGCAATCCTTATCTTGTAGCGACCGTTGCCCAATCACGAGCAACCGCCATTCGGCCAAGAACGAACGCTATTCGTTCACGGCATTCGCTTGCCAGAGAACTACAGCAGGGCATCGAGCATCTCATGCAGCTGATCAGGGGAAATTCCCGCCAACTGCGCTTCATCGGCAGCCTTGGCCAGGTGATCTTCTATCCTCTTAAGCCGCTCTTCCTGCAGGAATTCCTCATTTCCGCTGGCAACAAAGGATCCTTTGCCCTGCACAGTCTGAATGAACCCCTGGTCCTCTAGGTCTGAATAGGCGCGCTTGGTGGTGATGACGCTCACCCCAAGATCGTTCGCCAAAGACCGTATGGAAGGAAGCTGCTCGCCCGGACGCAAGGTCCCCTTCATCACCTGCAGCTTCACCTGAGAGGCAATCTGCTCGTAGATGGGTTTGCCTGCAGCATTCGAGATGACGATATCCACGCTGTTTGTCTCCGTTTTCCGTTTGCCGAGCCAGCCGATCGGCGCCTTGACCGACCGACCCGGTTGCAGGCGGCGTCCCGCCCACAGTGTATATACGCACTATACACACTATATACACACCTATACACAGCGTCAAGAACAATAAGAATTGGAATGGGATGCCGCTCGCACCACGCGAATAAAACTAAGCAGCCTCCGAACTACGCAATGGGAAGCTGGATCTCAGTAAGCCAGTCTTCCACGGACTCCTTGTTCCAGATGCCATCGATGTAGCATTCACGGGAAAGACCCGCCGGCTCATAGCCATTGTCCTGCGCGTACTTCATAAGGTAGGCGTACGCCTCGCCAATGCCATCATAGGCACCGCGATACAGCACGCTGAGCACGGTGGTTGCCGGAATCTCGCGAAACGTAATGCTGTCGCTCTCTACGCCAAAATCGACGACGGACTCGGAATGGCGAATGCGTACGTTGGTAGCCTGGTATTCCCCATCAAGATACTCACAGAACTCGTAAGGCGGCTCCGCGCAGGCAAGGTCAGGGTTCAGGCGACGCATCTCCTGTCCCAGCTGGGGAATCCAGCTCATGGCATCAGCATAAGTGGGCAGCACGGTCTCAGCGGAATACACGATGCAGGCAGGTATCTCTTTCTTTACAACCTGATAGGTCATAGTCTCCTCCTTCAGAAGATGATCGATGATGGCAAGACGCTGCTCGATCCCTTCTCGCTGCTCCTGCAACTCACCGGCCTTCTTAAGCAGAAGAGGGCGCATGTCCTCACCCTTCAGGGCAAGGCCAACCTCCGCAACCGAGAGCCCCAGCTGACGCAAGCACTTCACCTGGGCGGCCTGCATGAGCTGGTCGGTCTCGTAGAAGCGGTAACCAGAATCAGGGTCTACCGCAGCGGGGACCAACAGCCCTTCAGCCTCGTAGAAGCGCAGTGTTTTCACCGTGAGCTGAGAGAGCTTAGAGAACTCGCCAATTTTCAGCATCTTCCATCCTTTCCTTGTCGCGACAAGGACATCATCCGGCCTCCCCTAAGGGGAGGGTCAAGAGGGCTTCATGCCTTTTCCCGAAGAGTTACCCAGCTACAATCCCACGACCAGCTTCAGTGTGCGCAAACGTGCATCTTTTTTCCTGCTCGCCTAGGAATGGGCTCCACCTCCCTGTAACTGAGATACCATAGACCCAGGCTAAACAAGGCCCACGTTACGAACAAGGAAAGGTGGTACGACATGGTGTACGTATGCCCCTGCGGTTATGAGTACGACGAGGAAGCCGGAGATCCCGAGAACGGAATCGCCCCTGGCACCAAGTGGGAGGATCTGCCCGAGGATTGGGAGTGCCCCCTCTGCGGCCTTGGCAAGGACATGTTCGAGGAGGAGTAAGCCCTCTTCGCTGCGTGCTTACGTAGGACGACACGAGATCGCTCCGCTAAATCTCGCACGCAACGCATCTACCCAAAGCGCGCAGCTCGTTAAAGCTTCGCAACACATGCAAAAAGAGCCTGCCTCACACCGAGGCAGGCTCTTCGTTTTATGAAAAGACGACTGTTCTATTCCACAGGAGGGATATCGCAAACGCCGCTGAGCACCAGACGAGGACGATAGGGGAAGTCCTTGATGGTCTCACGGGTCGAAACGCCGCTGAGCACCAAGGCGGTATCAAGGCCGGACTCAATGCCAGCAATCATGTCGGTATCCATACGATCACCGATCATCACCGCATCCTCGGAGTGCACGCCCAGAATATTCAGGCCTGTGCGCATCATAAGAGGATTGGGCTTGCCCACGAAATAAGCCTGCTTGCCCGTGGCCACCTCGATGCTGGAAATAAGGGCGCGGCACGCAGGGCGAATGCCCCGTTCTACAGGGCAGGTCACATCAGTGTTGGTGCCAATGAGCTTCGCACCGCGAAGCACCAGGTTCGTGGCCTTTTCTATATGGTCGAAGCGGAAATCGGGGGTCTCGCCAACCACCACGTAGTCGGGGTCGATGTCGTTGTAGATGATGCCCTCATCATGCAGAGCGTTCTGCAAGCCGTGATCGCCGATGATGTAGGCGCTGCACCCAGGAGCCTGGCTCGAGATGAACTTAGCGGTGGCAAGAGCGCTGGTGTAGAAGTGCTCCTCCCCTACGAACACGCCCATGCGCTCGAGCTTGCGCTGCAGCTCGATGGGGCTCTTGTCGCTGGCATTGGTGAGGAACAGGAACTTCTTGTCCTCCTTGTACAGCCAATCGACGAATTCCTTCACGCCTGGCAACAGCTTGTTACCGTGATAGATGACGCCGTCCATATCGCAGATGAAACCCTGCTTACCTCGAAGCTCCTCCATGGTGCTCCCTTCTTTACTTCTTACTATTCTTCAAACTGGCCCCACTATAGCGAGCCAACGTGAAGGCTTTGTTAAGAAGAGGCAAGAGGTGCGCGGAACACGAAGCATGCGCCGCCAGACTCGGCATCGTTGATGGAAACCGATCCACCGAAAGATTCTGCCCCGTGCTTCACGATAGCAAGGCCCAGACCCGTACCACCGGTCTCCCGAGAACGGCTCGTATCTACCCGATAGAAGCGCTCGAAGACGCGCTCGCGAAGCTCGGGGGGAACGCCGGGTCCCTCGTCTGCCACGGAAAGGATCGCGTTGCTTCCCTCGGAGCGAACCGTCAGCCAAATGCGCCCGCCTTGCTTGTTATAGCGAATGGCGTTGTCTACCAGGTTATATGCCAGCTGCTCGGCAAGGCCCTCGTCGCCCATGATGCGCACGGACTCGTCCAGGTCGTCTACAAGAGTAATGTCCCGCTCCTCAGCCTGAGCAGCGAGGCGACGCATGACCCGCTTGCACACCTGGGCAAGACACACCGGATTCATGGTGGTCTGAGCATGCTCGTCGAGGCGGGACAGGGTCAGCACATCATCAATGAGAACGCGCATAGATTCAGCCTCGCTGCGAATGAGACCGGCGAACCTGCCCACATCCTCCTGCTTCACCATGCCCGCTTCCATGAGCTCGGCGTAGCCTCCGATGACCTGCAGAGGTGTCTTCATCTCATGGCTCACGTTGCTGGTGAACTCGCGCCTGATAGCCACTGCGTGCTCCAGCTCGTCATTCTGCTCCTCGAGCTCGCGACGCTGCTCGTCAACGCGACCCAGCAGAGGCTGCAGCTCCTCGTAGGCCGCATTCTTCAGAGGATCAGACAAATCTATCTCGCGAAGAGGCTGCACGATTCGCTTGGTGATGGCCCGAGAGGCAAACAGAGATACCAAGAAGATGACCAGCAGCGATATCAGGAGCTGCCAGGACATGCCGGCCAAGAAGGATGCCAAGGACGTGCGCGTCTCTGCCAGACGGAGAACCATGCCGGAATCTATCTGGCAAGCCGCATACAACGTGTCGAAGCCCAAAGTTGCAGATTTGCGCAGAGCCACCGCAGAGCCGCCCTCTTTCGCCTGAGCAATCTCCGAGCGGTCAGCATGATTGCCCATGGCGGAAGCTTCCGCCTCGCTGTCGTACAGAACCGTGCCATCCTCAGCAACCAACGTGCAGCGAACTTCCACCAAAGGGAGGTCCTGCAGGGATGCGATCATCTCATCGGCGGTCTCCCCCTTCAGGGAGTCGGCACAGGATTCCGCCTGGGACAGAAGCAGCTCCTCCGCTTGCTTCTCATACACGTTGAAGCAAGCTGCCGTAGCCGCAACGGTGGCGACGAGCATAACCACGAAAGAAAGGGAGAACAGCAGGGCAAAGATCCTGCCGGAAAGCGTCTTTCCCGAGGTCACCTTAGTCACCCAGCTTCATGCGATAGCCCACGCCGCGAACGGTCTGAATGATGTTGCCCGACTCGGGAAGAGCCTCGTTCAGCTTCTTGCGCAGCGTCTGCACATGGGTGTCGACCGTACGGGTCTCCCCCACGAAGGAAATGCCCCACACGTCTTCTAGGAGCTGAGGGCGAGTCAGGGCGTGACCCTGTTCTTCCATAAGCTTACGCAAAAGCTCGTACTCCTTCAGGGTGAGGCTCAGAAGCTCATCGCCCGCCCATGCCTCATGGGCATCGAGGTTCAGCCTGATAGGGCCGCAGGAAATAAGGTTGTTCTTGCCAGAGGAAACCACCGAGGAGCGACAACGGCGAAGCAGGGCCTTGCAGCGGCTCACCAGCTCCATCATGCCGAAGGGCTTGGCAAGGTAGTCGTCGGCTCCCGCATCGAGACCCAGCACCTTGTCGTATTCGGTGCCCTTAGCCGTCAGCATCATGATGGGAATATCCGCCGTGGAGGGATTGCTGCGAAGCTGCGAGAGAATGGTGAGGCCATCGGTGCCCGGCAGCATGATGTCGAGCAAGATCAGGTCAGGCACCTGACGAGCGCAAGCCTCCTTCAGCGCCTCGCCATCGGCAAAGCCCTCGGCATCGAGAGACGCCTGGCGCAATGCGTACAGGGCAAGCTCGCGAACATTGGTGTCGTCTTCAGCGTAGTAAATCATGGCTCTAATTCTAATCTCTCAAATCCTCTTCGCCCTATGGGCTTGGGGCGTCATCCCCGTTTCCATCCCATTTTGGCCCGAGCATCGTTTTGCTCTCGCCCTGCGGGCTTACGATGCCAGCTCGTCGAGCTTCGACAGCAGATAGCCCTCGCGCAAACCGCTCTTTGCCACGATGATCTTCCCGCAGCCGGACTTGCGCAGAATCTCCTGGGCAATGATGCAACCGGGCAGGAAGGTGTGCACGCGGGCAGGATTCAGCTGCAGCAACATCGAGGAAAGACGGATGGGGTCGCTCTCCAAAAGGGAGAAGATCCTGTCGAAGTCGTCCATATCGACTTCGCGGTTGTCGGAATCATCGTTGCGCAGGGCCTTCGATACCTTCAGCGCCAAGCGCATGGTGCCGCCGATGCCGCATACCCGCTCGTGACGGGCAAGGTCGACGCCGCAAGAGTCTATGAGGATGCTCATGGCGCTTTCCAACGCGGAAAGCTCCCCTTCCTCGGGAAGGATGTTCTTCACGTACTTCGACCAGCTGGAAAGGGATCCCATGGGGATGCTCTCCCCCTCCTTGTACGTGCCCCGCTTCAGGGTCATAAGCTCGGTTGAACCGCCGCCGATATCGAAGAAGAGCCCCGACTGGCAATCTACCGTCTGCAGAGCTCCTCGCAGGGAGAGGCGCGCCTCATCCTTGCCGCTGATGACCTCGATGGGATAGCCGCACTTCTTCTGCAGCGCGTCGATGACCTCGTCAGAGTTGCTGCAGTTTCGGGCAGCGCCGGTGGCGAAGACCATGACCCGCTGGCAATCCATGAGGACGGCCATCTCGGTGAGCTTCTTCAGAGCGCGGGACGCGGCCTTCAAGCCTCCGGGAACAAGCACATTGGCTTCATCGACGTAGGAAGCGAGACCAACCGCAAACTTAGAGGTCGCAATGCGGTTGTACTTCCCCGGGCCGCTCACCTCGTACACGCACAGGCGCACGGTGTTTGAGCCCATATCGACAACTGCCCAACGTTGCTTGCATTCAGCCATTACAGATTCTCCGCGATTACAGACTCGGCGGATTCCGAAGTCTTCTCCAAAGCATCCATGGCATCTTCCACGCTGTCAAGCATGGCATGGGCGATACGACGGGTCTCGGGATCCATCTCCTTGTTCAGATACAGGGAGCGAACGGACTCGATGTAGATGCGATCGCAGTCGCTCTCGCAGGTCTGCACGCGCACCAGGTGCTCCTTAATAGACTCCGCGTGATGCTTGAAATCGTGCAGCTTGTCGATGGCCGTCTTCAGCTCGACGCAGGCGTTCACCATGAGGGTGATCATCTCAGGGCCCTGGGGCTCGAGCTTGCTCACACCGAACATGTATGCCTTCAGCGCGATGTCCTCGATGTTGTCGCAAACGTCGTCGAGGCAGTGGGCCAGATCGTTCAGGCCCTCCCTTTCCAGAGGCACTACGAAATCGCTGGCAAGATGCTCATGCAGCTCATGGTTCACCTGGTCGGCGTCGTTTTCCATGGTGTGCAGGGACTGAGTGAGGGAAGCCTCGCCCAGCTCGCCCTTTACCAAAGCGCTCTGCAGGTTCTGAGCCATCTCATGAGCGAAGCCCGCCTGGCGCTTGAATGCCTCGTAGTAGTTGAATTCGTCCTTCTTCTTCAAGATCTCATCCCTTCTCGGTCTGAATACGCATTACATGAACAACAGGAATAGGTGGGTGAAGCCGAAAGCCAGAAGGCCGCATCCCGGGAATGTCAGCAACCAGGTGAGCACCATGGTGCCGGCCAAATTCCACTTAACCGCTCGCAAGCGCTTCTCGGCGCCTACGCCCATGATGGCCGTGGTCTTAGTGTGAGTGGTAGAAACGGGCATGCCCGTGAAGGTAGCGAGACCGATGCAGAAGCAGCCGGCCAGGCAAGCGGCGAAGCCCTGGTGCATTTCCATCTTCACCATGTTCATGCCCACGGACTTGATGATCTTGCGACCGCCTATGGCCGTACCCAGGGACATGACAAGGCTGACCAGGACCACCATCCAGAACGGGAACCCTTCTATGTCCGGGGATCCGTACACGCCCAGCATGATGCCCAGCATGCACAGGGACAGGAACTTCTGACCGTCCTGAGCGCCGTGCAGAACAGCGACGCCTGCACCAGCGGCAATCTGGGCCCACTTGAAGAAGCGGTTTGCCTTGGCCCTGTTCAGACCATCGCAGAGAATCTTGATGAGGCGGGTGAACAGCCAGCCACAGCCGAAGCCCAGGCATGTGCTGATGACCAGACCGTAGAGTACCTTCACCCACTGGTCGGGGTTGATACCAGCCAGACCGCCCTGCAGGGCGATGGCAGCGCCGGTGATGCCAGCGATGAGGGAGTGGCTCTGACTGGTGGGGATCCCGAAGGCCCAGGCCGCCACTCCCCAGACGATGATGGCCACCATTGCTGCGGCTAGTGCCACCAGAGCGGCATGGTTGTCACCGCCGAAATCGACCATGCCGAAGATGGTGCTGGCCACCGCCGTGCTAATTGCCGTGATAGCCACCAACCCGATGAAGTTGCAGATTGCTGCCATGATGATGGCAGGAGTGGGACGCATGGCCTTTGTGCCCACAACCGTCGCGATAGCGTTTGGCGCATCGGTAGCGCCGTTCACGATGGTTGCCCCCAGGCACAGCAAGATGATGAGGCCCAAAACAGGATTGGCCGCAATCGCTGCAATGACCGCCCCTATGGTTACTTCCATACCGTAACCCTTTCCTTGTGATGCTTCTTTGACGAGAACATCCTAGAAAGCCCAGGCAAAAGCGCCGAAAGAGGTATGTCAAGTTTTTGCAAAGTCGCTTTACAAAGGGGTTTCCATTGTCAGAGATGCGTCAAGTTCCCAGGTCAGAATAGAAGGGGCTCGAAGAATCGAGCCCCTTCCCACAACGCGGGATTCGCAGCGACGCAGAAAGCTGTTAGTGACAACGCATGTCGGCAGCTGATGCCCCGAAGGCTGAGAATCGAGCTGTCATGCACCAACAATTAGCGACGGCGGAGCACAACAGCGATGGTGTTCAGATAGTCAAGCGCTCCGGCCTCGACCGCCCGCTTATCGCCCCTGGCGTAGTCGTTGTCGCATTCCACCCAATCGGCCCAGCACTCCTGGGTGCAGCTCATGGGATGCATGCTCACCACCTCGGCTTCGGGGGTCTGATCGAACATGGCCTTCCACCACGACATGTCATGCATGTAGTCCATCTGATCGGGAGTCCAGGACACCGTGAGGCATTCGGGCAGGTCGTCGTGACAGTCCTGCACCATGCCGGCGATGGCCAGGTAGATGCACCCGCCCCGCTTCACGTAGGGCAGCAGCTTCTCGCCCAGATACCGTGGGTCGCGCCCGAAGTAGTTATAGGAGTCTATGCACACCACGGCGTCGAAGAAGCCCTCGGAAAAGGGCAGGCCCTGGCTGGCATCAGCCTTCACCGCCACGATCTGGTCAGTGGTCAGGCCCTGACTGGCGAAAAACTCCTGGTTGGTCTCGGCCTCATTCCACAGGTCGACGGCATAGGTGGTGAATCCGAAGTGCTTTGCCAGCATGACGCTGGTGATGCCGCAACCGCAGGCAAGATCGCACACGACGGAGCCAGCGGGCTCAGGGGCATCGACGAGGAGCTCCTCGCACATCTTCAGAGGATTAGGACCCATGATAGTGCTTGCCACCAGGGAAGAATCGAAGCTGTTTGCTTTTGGGAAATTCATGGTTGTTCCTGTTCTGTAAAAGATTCCAACTAATGATGTGGAAGGGAACGCGGCCGCAAAAATCTAAGCCACCTTCACGTGGCTCCTTCTAAGCTATGCGGTTAGCGTTCCTTACAGAACAATGACCAAAAAGACATCCCCTTGAATGCTTCATGCGCAAAGGCCTATCCTTCGCAACTTCTGCCAGTATACCCTCTTCGTGAAGAACCGCCTACCCCGCTTTCCCCTGGTAGAATGAACCCTATGAAACGGTAGAACCAGGAGGTAGCCATGAGCCCTGCAACCGCCCACGCATACACCGATACCGCCGAGAGCTGCGGCCATCCCACGCACCCCGAAGTGTTCCTGTCGGACATACATGGTGAGTACCGGGCCTTCTCCCATCTCCTGCGAAACGGATGCGGTGCCATCCGCGGCGCCATCAACGAGCTGTTCGCTGATGCAGAAGAAGCCGATCGCGCCCAGCTGGCATCCCTGATCTACTACCCCGAAGAGAAGCTGGCCGACAACCCACAGCTCACAAGCGCTTTGCCCCAGGTCATGAGCGTACTGGCCTACTTCGACGCCAGCAAAACCCCCGACCAGGCAACCCAGGCCTTTCCCGCCGACGCCTCAGATGCAGACCAGCTCATCGCCGCCGCCCAGGCCATTCAGTACCTGAGCATTAAGCGCCTGCATGTGGTTGGCGACATCTACGACCGCGGCCCTGCTCCCGATCGCATCATGGATGTACTGGCAACCTACCCCCAGGTAGACATTCAGTGGGGCAACCACGACATCGTCTGGATGGGCGCCGCCCTTGGCCAGCGAGGCTGCGTGGCCAACGTGGTGCGCATCTGCGCCCGCTACGGCAACCTCTCTATCCTCGAAGATACCTACGGCATGGATCTCTCAGCCCTGACGGACTTCGCTCTTTCCGCCTACGCCGATGACCCCTGCGTGGCCTTCGGCCTGAAGGGAAACCCCGGCTTCTCTGAGGAGGAGCTCACCCGCAACGTGAAGATTCAGAAGGCCATGGCCATCATCCAGTTTAAGGTGGAAGCTACCCATATCGCCGACAACCCCTCCTTCGGTCTGGAATCCCGCAACCTTCTGCACCAGATAGACTACGAGAAGGGCGCCCTGACTCTTGATGGCGTGGAACACGAGCTCACCGACAAGGTCTTCCCCACCATCGATCCCGCAGACCCCTACGCCCTCACTCCCGAAGAGGAGCAGGTCATCGCCAGCCTCTGCGAAACCTTCGCAAGCTGTCAGCGCCTGCAGGATCACATGCAAGTGTTCCTGAATCGCGGCAGCCTGTACAAGATCGTCGGCAACACCCTGCTCTTCCACGCCTGCGTGCCCCTGAACGCTGACGGCAGCCTGAAAGAGGTGAACCTCTTCGGCGAGACCCTCTCTGGCAAGGCGCTCTTCGACGCCGTCGACGCCCACGTTCGCGACGCCTTCTGCGCTACGGACCCCGAAGCTGCCAAGAAGGGCCGCGACCTGCTGTGGTACCTCTGGCTTGGCGAGGGCTCTCCCCTCTTCGCCAAGAGCAAGATGGCAACCCTCGAGCTATACCTCATCACCGACAAGGCGGCCCGCAAGGAAGTGAAGAACCCCTTCTACACCCTGTATGAGAACGAGGAGGTTCTTAAGGGCATCTTCACCGACTTCGGCATGGATCCCGACACTTCCCACATCGTCTGTGGCCACGTGCCCGTGAAGGTGAAGGACGGCGAGAACCCTCTGAAGTGCGGTGGAAAGGTCATCGTTATAGATGGCGGCATGTCCGAGCCCTACCAGAAGACCACTGGTGTCGCCGGCTTCGCCCTGAAGGCCGACGAGGAAGGCCTGGCTTTGGCGCCCCTCACACCTCTGCCTTCCGTCCCCGAGGCCATCGCGGGTGAAAACGATATCCTGCCCGTCTTCGAGCAGGTCGCCGCAGCGAACGCCTAGCGTAACGTTTCCAGACCATATTCCGAGCAGCATGACCATGCAAACCGAGAACGAACTCAGCACGTCAAGAGGCGAACAGGAGCCCGCCGTACACGACCAGCTACAAACCCTAGCGAACCAACGGGGCTTGCAGCTGGCATATTGCGATGGCGCCCTGACCCTCACCGACGGGACTCAATCCCTGGCAGGTGACTTCGCCCACCTCGTTCCCCGCATCAGGGGCGACAAGGCCCACAGCGAGCTCATCGTGAAGGCCGCCAAGATAAAGGGGGCCGAAGGTCCCCTGCGCCTTCTCGATGCCACGGCGGGCCTTGGCGAAGACTCCCTGCTCCTTGCCGCCGCGGGCTTTCAGGTAGACCTGTACGAGCGCAACCCCATTGTCGGCGCCCTCTTGGCTGACGCCCTTGCTCGCGCCGGTGCAGACCCTGCCCTGAGCCTCATCGTCAGCCGCATGACGCTGCATCAGGAAGACAGCCTTGTGGCCCTGCGCGAAATCGCCGAATCGGACCCACGACCTGACGTAGTGCTTCTAGACCCCATGTTCCCTGCCCGCAGGAAGAGCGCATCGGTGAAAAAGAAGCTGCAGATGATCCAAAAGCTCGAGGACCCCTGCGATCAGGAAGAGGACCTGTTGCAAGCTGCGCTCAACGCCCATCCCCGCAAGATCGTGGTAAAGAGGCCTCCCAAGGGACCGTTCCTGAACGACCGCAAGCCCAGCTATTCGCTTACCGGCAAGGCCGTGCGCTTCGACGTGTACGTCCTTCCACCGCGTTAGGAACGCCTCGCACGACACAACGCTCTACGCATTAAAGAAAGAAGCGCGCCCGAAGATCGGAACGCGCCTCTTTTCGTTACGCTTACGCGCATTTTTTTGCAAGGAACGGCTTAACGTCGTGACGTAAGCTCCTGCTTCACCATCGACTTGCTGGTCAGGTACGAAACCGCCAGGAACGCCAGGTAGATCAAAACCAGCAGACCAGCGGCTATCGCCACGGCACCGGTCATATCAACGCCCAGCTCGGCAGCGAAGCCCTCGTTCAGCACCCAGAGGGCACAAGCCGAATGGCAAGCCGCCAACACCAGCGGCGCGAAGAAGTAGGCGCAGGTCTGAGCCCTGAGAGATCGGAAGATATCCCGAGCGTCGACGCCAAGATCCCACAGCCTACGGTAGCGAGGCAGAGAGTCGGTGACTTCGGAAAGCTGCTGAATCGCCAGGACCGTTGCCGTGGTCAGCAGCAGGATGAAACCTATGTACATGGCCAGATACGTGATCACCATGCGCAAGCCCGTTGCCTGATCGACCATTTCAGAGGCAGTGTAGACGTTGAAGGCCGGCCAGATAGAGGCACCGTTCTCGAGGATGCCCGAGCTATCTATCTGCCCCTCGAAGGCCTGGCCCAGCAAGGTGCTCAGCCCCTCGTCACCCGAGGCCCTGTCAGACTGATACATGACATCTAGATAGCTGGCAGAGGGAATGGCGCCGTTGGCCTTAAGGGTCCCCACAACAGAATCGGGTACCACCAGTTCCATGACCACATCGAGCATGGCGGAGGTGCGCATGGGGAACGCATCGCTCTTTGCCGCGCAGGTCAGCGTCTCATCCGCCACCTTCAAGGTTGCACCACCCTGGCACAGCTTCGAAACGGCCCCGTCGAGCCCTGACAACTGATTGTTGATGAGGAACTGCCCCTTTTCCAAACCGATAGTAGGCTCTCCCAACAGAGCATGAAGCTTGTTGTACTGGCTCAGCGGGATCACCTTCACCTGGGTGTCCCATTGACCGTCGAGCAGATCTTCCACACCGTCCGCGCTACCGGGAACGGAGCTGAAGATATCGCCATAGGTGGCCGCAGTCAGGTAGTAATCGATCTGGCCGGCGTCGCGAACCACCTCATCCCAGCAATCAGAGTTGTCCTTCAGGAAGGCAACAGCATCGTAGTCATAGGCTTCGGCGTTCCTATAGGAATCGGGCCACATCTCCTTGAAGACCTGGCGCGGATCCTCGCCCTTGGCACTTGCCGTCACGTCGCCGCACGCCAACGTGGCGTCATAACGAGTCTGCTCCTGCAGATTTCCCACGAACAGGTTCACCATGGCAAGGCCACCGGACAAAGTGGTGATGGCCAGGAACAACATGACGCAAACCACCGACATAGAGGCGAAGGCAGTGTTCACCTTGCTGGTGATCTGCCGCATCGTGAAGGTGGCGAGGCCCTTGAACCGCATGGTGCGCGACTTGCCGAAGAACGCCAGCAGGAAGCCGGAGACGGACCAGAAGAAGCCCACGGTGCCAATCACCATGAGAACCGTGGCGATGGTGAAGTGCTCATCCATCATGATCAGGCCATTCAGTTTCAGCTGCCAATAGGCAACGCCCAGAACCACCACGGACGAAACGAAGACCACACCGGAAACCAAAGGGTTGCGCAGAGAGGGGGCCTCGGAACCTTCATGCTGGCTAATGAGGTCGGCCAGCTTGCGACGAGACACATAGAAGACATCTACCATGGCCGACAAGAGGAAGATGCCGGCAAAGCAGGCCAACGTGAGAAGGATGGCCTGACCTGAGATGATGAATTGGTAGGAGCTCATGGTGGTATCCATAAGAGCCGCCGTCACGAAGGCCATGCCCTGAGCAACTACCAGGCCCAGCACCAAGCCAACCGCCAGCGAGGCAACGCCTACCAAGGCGATCTCGCACAGAAGAATCCGCGCAACCTGCCCGGTTCCCATACCCAAGGTCAGGTACATGCCGAACTCCCGCTTGCGGCGCTTCAACAAGAAGCGGTTCGCATACACCACCAGGAAAGCAAGAACGAAGGCGATGGCGCCGGAGAACAGGCCCATCATGTAGTTCATGAGCCCGAGCATGCGCTCACTGGCCTGGGACATGCCGTCGAAGAGCACCGCCTGCTCGGAAATGGAGTTAAAGGCGTAGAACATGGCCACCGCAAGGGTCAGAGTCAGGAAGTAGATCCCGTAATCCCTGGCACTGCGACGCACGTTGCGCCAAGCCAGCTTAAGCGTCATGACGGGCCTCCCCACCCAGGAACGCCTGCACTCGCATAATGCGATCGAACATCTCAGTGCGAGTCGCCTCGCCACGACGAACCTCGTTGAAGATCGCGCCATCGCGCATGAACACCACGCGGTGGGCGAAGGAGGCGGCAAAGGCGTCATGGGTCACCATGACGATGGTGACGCCCCGAGTCTCATTCATGCTCGTCAGGCAATCCATCATGATGCGAGCGTTGCGGGAATCGAGAGCACCCGTGGGCTCATCAGCCAAAATGAGGGTGGGATCTGTCACCAGGGCACGTGCTGCGGCGACCCTCTGCCGCTGGCCTCCGGACATCTGGGAGGGGAACTTCTCTAGCACGTCGCGCACACCCAGCTCCTGGGCCGCCTTGCCCACCAGGGCAGGAATCTCTCGGGCATTCACGCCCTTCACGCTCAGGGCCAGGGCAATGTTCTCGGAACCGGTGAGGGTATCGAGCAAGTTGGAATCCTGGAAGATGAAGCCCAGCTCGTCGCGTCGGAATCGGGTCAGGGCCCGTCCCTTCAGCGACGTTACCTCTTTGCCTCCCACCACGATGGAACCCGCCGTCAGCTTCTCAATGGTGGCGATACAGTTCAGCAGCGTCGACTTTCCCGAGCCGGAAGGGCCCATCACCGCCACGAACTCCCCCTCGGGAACCGTGAGGCTCAGGCCATTCAGGGCCGTGGTGGTCACGCCCTTCCCGCCAAACACCTTCTCAGCGTCCGTCACCTGCAGAGCCACCCGCTCCTGGCAGGCTTCCCCAGCCGTCACCATAGTCTCAGACATCGTCTGCTCCTCTCTCGTCTTACGATGGCCCTATGGTGCCTTCCAAAGGAAACAGGAGCCATCGAATCAGGTGACGGCAACCTTACAGTTCGGTCACCTTGGCGTCATACAGGGGAAAGGTCAGGAGCACCCGCGTGCCTTTTCCCAGCTCAGAGCCTAGGGAAAAACCGATGCCCATAGAAAGGCAGAGCTTTGAGGCAATATACAAACCCATGCCGGTAGAGCTCCCCTCGTCGCGGCCGTTGCTCCCGGAGAAGCCCCGCTCGAGCACATGGGGCACCTCGTCGGCGGGAATCCCCACGCCATCGTCGGCGATCTGCAGCACCACCTTGCCGGTGGTAGTACCCCGCCCTTCAGCCCACGCGCTGAAGGTAATGCACGTTGCCCCGTACTTGGCGCAATTTGAAATCAGCTGTCTGATCACGAAGGTCACCCAAGACCTGTCCGCAATAGCCGAAAGATCGGCAGGGATGTTAAAACGAGGAGCGACTCCCCGGTGAATGAGAAGGCTCGACAAACTCTTGCAAGCCTCCTGGCATAGGGGCAGCAGCGGCACATCCCGCAGGTCGTAATCCTGAGAGAGGGACTCGACCCGGGTGTTGTAGAGCGCTCGCTCGCAGGCCGCCTCTATGCGCTCTACATCGAGTTTCAGCGCCGAAGCTTCGGGGCCATGCATGCGGGCCAAAGTGAGCTTCGAGGCGGCAATGGGCGTCTTCACCTCATGCACCCACATGTCAACGAATTCCTGCTGGGCCTTCAGCTTATGGCGTTCTTCTTGCAGATCCCTTCCGTCAGCTCGGCACACTTCCTGCAAGGCGTTGTGGAAGATGCGCCCCTCTAAGAACGAGGGCTCCGCAAGCTCGGAGGCCAAATAGTAAGCATGCTGCAACGAGCTGGAAGCTTCAGCGAGACGAAGGTAGAAACGGCGACGCCGCAGGTACGACCCCACCAAGACCAGGGCAAACAACAGCGCCACGAAACCGCAGCAGGTAAGAATGGCAGCCGTGCCAAGTCCCAGAACCGCCAGCATGCCGCCAAGCAGCGCGACTCCCACAAGAACACCGGCAATGGCCCACTTGCAATCAGCCGCATAGGCCGGGAACGTGAAGGCGAGCCCCTTCTCACCAGAGGCTTCTTCCGCAGCAAGCGCTTCTCGCGGGCTGAGCGCTTCCTTCGTCGCAGAGGTCCTCATACCAGATACCCCTCTCCCCTTCTGGTGGCAATGAAGTCAACGGGAACCCCGATAGACTGCAGGGACTTCCGCAGCCTGTTCACATTCACCGTGAGGGTATTGTCGTCTACGAAGGCATCGGATTCCCAAAGGTCGCACATGATCTCTGCCCGCGACACCGCCGAGCCCTCACTGCGCATGAGCAGCGCCAGGATACGGGCCTCGTTACGGGTGAGCTGGGTGCTTTTGTCATTGAAGGCGGCCATCCCCGACCCGATGTCGAGGGTCACGCCCTTAACGGAGAGCTGCGCACGAGCCTCCGGCGCCTTACGACGAAGGGCTGCCCGCACATGGGCCAAGAGCAATGCAGGACGATAGGGCTTGGTCAGATAGTCATCGGCACCTAGGTTCATGGCCGTGACCTCATCGAATTCGGAATCGAGGCAGGTGAGCATGATCACCGGCACATCGCTCTGACGCCGCAGTTCCCTGCAGACCATGCGGCCATCGGTGCCGGGAATCATGACGTCCATGATCACGCAGTCGGGGTTCGCTGCAACGATCTGGCCTGCCACGTCCTGAAACCCCTGACAGGTTCGCCACTGATAGCCTTCCAGTTCGAAGAGCTTGCAGATCTCCTCGAGCAAGCGAGCGTCATCTTCCACAATGAACACGGTGGCCATAGCCTCTCCTTTCACAGCAGCCCAACCCAGAGTCGCAAACGAACGGCGGCCTTGCCCTTCGGCAATCCGCACATTCCCGACCGCAGGCAGCAAACGCTCTCGCCCCGTCGCGCCTCTCTTCGGGCTCTTCCATTGTCCCACGACCACCCCAGCCAAAAACGGCAGGCGCGCAAGATGACCCTTACGGTTTTGTAAGAAAAAAGCCGCACGCCTCGTCGGCCAACCGCACACGCCTCGTCGGCCAGCCGCACCCCAAGCGCCGGACACAACCGCCACTCAGCAACAGGCTGTTTCTGTACCCAGCCCCTCGCGCCTTGTACCATGGGCTCACACCCACGAGAAAGGACCACCATGGCACTCAGCGAGACCCTCACCAATTCAAGCACTAAAGAGGCTGTCGACCCCACGAAAGCTCCGATACCCGACCTGAAGCGCTGGAGCATGGTGCAGGCCAACGAGCGCACCTACGGAGAGGAGGCACGCATGCGCTACGGTGACAAAGCGGTCGACGACGCCAACAAGCGCCTCATGTCCCTGACCGATGAAGAGTGGAACTCCCGGGAAAAGCTGGAAGGCGCCATCATCGATCAGCTGAAGATCGTTATGGAAGCGGGCTCTGAAAGCCCCGAGGCTGCAGACCTGGCCGCCATGCACAAGCGCTTCATCGAGCTCAGCTGGGGCGAGGGCGCCTATAGCACCCAGGCTCACCTGGGCCTTGCCGACGGCTACCTGGCCGACAAGCGTTTCATTCACTACTACGATTCCCGCGCCGGCGAAGGCGCCACCAAGGTCCTGGTAGCAGCTCTGAAGGCGAACCTGCAGTAGCGATTACCGACACGTCACTTCCACAGCACCCCTAAGCAAGTACAATAGGCCAGAAAATGAACAGTCATATCGTATGGGGGTACCTATGAAAATCGGAATTCTTGGCTACGGCAACCTGGGACGCGGCGTGGAGTGCGCCGTTAAGCAGAACGACGACGTCGAACTTGCCGCAGTCTTCACCCGTCGCGAGCCCTCTTCGGTGAAGATCCTCACCGAAGGCGTGCCCGTGTACAATGTCTCCGAGATGGAAGCTCACGCTGACGAGATCGACGTGCTGATCATCTGCGGTGGCTCCGCAACCGATCTGCCCAAGCAGACCCCAGAGGCCGCGAAGCTCTTCAACGTCATCGATTCCTTCGACACCCACGCCAACATCCCCGCTCACTTCGCCGCAGTAGACGCTGCCGCGAAGGAGAACGGCCACATCGCTCTGATCTCCGCTGGCTGGGATCCCGGCATGTTCTCCCTGAACCGCCTGTATGCCAACTGCATCCTCCCCGAGGGTCAGGACTACACCTTCTGGGGCAAGGGCGTTTCCCAGGGTCACTCCGACGCCATCCGTCGCATCGAGGGCGTGAAGAACGCCAAGCAGTACACCATCCCCGTAGAGAGCGCTCTCGAGGCTGTCCGCAGCGGCGAGAACCCCGAGCTCTCTACCCGCGACAAGCACCTGCGCGAGTGCTTCGTAGTTGCCGAGGAGGGTGCTGACCTGGCAAAGATCGAGCATGAGATCGTCACCATGCCCAACTACTTCGCCGACTACGACACCACCGTACACTTCATCTCCGAGGAGGAGTTCGTCGCCAACCACTCCGGCATCGCCCACGGCGGCTTCGTATTCCGCACCGGCACCACCGGCTGGAACAAGGAGAACAAGCATGTAGTCGAGTACAGCCTGAAGCTCGACAGCAACCCCGAGTTCACCGCTTCGGTCATCGTGGCCTACGCTCGCGCCATCAACCGCCTGCATCAGGAGGGCGCAACGGGCTGCCGCACCGTCTTCGACATCGCACCTGCCTACCTGAGCCCCCTCTCCGGCGAGGAGCTCCGCGCGCACCTGCTGTAAGCACCGCGAACCTGAGGTCCCGCCGCTTTTCCTGTGGAAGGTGGCGGGCCTTTTCTTCTAGCGGGCTTCCCTACAGTGAGCCGCATCCCCTCTTCTGGCACGTTCCTTCCAAAATGAACCCAGCCTTCACAGGCGTACAATGAAACACGCGCCGTTTCTCTCGCTGTTTTTATGCATACTCGGCAAAGCTCTTGCCACTTCCTGACAACTAGTTTATAAAGTGAACGAATAATCCACCGACTCAAGGAAATGCCATGACCGAAACGAAGACCATAGCCGACACTGCCGAAGAGAAGCTTCTCTCTGCCTGGCTGTACCTCTCCCTGACGGTCCGCGGAAACCGCGTGCTTTCCGGCCTCACGCTGAACGAAGCCGCCATCTGCCACTTCCTTGACATCAGCGACTCTGCCGGCCTCACCGCTAGCCAGCTCTGCGATGCTACCAAGCTGCTGAAGTCCCAGATGAACAGGGAGCTGAACGCTCTCGAGAGCCGCGGAGCCATCGAGCGCAACGCGGATCCCTTCGACAAGCGCCGCATCCTCATTCGCCTCACCAACCAGGGAAGGCTCGACTACTACAAGGAGCATTCCCGCGTTCTGCGCATCTTCCAGGCCATCAACGACGACTTGGGAGAAGAGGAGATGGCTCGTCTGGCGAAGAATCTGCACCGAGCAACCCAGGTCGCTGACAAGATCATCCAGGAGGAATTCTAGAGCATGAGCCTGCATATCATCACCGACTCCGCCAGCGACATCACCCCTGATGAGGCCAAGGAGCTCGGCATCACCGTAGTACCCCTGAAGACCGTGTTCGGCACCACTGAGTACCTTGACGGCATCGACCTGACCGCCAACGACTTCTACGAGAAGCTGGTGGAGACCGATGAGCTTCCCAGCACCAGCCAGATCTCTCCCTATCAGTATGAGATAGAATATCGCGCTGCTCTGGCAACCAACGATGAGGTTCTGGTCATCACGCTGTCCCAGAAGCTGTCCGGCTGCTACCAGAGCGCTCTCATCGCACGCGACGCCCTCGACCCCGAGCAGGCTGAGCACGTCACCGTGGTAGACACCCTTAGCGTCACCATTGGCGAGCAGCTCCTCATCGAGCTGGCCCTGCGCATGCGCGACGAAGGCAAGAGCGCTGCCGAGATCGGCAAGATGATCGAGAACCGCCGCAACGACGTGAAGGTCATTGCCCTGCTCGACACCCTGGAGTTCCTGAAGCGCGGCGGCCGTATCTCCCCTACCGTGGCTATGGCTGGCAACCTGCTGAACATCAAGCCCGTCCTCACCGTAAAGGACGGCCTGGTAGAGCTGTTGGGCAAGGCCCGCGGATCTAAGAACGGCAACAACTACCTGAACAAGTTCGTCGCCGAAAACGGCGGCATCGACTACGACGCCCCCTATCGTCTGGCTTACTCCGGCATGTCCGATGCTCTGCTGCAGAAGTACATCCGCGACAGCAAGGCCCTGTATGCCGACAAAGTAGACTTCCTGCCTATCACCCAGGTAGGAAGCGTCATCGGCACCCATGCAGGCCCAGGCGCCGTCGCCCTGGCTTTCTTCGCCGCCAACGACAAGTAGCAAAGCGATAGCGCACCACAAGCACAGCGACACGTCGCAGGCCAACATCCGCACATCGCCAGTCGCGAGCCATGCCGCACGTCGACAGTCGAGAGCCTCACACGAAACAAACAAGACCTACAAACAACGGAGGGGATGGCCAAATGGTCATCCCCTCCGTCTTGTTCCCTACGAAAAATGTCGGACTACAGCAGATCGGCAATCTCGTAGATGAGACGCTCGCTCTTCTCCCAGCCCAGGCAGGCGTCGGTGATGCTCTTGCCGTAGCAACCACCATCAACAGGCTGGTTGCCGTCCTCCATGTAGCTCTCCACCATGAAGCCCTTGATGAGGGTCTTCAGGTCCTTGTTGTAGCGACAGTAGTTCAGAACCTCCTTCACGATGCGAGGCTGCTCGAAGGGGTTCTTGCGAGAGTTGGAATGGTTGCAGTCGATAACCACCGCGGGGTTCACCAGCTCAGGATGCTCGGCGTAGTGCTCCATGACGCGAATGAGGTTCTCGTAGTGATAGTTGGGGTAGGCGGCGCCATACTCATCGGTGAAGCCGCGCATGATGGCATGGGCCATGGGGTTGCCGGTGCTCTTTACCGACCAGCCGCGATAGATGAAGTCATGCTGGCTCTGAGCAGCCACGATGCTGTTCATCATGACCGAAAGGTCACCGGAGGTGGGGTTCTTCATGCCTACGGGAACGGAGATGCCGCTAGATACCAGACGATGCTCCTGGTTCTCTACCGAACGGGCACCAACGGCCACGTAGCCCAGCAGATCATCGAGATACTTGTAGTTCTGGGGGTACAGCATCTCATCAGCGCAGGTGAAGCCCGCCTCGGCAATGGCGCGCATATGCAGCTCGCGGCATGCGATGATGCCCTTGAAGGCATCGGGCTCGCCAGTAGGGTCGGGCTGATGCACCAGGCCCTTGTATCCCTTGCCAGTGGTGCGAGGCTTGTTGGTGTAGATGCGGGGAATGATGAGGATCTTATCCTTCACCTTCTCCTGCACGTCTACCAGGCGCAGGATGTAATCCATGACGCTGTCCTCGTTGTCGGCAGAGCAGGGGCCGATAATCAGGGCGATGCGATCATCGGCGCCGGTAAAGATGTTGGCGATCTCGACGTTGCGACGAGCGACCAGCTCGCTCATCTTCGCGGTGAGAGGGTACATCTCCTTAACTTCCATAGGAATGGCCAGCTTCTGATCGAACACCATGTTCATTGAACGATCCCTTTCTGCTCGACGTTATGAATAGGTGTTCTATTCTAGTCATAATCTGAATAAGTTAATTCATGAATCGCATTAATTGCCTCTAACTTTATCCAAACGGCAACGCAATCCTTCCATGCATATCCCCACGTCAGCCGCCTGCACTTTTGCGTGCTAAAGGAGAAATTTCTTTTGGCGCAAAGTCATGCCACGATTTCCAAGTAGCCTCAGGTACACTTTACGGGTTATGAAACCTTCACGGGCGCACACCTGCGCCTTCACGCTAGAGGAGACGGCTACGAGAAGGGTTCAGGCACCGTCTCCGCAATCGGAAGAAAAGGAATCCCGTGTCTAACATGACTAACGCCGAAGAGCCACGCGAGCGCTTTGGCTCCCGCTTGGGCTTCATCCTCATCAGCGCCGGCTGCGCTGTGGGTCTGGGTAACGTTTGGCGCTTCCCCTACATCACCGGTGAGTACGGTGGCGCCGCCTTCGTTCTGCTATATCTGCTGTTCCTAGTCATCTTCGCTTGGCCCGTCCTCACCATGGAGTTCTCCGTGGGACGCGCTGCCCAGAAAGGCATCGGCGGAGCGTTCGAAACCTTGGAGCCTAAGGGCACCAAATGGCACAATGCAAAGTGGCTCATGATCGCCGGCAACTGGCTGCTCATGATGTTCTACACCTGCGTGGCCGGCTGGATGATCGCCTTCACCGTGAAGAGCCTTTGCGGCGACTTCGTGGGCATCACCGCCGATGGCGCTGCCCAGGTCTTTGCCGACATGCTGGCCAACCCCGTCGAGATGATGACCTACATGACCATCGCCGTAGCAATCGGCATGATCACCTGCACCGCCGGCCTGCAGAAGGGCGTAGAACGCGTTACGAAGGTGATGATGTCCTGCCTCTTCATCGTCCTCATCATCCTGGCCATTCGCGCTGTCACCCTCCCTGGCGCTGGCGCCGGCCTCGAGTTCTACCTCATGCCTGACTTCGGCAAGTTCTTCGAGAACGGCTTCTCTGGCTTCACCGAGATTGTCTTCGCCGCCATGGGACAGGCCTTCTTCACCATGAGCATCGGCATCGGCTCTATGGCCATCTTTGGTTCCTACATCGACAAGAACCATTCCGTTCCCGGTGAGGCGCTGCGCGTTGCCGGCATCGATACCCTGGTTGCCATCATGGCTGGCCTCATCATCTTCCCCGCCTGCTTCGCCTTCGGCGTAGAGCCCGGCTCTGGTCCCGGCCTGGTGTTCATCACCCTGCCCAGCGTCTTCGAGATGATGCCCCTGGGTCAGGTTTGGTGCACCCTGTTCTTCCTGTTCATGAGCTTTGCGGCCCTTTCCACCGTCATCGCCGTGTTCGAGAACATCATGGCCTTCAACATCGACAACTCCGGCGCAGACCGCAAGAAGACCTGCATCCGCAATGGCGCCCTGATCTGGCTGCTCTCCATCCCCTGCGTTTTGGGCTTCAACGTCCTCTCCGGCGTGCAGTTCCCTGGCATCGGCGACATTCAGAGCCTGGAAGACTTCATCGTTTCAAACACCCTGCTGCCCTTTGGCGGCTTCCTGTTCCTACTGTTCTGCACCAGGAAGAAAGGCTGGGGCTTCGACAACTTCCTTGCCGAGGCCGACCAGGGCAATGGCATCAAGTTCCCTCGTTGGACGCGCGGCTACCTTACTTACGTGCTGCCCGTGCTGATCATCGTAGTGCTCATCGGTGGCTGGGCCCCGGTTATCTCTACCTGGCTGGGATTCGCGTAGGCGACGAGCTCGGCAAAGGCGCTCGCTGGCAACGTACGGATTCTCGCAAGCGCCGCAACGTGCGAATTCGCACCGCTTGCAGCATACGAACCTTCATTACAGGCGTTGACTCAGGTCAGCGCCTGTTTTTTTACGAGCCGATTATCCGGGGTGCCTGCCCGGGGTGCCTGCGATAGAAATACAAAATCACCCTGCGAAGCCACAGGGCGTTAGAGACGGACCCGCAAGTTCCCGCGAAGCCCCGAAGACACCCGCGGTCAGGATGCAGAAAATGCCACATGCAGCTTTTTTGACCTCAAAAACAGAAACGGCACCTCAGTGCAGAAGTTGGTAACAAGACGGAATCCCAAAAGGATCGACACTCAAACTCCCACTGTGCTCAGCGATGGACAGCACTCTGAGAATGTGGGCTTGATTCAAGGTTCTATCCCAACAATGCAACTCGCCAACCAGTCTTTTACCTCGATTGAGCCTCACAGCACCTTCGAGAGGAGACAGATCTTCTGCACTGAGCGGCCCATTCTGTAAAATGACTCGAATTTTTTGCAATTTACTCTGCACTGAGGCGTCGTTTCTGCACAGACGAGCGATTTCGGCATCGGGGTCCAGCATCAACGCCGCGCGCCAGAGCTACGCATCGGCGCCGCGCGCCAGGGCTCTGCGTCGGGGTTCCGCGCTTTGGAAAACCGTCCGAAGAGATCTCGGTCAGAGCAAGGTGGTCAGGGCATCGGGAGGACCGATCCTGGCCTTCGCAGAGCGAAGCGGGTGCGGCCAGGACTCGGTTCTCCCGATGGCCCTCAAAAGCAGATAGGATACGAGAACTTCGCGGGCACCTTCCACAAAGAGGCATTCCCGCCCTAGAACCCTAGGAGCGCTCCCACCACATGGAAGACCAGCGCCACCACCCACGCGATGGCGCACTGGGCAACAACCATGCCCAGCGCCCAGGTTCCGCCCAGCTCTCGCTTAACGCTGGCAATAGCCGCCACGCAAGGCGTGTACAGCAAGCAGAACACCAGCAGGCACAGGGCCGCCAGAGGCGTGATAGCCGCCGTCAGAGCCGCTGTAGAGCCGAAGAGCAAGGCGATGGTGGAAACCACGCTCTCCTTGGCCATGAAGCCGGAAATCAGAGCCGTCACCACGCGCCAGTCACCAAAGCCCAACGGATCGAAGAGAGGCGCCAGAACGCCTGCCAGCAGGGCCAGAATGCTCTGAGAGGACTCCTCTACCACATTCAGGTTCAGGCCGAAGGTCTGCAGGAACCAGATGACGATAGTGGCGACGAAAATTACTGTGAAGGCACGCTGCAGGAAGTCCTTGGCCTTATCCCACAGCAGATGGCCAACGTTGCCTGCGGCGGGCAAGCGATAGTTGGGGAGCTCCATGACGAAGGGCATGGCCTCGCCCTTAAAGGCCGTCCCTCGCATTACCAGAGCGCAGAGCACGCCCACCACGATGCCCAGCAGGTACAGGCCCATCATGACGATGGCAGCATAGTCTGGGAAGAAGGCAGCAGACAGGAACGCGTAGATAGGCAGCTTCGCCGAGCAACTCATGAAAGGCGTCAGCAAAATGGTCATCTTGCGGTCCCGCTCCGAAGGCAAGGTCCTACTGGCCATAACGCTTGGGACGCTGCAACCGAAGCCGATGAGCATGGGTACGATGCTTCGACCAGAAAGTCCCAACTTGCGCAGGGGCCTATCCATGATGAAGGCCACGCGGGCCATGTAGCCGCTGTCCTCGAGCAGAGACAGGAAGAAAAACAGGGTGACGATGATGGGCAAAAAGCTTAGGACGCTTCCCACACCGCCGAAGATGCCGTCGAGCACCAACGACTGAATGACGGGGTTAACCTGGGCGGCTTCCATAGCTACCGCTGTCAGGTCCCCGAGCCAGGTGATGCTGGCATCAAGCAGGTCCTGCAAGAAGGAGCCAATGACGTTGAAGGTCAGAAAGAACACCAGGCCCATAATGCAGATGAACGCGGGGATGGCGGTGAAACGGCCGGTCAGTACCTTGTCGATGCGCTGACTGGTAACCGAGCCCTTGCTCTCATGGGGACGCACCACCGTATCCTTGCAGACGCGCTCGATGAAGTTGAAGCGCATGCCGGCGATGGCGGCAGCCCTGTCAAGGCCGCTCTCGCGCTCCATCTGCACAATCAGGTGCTCGAGGCCCTGACGTTCGTTCTCGTCAAGATGCAGGGCATCAAGAACCAGCGCGTCACCCTCGGCGATCTTAGAGGCCGCAAAGCGCAGGGGGATGCCCGCGGTTTCAGCGTGGTCTTCCACCAGATGCATAATGCCGTGAATGCAGCGATGCACCGCTCCCCCGTTGTCCTCGGGGGCGCAAAGGTCCTGCTTGGTGGGCTTCTCGCGATAGCGGGCAACATGCAGAGCGTGGCTCACCAGCTCGTCGATGCCCTCGCCCTTAATGGCGCTGATGGGAACCACGGGAATGCCCAGGCGGGACTCCAGGTCGTTAACCAGCACCGCGCCGCCGTTCTCAGCCACTTCGTCCATCATGTTTAGGGCCAGCACCATGGGAATACCCAGCTCTAGCAGCTGCATGGTGAGATACAGATTGCGCTGAATGTTGGTGGCGTCAACGATGTTGATGATGCCGCACGGGCGCTGTTCTAGGACGAACTGGCGGGTGACGATCTCCTCGGCGGAATAGGGGCTCAGAGAGTAAATGCCCGGCAAGTCGGTGACCAGGGTGTTCTCGTGGCCGCGGATGATGCCGTCCTTGCGATCGACGGTGACGCCGGGAAAGTTGCCCACGTGCTGGTTAGAGCCCGTGAGCTGGTTGAACAGCGTGGTCTTTCCGCAGTTCTGATTGCCCACCAGTGCAAAGGTCAGCACCTTGTCCTCGGGCAGGGGGTCCTCGTTCTTAGAGTCGTGGAAGCGACCGCCCTCGCCCAAACCGGGATGGTCCGTCTCGTGAGGGTGTCCGCCGGGATACAAAGGGCGCTTAGAAGCCTTAGAAGCTTTGCCGGATTTGGAAAGCCGTGAGACTCCGGAAGATTTGGAAGAATCGAAGGAGCCAGAAGCATCCGAAGATTTAGAGGCGTCAAGCGCCTCCGCCGCAGCCCCCTCCTCGGTTTCCTCCCCTGCCGGGGAAATCGTCACCTTCGAGCAGTCATCAAGGCGCAGGGTGAGCTCATAGCCATGAATCTGCACCTCGACAGGATCGCCCATAGGGGCATGCTTCACCATGGTAACCTTCACCCCGGGGATAAGGCCCATATCTAGCAGGTGCTGTCGCAGAGAGCCCTCGCCGCCCACAGCCTGTACGAATGCGCTGCCGCCAATGGGAAGCTCTCGCAACGTAGGCAAGCCCTCCTGAACCGCCACCGATGGACGTTCCGCACCAGAACGGTCGATGGAAACATCAGGCATTTCGTTTGAAGGCGTGCAGCAATCGGACACGAAGGGCTCCTTTAGTTAATCATGTTTAACTCCCTTATTGTGACGCAAACGCCCGAAGAGACAAGGGGAAAGAAGACGTTTTCGCGGCATCGGTTACCGCGAGGCAACCTCCACCAGCGAGACCCGTCGCAAAAGGGCTCCATCGGAGAGATCTTCGCCAACGGTTACCGCGAGACAACCTCTGCCAGGGAATCACCCTCATACCGCAGGGTCATGTCGATGTCGCGCTCCCCCGCCGCCAGTGCCGTCAGAAAATGCATGTCCCCCTCCCAGAGCGGAAGAGTGGGAACGCGATTGATAGGCACCCACATGAAGGTGCCCTCTGCGCACTCCGGAACGGGCCAGAAGTCTGCGGGAAGCTCCCCGCAAGCTCCTCCCGCCGCCGAGCATTGCTCGCAGGAAGGCACGTCGCAGCCATCAGCCGCATCCTGATACACCTCTCCCGAAGCCGTGCGAAAGGACGTGGCCGTAAACAGATACATGTCCTCGTCTTCCCACTGATCGCTGAGGAAGTGCACGATGCCCCGCTGCTCGTAGGAAAGCAGCGCGAAGCCCGTCTCCTCCCGCATCTCACGCAGCAGGCATTCCTCAGGGCTCTCCCCTGGCAAGAACTTCCCTCCCACGCCAATGCACTTGCCCTCGTTGGGGTCATTGGCCTTCTTGTTACGGAACAGCATGAGGTACTTGCCGTTCAGCTGCAGATAGCACAAGGTCGTCTTTTTCATGGCTACCTCCCCAGCAAACGCTTGAAGAAGCCCTTGCGCTCCTCAGCTCGCTTGGCGCTCTGGGCGACGGTTTGCTCCATTGCCTCATACAGGAACTCTCGCGGGTCCTCCTGTGCGACGTCCGGCTGTTGCCACGGTTCGCAGGGCTCGATGCTCTTCACCCGGCAATCGGGCTCGAAAGTGTTGGCATAGCGAGTGCCAACAGGAGTCACGGTCACCGCAAAGCCGCTGACATCCTTGTGGGTCAGCAAATAGCCGCGCACGTACTTGCTGGCGTCAAGAACCCCCACAAACGCATCCTGGTAAAAGCAAGGGAAAAATCGCTCGCCGTCTATGAGCTCGCGCAGCTCCGAGTACAGGTTCACCACGTCAGCTGGGGCAAAGCCAATGTGGAAGGTGAGAGGCTCACCATACACGATGGTGTTTCCCAAGGGTCGGGAATCATACAGGCGAAAACCTGCACGGCTCACCTCCTTTGCCCACTTCGCCGCATCACGCATATCTTCCATAGCTGCCTTCCTCATCTCATTAGCGCGCCGAACGCCCAGCGAGCACCGCGCCCACCGGCTATACGAAGCCACAGCGCCCAGCGGGCACCATGCCCACCGGTTACACGAAGCCACAGCGCCCAGCGGGCACCATGCCCACCAAGCATCGCAAACAGGTTTCTGCGCAAGTGTACCCCACGGCGGCCGAACCGAAGCCTCGCCACCCCAAACTACAGAAAGAGCCCCGAGCACAAGGCTCGGGGCTCCTGGAGGACTAACCCGCTAATCGGGGATTAGATAAGCGCGATTACGCGCCGAACAGTGCCAGTAGGAAGCCTGCAGCAACTGCAGAACCAATAACACCGGCAACGTTGGGGCCCATGGCATGCATGAGCAGGAAGTTGCTGGGGTTCTCCTCCTGACCAACCTGCTGACTAACGCGGGCAGCCATAGGAACGGCCGATACACCGGCGGAACCGATAAGCGGGTTGATCTTCTCCTTGGAGAATACGTTCATCAGCTTGGCAAGAAGGATACCGCCTGCGGTACCGCAACCGAATGCCACGACACCCATTACCATAATCTTGATTGTACTCCAATCCAGGAATGAACTGGCTGTAGCTGTTGCACCTACGGTAAGACCCAGGAATATAACCACGATGTTCATCAGCTCGTTCTGCATGGTCTTGCTCAGACGGTCCACAACACCGCACTCCTTGGCAAGGTTACCCAGCATGAGACAACCTATCAGAGGAGCGGCATCGGGCAGAATGAGAGCCACGATGGTAGTGATGGCAATCGGGAATATTATCTTCTCGGTCTTGCTTACGGGACGCAGCTGGCTCATCTTGATGGCACGCTCCTTCTTGGTTGTCAGGGCACGCATGATAGGCGGCTGGATAACCGGAACAAGAGCCATGTAAGAGTAAGCGGCAATGGCAATAGGACCAAGCAGCTCGGGGGCCAGTTTTGATGTCAGGAAGATTGATGTAGGACCATCGGCACCACCTATAATACCTATTGAGCCGGCCTGAGCCTCGGTAAAGCCCATTGAGTTGGCTGCAAGGAATGTAAGGAAGATACCCAGCTGAGCGGCAGCACCCAGGAGCAGGCTCTTGGGGTTGGCAATCAGAGGTCCGAAATCAGTCATGGCACCTACGCCCATAAATATGAGGCAGGGATATACACCGGCTTTTACACCTATGTAGAGAATGTCCAGCAGACCGCCCTCACGCATGATAGTGCCATAGCTGTGGTAGGCGGGGCTGTTAGCGTCAAGGAATGCTGTCCAAAGTTCCGAATGGTACATACCTGCACCGGGAAGATTGGTAAGCAGCATACCGAATGCGATGGGGAGCAGCAGTAGCGGCTCGTATTGCTTCTTGATGGCCAGGTACAGCAGGAAGAAACTCAAAAGGAGCATAATTCCCTGCTGATAGGTCATGTTCATGAAGCCCATCTGCTCAAAGAATTCCAGAATATCACCCATTTTCTTTTCAGTTTAGAATGAGATTATCCAAGAATCATGAGCAGGTCCTCCTGCATTACGTTCTGACCTGCGGTTACGGCAATCTTGGTTACCTTACCGTCGCGGTCGGCCATAACGGCGTTCTCCATCTTCATGCTCTCAAGAGTAAGCAGGGTATCGCCCTTCTTAACGTCCTGACCCTCGGTTACCAATACCTTGATGATTGAACCGGGCAGGGGGCTGGTTACCTTGTAACCGCCTGCGGGAACATCGGCAGCCTTGGGGGCAGCGGGTTTGGGAGCATCGGCCTTGGGAGTCGGAGCAGTCTTGGGAGCGGGTGCGGCAGCAGGAGCGGCAGCAGCGGCTGCGGTCTCCAGGTCAAGCAGTTTGTCGTCCTGCATGACGTTCTTGCCGGGCTCTACGTAGATGGCCTTAACGGTACCGTCGGCCTCGGCAGTAACGTTGTTCTCCATCTTCATGGACTCCATAGTGAGCAGTACATCGCCCTTCTTTACAGCCTGACCGGCCTTGACGAGTACCTTTACGATTGATCCGGGCAGCGGACTCTTTACGGTCATCAGTCCGGCGGGAACTGCTGCGGCAGATGCGGCGGCAGCGGCGGGACGGCGTACAGCAGCGGCTGCAGGGGCCTCTTCCTTCTCTAACTCTACCTTGTAGGTCTTGCCGTTGAGTGTAACTTCGGCAAAATTGTCCTCAAGTTCATTCACGGCAGCGTTGTACTGCTTGCCGTCTATTGTAAACTTAAATTCTTTCATTTTTCTTTTAACGATGCAGGTTGTTCATTCCGTAGAGCTTGGAGTTCCAACCGGAGCGCTCTACTCTCTTGATATGAATCTCTGTAGGTTCCACGTCATGTACTCCGTTGAAGTACAGATGCAGAGCCATGGCGATGGCGGCCAGGTCATCATCGGCCGATGTGGCAGCCGGAGCGGCCTGGGCTGCGGGAGTCTGGGCTATTGCCTTGGGCTGAGCTTCCTTGGGAGCCTTAACGGCACTGCTTATAACTGCTCCAAGCAGTTTAAGAATGAAGATAAGGACAACCAGGAGCACTATGACCATGCAGAATCCCAGTCCGGTTACCAACCATACGTGTGACCAGTTTATTGCTAATGGTGTCATCATAGACTCTCTTTTTTAGAGTGGAATGTTGCTGTGTTTCTTGAGCGGGTTGGTCAGACGCTTGGTCTGCAACATCTCAAATGCGCGGATAACACGTGCACGTGTGTAGCGCGGCTCAATTACATCGTCAATATAACCGCGGTTGGCTGCCTGGT
>JAQXVU010000033.1 GCA_029225085.1 Eggerthellales bacterium | reverse complement strand
CATCTCGGTCTGCTCAGAGCGGGGCTCATAGTCGTCATACGCCTGCGCCAGGGCGCCTTCGGTACCGAATTGGAAGGAAACCTCTAGATCAGAGGGGAATTCCAAAGGTGCAAGACCCTCTTCTGCCACCTTCTCGGCATCTACCTTCACGCTCTTCGGCGCCGTCTCAAGGTTTCCCCGACGCAGACGACGAAGATCGAAGGTGATGTCCTCGACGGTATATTCCCTGGTAGGAGCCATAGCGCCATCAGAGGCCTCTGCAGCCTTCAGCATGCTCTCACGCTGACGCTGCACCAGGCGCTCTGCCGCCTTCGAGGCAAAATGCTTGAAGACCTTCACCGTAGGCCACTCCTCGATGGTTGCCATACGGGAAATCTCAACCAAGAGGGAGTCTGGCATGGCATCGACAGCGGCAAGGAGGATGCGATACAGGACACACGTTGCCGCTACGTCATCGTCAGCCCTATGGGTAGAGGCAGGACCGCCGAAGGCATGAATCAGATCCTTCAACCTATGAGACTTCATGCGGGGAAGGGCGATGCGGGCCAGGTCGAGAGAATCGATCCAGACGTTTTCTAACAGCTTTGCACCTTCAGGGTGCTTCGTCGTGAAGTTGCGGTCGAAGTCCGCATTGTGAGCGACGATATCGGAGTCACCCACAAACGCAACCAGGTCCCTCAGAGCCTCCTGAGGCGTTGGCGCCCCTTCCACCTGCTCGGGGTGAATGTCCGTGAGGTGCTGAATGTCGTCGGGAATCTTCTTACCGGGGTTCACGAAGGTAACGAACCACTCGGTGATCCGTCCGTCGCACATGCGAGCGGCTGCAATCTGAATGAGCTCATCCTTCTTAAAGGACACGCCGGTGGTTTCCGTATCAAGAACCACCACGTCCTCGTCGAGAACCCCGTAGCGGTTCTCTCCCGCAGCCTTGGCCAACCTGCCATAGGCTTCCTTCACGCGGCGTGGCGCATTCTCGCTGATATAATCCATCAAAACCGAAGTATGTTCAGGCATCTGTTTATTCATGGCGCCTAGGGTATCACAAACCCCATACCCCGATTAACCCAGTTCGCCCCCTAAGAGCCAAGTCGCTCACGAAGGAGTATCTATGGCCGAAAAGAACTACTACGGCACCTACGCGCAGTTCGATACCGATGACAAGAAAGAGGCCATGATGCTCATTGGCCCCGACAATCCCGTAGGCGACCGCTACCGCATCGTCATCAAGGAATCAGAGGACGGCGATGTTGCCTGGCTCTACAACAAGTTCGACAAGCCCGTCGGACATCTGAACCAGAAGATCACCCAGGATATGAAGCTCTGCAAAGCACGCGGATGGGAACCTCACGCATTCCTCAGCTTCCTAGCCTACAGTGAGAAGCCTGATCCTGGCTTCTACTGGGGAGAGGTCATCATCATGGCCTACAGTCCCGCCCTTAACGCCCCTATGGCAACCTTCGAGAAGAAGCTCATGTCCGCTATGGCAGAGGGTACCCGTCCCAACATCGACTTCGGTGAGGGCTCTATCCAGCAGATTGTGGAAACGAAGGGAACCTGGTTCCCCACCGACCGCGTTCGCCTGCCCAAGATGGATAAGCACTCCGCCATGGTGAAAGACCAGCAAAACGCCAACGAGCGCCTTATCGAGGAATCTCGCAAGGGCAATAAGGGCTGCTACGCCGCCACCTTCGTGTTCTATGCTGTCATCATCGTCGCGGTTCTGTACGGTCTGCACTCCTGCGGCGTGTTCTAAAGAGTGAATTAGCGGGCAAAAGCCTGTCTGCCTACCCTACAGGACCCAACCCAGAGTCTACTCAAGCCAAAACCCGAGCCCTATGTAACAACCAAAAGCCCTGAGCGATACGCTCAGGGCTTTCATAGTCTCCGGATTTCCTTAATCTCCAGGCTACCCAATCCTCGGGTTTTCCCTCTTTCGGACAGGACTATTGCTCCAGAGCCAATTCAACCAACCTCTGGCACAGCTGGCTGAAGCTCATGCCTGCTGCTCGACCCGCATCCGGAAGAAGTGAGGTCTCGGTCATGCCGGGCACCGTATTGGTCTCGAGAACCCAGAAATTGCCTTCCTCGTCCTTAATCATGTCCGTACGGGAGACACCACGGCAGCCCAAAACCTTATGAGCGGCCACCGCAAGCTCCTGAGCACGCTTAGTATCCTCTTCGGAGAG
>JAQXVU010000032.1 GCA_029225085.1 Eggerthellales bacterium | reverse complement strand
CGTGGTGGCTCGAAGTCGCACTAATGGTAAAGTCCTGGCGCGGACTGCCCTTATTGGATGAGCTCTGGGTCGGATCGGGCCCCGATTGGCAGAGCGAGGTCCGCGCTTGCTATCTTCTGAAAGATTCTTAGTAGTGCTTGGCGTATCTGCTTGGGCAGATACGCCACACTTTTATGCTGAATGGGTATTAGTGAGTACCCCGTCTCGCATGGCGAGGCGGGGTGCTGCTCTTCTGCTAATCCATTAAGCGGGGCAGTTGCCAGATGCCCCCGATCTCCCCTGATCGGCAATCCAATAGGCGGGGTTCGAGCCAGGGATCCCGCCATTCGCGGCGACCCGAGCCAGGGCCCTGCCATTAGGGCATGGGCGAGCCATCGCCCGAAGCGTTCCAAATCGCCCTCCTCCATTGGTGATTCTTCGAGCTCCCTCGGTCGGGCCTTTACCCGCCGCTCTTGGGGTGCCATCAGAGCGGGCTAGCGACTTTCCCCGTATATGACCCCTGGGCCCCTGATCTCCCTAGGATTTGGGCGGATTCCCCGGTAAATGACCTCGGGCGAGGGACCCCTTCCGACGTCAAGTGGGGAAGGGGGCTCGAGTTAATGCCCATTCCGGGTAGGAATGCGGCGCAACTCTGAGGAGGGCGCGCCGCCGATGGCGCTCCCCGCCTCTCGGACGAGGTCGCCCGAGGCATCCATGGGTCATTTACCGGGGAATCCGTCAGAGCCCCCCGATTCAGCGCGATCTAGAGGTCATTTACCGGGAAAGTTGCCCTGGCGCGCTGGGAGCCCTTAGCGGGTGGGCGCGCGAGGGCTTTCCCGGCGGGTTTCTGCGCAGACAAAGCGGTCAGGGCGTCGGGAGGCCGATCCTGGCCTTCGCAGAGCGAAGCGGGTGCGGCCAGGACTCGGTTCTCCCGACGACTCCGACGGGTGCGGCATCGCCATGAGCATCTGCTCAGCAGATTGCGGGCTTAGGCACATTGTTTCCCAGCGGATCGCGCCCTGGCAAGCACCGACAGTTCCTGGCGCTATGTTGCGCTATCTATTTTCCCGATAGCAAATCATGAAAAGGGTGTATGACCCCTCTTCCATATGAATATTGACATCACCTAGGGAAATAGTAGGATTTAGCTAAGACAACACGACAAGGCCATTGATGACCTGGTCAACCCAAGGCGGCGGGCCGTAGCCGGACCAAGGCGGAGGGCCTAGCCAAGACAACACGACAGGGCCATCGACAACGAGAGTAGGAGACTCATCATGGCAATCTACAAGAGCGTATCTGAGCTGATCGGCAACACCCCACTGGTAGAGCTCACCAACTACGAGAAGAACCACGACCTACAGGCCACCATCCTGGGCAAGGTCGAGCTGTTTAACCCCGCCGGATCTATTAAGGACCGCATCGCTAAGGCTATGATCGACCAGGCAGAAGCTGACGGCCTCATCGACAAGGACACCGTCTTCATCGAGCCCACCTCCGGCAACACCGGCATCGGTTTGGCCGCCATCGCCGCAGCTCGCGGACAGCGCATCATCATCGCCATGCCCGAGACCATGTCTGTCGAGCGTCGCAACCTCATGAAGGCTTACGGCGCCGAGCTGGTGCTCACCGAGGGCGCCAAGGGCATGAAGGGCGCCATCGCTAAGGCTCAAGAGCTGGCCGAGGAGATCCCCAACTCCTTCATCCCCTCTCAGTTCACCAACCCCGCTAACCCCGCCATTCATGAGGCAACCACCGGCCCTGAGATTTGGAAGGACACTGAGGGTAAGGTTGATATCCTGGTGGCGGGCGTTGGTACCGGCGGCACCGTTTCCGGCACCGGCGCATATCTGAAGGCTCAGAACCCCAACATCCAGGTTGTTGCCGTAGAGCCTGCTGGGTCCCCCGTTCTGTCCGAGGGCCACGGCGGCTCCCACAAGATTCAGGGTATCGGCGCAGGCTTCGTTCCTGGCACCCTGAACACCGACATCTACGATGAGGTCATCACCATCGAGGACGAAGAGGCCTTTGCCGCAGGTCGCGAGCTTGCTGGCAAGGAGGGCCTGCTGGTTGGCATTTCCTCCGGCGCCGCTGTGGCCGCCGCAACTAAGCTGGCTCAGCGTCCCGAGAACGCTGGCAAGACCATCGTTGCCATTCTGCCCGACACCGGCGAGCGCTATCTGAGCACCGCCATGTTCAACTTCTAAGAGGGGCGTTCGTGCAAGAGCAGAACGTGCAAGACAAGCTGCAGCGCGGGCAGGGCGAGCCTCGGCCTGCCTGCGACGATTCGCAAAGCCTGCAAAGCGAGCCCCAGCCTGCCCGCGACGATTCGCAACGCGCGCAGGGTGGGGCTTGCTCCCTGCAAGACAAGTTGCAAAACCTGCAGGACATCCTGCGCTCCTACGGTCGTGTCGCCGTGGCATTCTCCGGCGGCGTCGACTCTACCTTGCTGT
Source organism: Eggerthellales bacterium (assembly GCA_029225085.1). Classification (GTDB taxonomy): domain Bacteria; phylum Actinomycetota; class Coriobacteriia; order Coriobacteriales; family Eggerthellaceae; genus JAQXVU01. Next base: position 10,031 of record JAQXVU010000032.1, on the reverse strand, counting down.
TGGCCGTCGCCCATGACGCCTTGGGCGACGATGCCTTCGCTATCACCAGTCGTTCTGCGGTGAACCCTGCGCGGGAGTTTGCCGAGGCCCAGGAGTTCTGCCAGCAGCGGGGCATTCGCCAAATCGTGGTGGAAAGCGACGAGCTGCAGATTCCCGGTTTCGCTCAGAACCCGCCCGATCGCTGCTATATTTGCAAGCTGCACCTCTTCGGCCAGGTGAAGGAGATCGCCCAGGCTGAAGGCGCTGTGGTAGTGGAAGGCCGCAACCTCGACGACGATGGCGACTACCGTCCCGGCACTCGCGCTATCGAAGAGCTGCAGATTGCCAGCCCTCTGCATGAGGCGGGTCTCACCAAGGCGGACATTCGTCAGCTCTCGCGTCAGATGGGCCTTCCCACCTGGGAGAAGCCCTCTTTCGCTTGTCTGGCTTCTCGGTTCCCCTTTGGGGATGAGATTACCGCCGAGGGACTCCGCATGGTCGATGCGGGGGAGCAGTACCTTATTAACCTGGGATTTCGCCAGGTCAGGGTGCGGGTGCATGGGAAGATCGCTCGCATCGAGGCAGACCGGGCAGAGATGGATGCGCTGTACGATGCCTCTAAGGACTCGGCGTTCCGAGAGTTCTTCCACACCTTAGGCTTTCAGTTCGTGGCCCTCGACCTAGACGGGTATCGCACGGGCAGCCTGAACCCGCAGTAGCGCGCGCCGCGCACATCCGTCGCAGCTAAATGTAGTACTCGATGGGGGCGTAGTCGTCCAGGATGTCTTGCAGGGTGATGCCCTCTAGGCAGGTGACGATTGCGTCCTCGAGCTTTGTCCAGACGCCGCGGGTGATGTCGTCCTCGCCGATTTCGGCGTAGGGCACGGGCTCAAGTCCGCCCTCGGTAAGGCGCAGCACCTCGGCTACGGTGATGTCCTTGGGCAGGCGAGCCAGCTGATAGCCGCCTTGGCTGCCGCGGGTGATGTGCAACATGCCGGAAGGGGCCAGCAGGGTGACGATGCGCTCTAGGTACTTCTTCGAGATTCCCTGGCGCTCGGCGACGGACTTCAGGGAGATGACGCCATCGGCCTGATGCTGACAAAGGTCGATGAGGAATCGCAGGGCATAGCGCCCCTTGGTAGATACCTGCATGTCACGCTCCTTACTTTCTTCCGTACGCCTACCTATGGTAATGCATACCGCTTCGGTATGCGATGATAATCGGTGCTATGATGGGGCCGTCGATAGGAGGAAACATGAACCAGCGCTCACATGCAGGTGCAACAGGGCTGAACCAGCGCTCACATGCAGGTGCAACAGAGCTGAACAGCGTGTTAGAGCGCATGGCCCAGATGGAGTCCGCGGAGCTCGCGGTCACTCCCTTCGACAGTATCGATTCCTCCCAGCCCGTCTCCGAGAAGATTCGCCGTCGCCGCCGTCCCGTCATCGGCATCGTTCCCACCCAAAATGTGGAAGAAGGCCGCAACAGCATCTCCGAGCGCTACGCCAACGCGGTGGTTGCCGCAGGCGGAGCCCCGTTGCTGCTGCCCATCACGGCTGATCTGGGCGTATTCGAGACGCTGCTTCCCCTGATAGACGGCTTCATCCTCTCCGGCGGTCAGGACATCGACCCCAGCCGCTACGGCAACGAGGCCGTCAGCGACAAGCTCTCCGAGTTCACCCCGGTCCGCGAGGAGCTCGAATACCTCATCCTCAGCTATGCCTACGAGTACGACGTGCCCCTGTTGGGCGTGTGCCGCGGCATGCAGATGATCAACGTGTTCTTCGGCGGCACCCTGTATCAGGATCTGCACGACCAGTTCGTGGGCGGCGAGCATTCCTTTAAGAACGTGACCCTCGAGCACTGGCAGCAGAGCTCCTACGACCTGCCCACTCACGAGGTGTCCATTCAGCGCAACAGCAAGCTGTGGGACATTTTGGGTGTGGAAAAGACCTCCGTGAACTCCATGCATCATCAGGGTGTGAAGGAGGTTGGCCCCCGATTGGACGTCATGGCCTATGGCTCCGACGGCCTGGTAGAAGCGGTGGAATGTAAGGACCGCACCTTCATCATGGGCGTGCAGTGGCACCCCGAGTTCCTCACCGAGACCAACCCCATCATGATCAAGATCTTCGAGGCCCTGACCATTCAGTCCTTGGTGGCCGACCGCAGCTCTAAGCTCAGCAAGCTCTCTATCAGCCAGAAGCGCTGGAAGGACTACACCTGGCCCGTCACCAACTTCGCTTCGGGCATCTAGGAGTCGCTGTGGAAGTACACGAGGGTTGCCTGATGGGCGATGACGGTGTTGTGGTAGCAGGCGCACCTGGTACTGACGCGGCTGGCGACATGACCGTCATGGCCGCCATGAGCGGCGGCGTAGATTCCAGCGTCATCACCTACCTGCTCCTGCAGCAGGGCTATCAGGTCACCGGCGTCACCATGAAGCTCTTCGGCGGCAGCTGCTGCACCCCTAAGGATGCGGCCGACGCCCGCTTCGTCTGCGATGGCCTGGGCATTCGCCACTACGTCTTCGACTTCTCGGAGGACTTCAACCGCGACGTCATCGACCGCTTCTGCGACGCCTACCTGGCAGGGGAGACTCCCAACCCCTGCATCGACTGCAACCGCTTCGTGAAGTTCGACGCCCTGCAGTGCCGCCGCGAGCAGATGGGCCTGCAGTACATGGCAACCGGCCACTATGTGCGCCGCACCTACGACGAGGAGACCGGTAAGTTTCTGCTGAAGACCGGGTTAGATGCCGGTAAGGATCAGAGCTACGTGCTCTACAACCTGACCCAGGCCGATCTGACCCACTGCCTGTTCCCTCTGGGCGACTACACCAAGGACCAGGTGCGTCAAATCGCCCATGACCAGGGCTTTGTGAACGCCGATAAGGCTGAGAGCCAGGACATCTGCTTCGTGCCCGATGGCGACTACCGCAGCTTCATCCTGCAGCGCACTGGTTGCATCTTGCAGCCCGGCGACATCGTCGATGAGCAGGGCAACGTCCTGGGCCAGCATCAGGGTCTGGCGGGCTTTACCATCGGACAGCGCAAGGGTCTGGGCATCGCCTGCGGCCAGCCTATGTTTGTGCTGGGCAAGGATGTGGAAGCTAACCAGCTCATCGTGGGCCCTGCTTCCTCGCAGGGAGTGAGCAGCCTGTGGGCCGATGAGGTGAGCTTGGTTCATCTTCCCGATCTGGCAAAGCCGGTGGAAGTGCAGGCCAAGGTGAACTATCGGGCTAAGGCCGTGCCAGCCCAGGCCTACATTGACGATGCGGGCCTGCTGCAAGTCTCCTTCCATCAGCCCATTCGCGCCTGCGCGGCAGGGCAGGCCGTGGTGCTGTACCAGGGCGACGTGGTTGTTGGTGGCGGCGTCATCCGCGGCAGCCGCAAGTAGGTGCGGGGCCGCGCGCAGCGGGATCGCGCGTGGGGTGAGCGCCCCGGGCTCGTGCGTGGGGGCGGCACCTTAGGCGCGTCCGTCGAAGATGAACCAGTGTCGCAAGAGCGCTCGCCGACTGCAGCGCGTATCTTGGGCGCTTCGTGCTACTATGAACGTTCTATGGCCCGCTAAAGTGCGGACCCAACAAGGGGGAACCATGATTTTCGAAGCCATAATCGTCGATGACGAGGCACCCGCTCGCGTAGAGCTCATCAATCAGCTCGAGGAAACCGGCCGCGTGAAGGTGGTCGCCGAGGCCGTGTGCCTGCAGGAGGGCATCGCCAAGATGAAGAAGGGCGGCATCGACGTCGCATTCATCGACCACAACATCGCCGGCGCTGGCAGCGACCTGCTTCCCGCTGCGCTGCCCGAGTTCGAAAAGGTTCCCGCCCTCATCTACATGACCGCCTATGAGAACTTCCGCGACGAGCCCTTCGGCGTGGAGCCCATGGGATACCTCACCAAGCCCGTGGACACCAACAAGCTGAACGAGATCATTCGCGCCCTCGAAGCCCAGTACAAGCGGGAGGTGGGCCGATGAAGATCCTCGTCTTTAACGCGGGCTCTAGCTCGGTGAAGTACAAGCTCATCGAGTCCGGCCCTGCCACCAGCGCAACTGCCCACGTGCCCCAGGAAGTGGTGGCCTCCGGCGTGGTAGAGCGCATTGGTACGCCCCACTCCCAGCTCATTAGCAAGGATTTCCGTGGCACCATCACCACGCCCGTGAAGGCCAAGAACGCCGAGGACGCCATGGATGCCATCTTGGGTTCCTTGGTGGGGGAGCACGCGCCGCTTAAGAATCTGGAAGAAGTTGAAGCGGTGGGCCACCGCATCGCCCATGGTGGCGCCGAGTACATGTGCTCCGTGCCCATCGACGAGGACGTGAAGCAGGTCATCGATCGCTACAGCGAGCTGGCTCCGCTGCACAACCCTCAGGCCCTCATGGTCATCGAACGCTGCGAGATGGCGTTCCCCGACTTGCTGCAGGTGGCGGCTTTCGACACCGCCTTCCACCAGACCATGCCTGCCCGTAACTACATCTATCCCATCCCGTACCGCTACTACGAGGAGTATGGCATCCGTCGCTTCGGCTTTCACGGCATGAGCCACAAGTACGTGTCCCGCAAGGCCGCTCAGTTCTTGGGAAAGGACCCTCGCGACCTGAAGATGATCACCTGCCACCTGGGCGCTGGCGCGTCGCTGGCCGCCATCGACCACGGCATCTCGATGGACACCTCTATGGGCTACACGCCTCTCGACGGCATTATGATGGGCACCCGCTCCGGTTCGGTAGACCCTGCCATCATCACCGCCATCATGGAGAAAGAAAACCTGACTCCCGCGCAGATGGACCAGATCCTGAACAAGGAGTCCGGCATGCTGGGCGTTTCCGGCGCATCGGGCGACCTGCGCGCTCTGAAGGAGGTCATCGCCGACGGTGACCAGCAGGCAGAGCTGGCCTACGACATCTTCCTGACCTCTATTCGTCGCCAGATCGGCGCCTACTTCTTCGAGCTGGCCGGCGTCGATGCCATCGTGTGCACCGCTGGCGTGGGTGAGAACGACCCCTACGCTCGTCGTCTGATCTTCCGCGGTCTGGAGCCCTTCGGCATCCACCTCGATCACGAGCGCAATATGGAAGACAGCAAGGTGGCCCGCCGTATCTCTACCGATGCCTCTTCGGTGGAAGTGCTGGTGATCCCCACCGACGAGGAAGCTGAGATCGCTCGCGACGTGGCGCTGATCTCTGCGGGCATCGACATTTCCGACCCCTACGCCTGGTAGGGCGTTGCGCGGTTTGCCGCGCTGTGGGCGGCGCTTCGCGCGCCCACGCGGCCGTAGGGCCGCACGCTCCGCTCGTTGCTGTCGCGCAGCAACGAGGCGGCGCTGGCGCTTGCCGCGCGCCGCATCTGCGATGGTCGTGCGCGATAGGCTGGCGTTTACTCAGGCGGCGGCCGGGAAGCGGCCAGCCGCCTTCCACACGGAACTTTTCATAAGTCCCTTTGCCGGCATAACCTGCCTTTAATGAACATCTTCTTGTGTTTTCTGTACAATGACCCGGGGGTAAAAAGAGGGAATACTACACAAGGAGGAACTATGGCGAGACTATCTGTCGCCCCGCGTTCTGCCGACTTCAGCAAGTTCGGTACGTTCCTAGAAGACTATCAGCGCCGCATTCAGGCGACGCCTCCTGGCATGTGCCCAGTGGCTCTGCAGCTCGACCTGCTGCGTGCCGGCGGCTGCCAGACCTGCGGAAAGTGCGTGCCTTGCCGGGAGGGAATCCCGCAGCTCGAGGCGCTGCTGCAGGATGTGCTCGATTTCAACGCCGGCCCTGAGGCCCTTGACGAGATGCGTACCACGGCTATGGCCATTCGCGAGAGCGCTGACTGCGCCATCGGCTACCATGCCGCCGATACGTTCCTGGCTGCCATGGACACCTTCGAGGAGGAGTTCGTCAGCCATGTGAGCGAGGGCGCTTGCCAGGAGGGCGTCGAGCAGACCATCCCCTGTGTGACCCAGTGCCCTGCCCATGTGAACATCCCTGCCTACATTGCCATGGCTGGCAAGGGCGACTACGCCGGAGCGGTGAACATGATCCGCAAGGACAACCCCTTCCCAACCATGTGCGCCCTGGTGTGCGAGCATCCCTGCGAGGAGGTGTGCCGCCGCAACCTCATCGATGCCCCGGTGAACATCCGCGGCATCAAGCGCTTCGCCGTCGACATGGCTCCCGCCGATGAGGTGCCCGTGCCTGCAGCCCTGCCTGCAACCGGCAAGAAGATCGCCATCGTGGGTGGCGGCCCTTCCGGCATGACCTGCGCCTACTACCTGGCCCTCATGGGTCACTCCGTCACTATCTTCGAGGGCCGCAAGCAGCTAGGCGGCATGACCCGCTATGGCATCCCCGCCTACCGCTTCCCTCGTGAGCTCCTCGATCGCGACATTCGCGCCGTCTTGTCCGCTGGCGACATCACCGTGAAGCTGAACACCTGGATGCACAAGGAGGACGAGGAGCGCATCTGCTCCGAGTTCGACGCCGTGTACGTGGCTGTTGGCGCCCAGATTGGCAAGACCCTTCGTCTGGAAGGATCCGATGCTGAGGGCGTTATGTCCGCGGTGGAACTGCTGAGCCGCATCGGCGATGACGATTACCCTGACTTCACCGGTAAGAAGGTGGCCATCATCGGCGGCGGCAACGTTGCCATGGACTGCTGCCGTACCGCGGTGCGCCTGGGTGCCGACGAGGTGACCTGCGTGTACCGTCGCCGCATCGACGATATGACCGCACTGCCCTCCGAGATCGAGAGCGCCATGCAGGAGGGCGTCGAGATGATGTGCCTGCAGGCCCCTGATTCCATCGAGGTAGATGAGAACGGCCACTGCGCCGCCCTCATCACCCAGCCTCAGATGATCGGCCCTGTGCGCGGAGGCCGTCCTTCCCCTATGAAGGCCAACAAGCCCAAGCGCCGCATCCCCGCCGACATCGTCCTCATCGCCGTGGGCCAGGACATCATGAGCCTGCGCATCGGCATGCCCGTTAAGTCCCGCAAGCTCTACGAGGCCGACGACTCTCTGAAGGCCGAGGGCTTCACCAACGTGTTCGTGGGCGGCGACTGCCAGACTGGTCCTGCTACCGTTATCCGCGCCATTGCCGCAGGTAAGGTTGCCGCCTTCAACATCGACGAGTTCCTGGGCTTCAACCATGAGATCGACTACGGCGTGACCCCACCGGCCGCCAAGATCAACGACCGCACTCCTAAGGGCCGCTGCGAGATCGTGGAGCGTCCTGCTCGCGAGCGCAAGCACGACTTCGAAGGGGTAGAAGAGCCCATGAGCACTGAGGAAGCGCTGCAGGAATGCGGACGCTGCCTGCGCTGCGATCACTTCGGCTGCGGCGCCGTAGAGGAAGGCTGGATTCAGTATGTCTAACGATTTCAACTTCGTGAAGGTCACCGTCGACGGCAAAGAGGTGCAGGGCGTCGAGGGCATGCCCATCCTGGCTGCCTGCAATATGGCCGGCGTGCAGATTCCCACCCTGTGCTATCTGGCCGGCGTCAGCAACGTCGGTTCTTGCCGCATCTGCGTGGTAGAGGTGGAAGGCACCGATGGCCTGGTAGCTGCCTGCAACACCCCCATCTTCGACGGCATGGTCATTAAGACCAACACCCCACGGGTCATCGCCGCTCGTCGCGAGAACCTGAAGACCATCCTGGCCACCCATCGCAGCGAGTGCACCACCTGCAAGCGCAGCGGAAATTGCGCCCTGCAGAAGCTGGCCAACCAGTTCAACATCGCCGACCTGCCCTATGACCCCGCGTACCCCGAGGAGTGGTGGGACCCCGACTTCCCTCTGCAGCGTGACGCCAGCAAGTGCATCCGCTGCATGCGCTGCGTGGCCGAGTGCGCCAAGGTGCAGCACTGCGAGGTCTGGGAGATGTCCGGCCCCGCTGCTAATCGCGGCATCTGCGTGAAGAATGGCCTGTCCATCACCGAGGCCGGTTGCTCCCTGTGCGGTCAGTGCATCACCCATTGCCCAACCGGCGCCCTTACTGCTCGCGACGATACCGACAAGATTCTGGCTGCCCTGGCTGACCCTGAGGTCATTACTGTGGTGCAGGTGGCCCCTGCCGTGCGCACCGCTTGGGGCGAGCAGCTGGGTCTCACCCCTGAGCAGGCAACGCCTGGCCGCATGGCCGCTGCTATGCGCGCGCTGGGCTTCGACTACGTGTACGACACTGACTTCGCCGCCGACCTGACCATTATGGAAGAAGCCAGCGAGTTCATTGAGTGGGTTAAGGAAGGCAAGCCCCGCCCCATGTTCACCAGCTGCTGTCCTGGTTGGGTGCGCTTCGCCAAGCAGCACTACCCTCAGTTCGTGCCTCAGCTTTCCACCAGCAAGTCCCCTCACCAGATGATGGGCGCCGTGGTGAAGAACACCATGGCCAAGGAAGCCGCCGAGCAGGGCAAGCGCCTGTTCTGCCTTTCCATCATGCCTTGCGTGGCCAAGAAGTACGAGTGCGACGTGCCCCAGCTGTCTACCGAGGCCGGTCCTGACGTTGACGCCGTCATCACCACCCGCGAGTTCAACCGTATGATCCGCATGTTCGGCATCGACGCGGCGGCTCTGCCCGAGACCAAGTTCGACGATCCTCTGGGCCTGTCTACCGGCGCCGGCACCATCTTCGGCCGTACCGGTGGCGTTATGGAGGCAGCCCTGCGTTCCGCAGCCTACTTCCTCACCGGCGAGAACCCTGCCTTCACCGTGTGTGATACCACGGCGGCAACGCCTAATCGTCCTTGGGTAGACAAGGAGATTGAGGTGGCGGGTCTGCACCTGAAGATCGCCATTTCCTCCGGTCTGCAGAACACCTCTCAGCTGCTGGATGCCCTTGAGGCTGGCGAGGTCTCCTATGACTTTGTGGAAGTCATGGCATGCCCCGGCGGCTGCGTAGGCGGCGGTGGACAGCCCATCGTCTTTAACGAGGAGCGTGCTGCTGGTCGCGCCAAGATCCTGAACAAGCTCGATGGCGCTGACAAGCTGCGTTACTCCCACGAGAACCCTGACATTCAGGCTCTGTACGACAAGTGGGTGGGCAAGCCTCTGTCCGAGACGGCAGAGGAGTGGCTACACACTGACCAGGCTTCCTGGGATATCTAAAGGCTGGCGGCTCCTCCTTGTCGGGGAGCCGCTTTCGGGGGCTGTCTGCCCTGAGGCAGACAGCCCCGCTGCGGGCCCGGGGCGGGGCTGGCCCGCTGGCGGTCAGCCAGCGACTCGGCGATTCGCCAGCAGGCGACCGCCGAGTTCGCCGCGAACACGCCCGTCTAGCGACGGTCGCCTTCGCAGCGGCAGCCAGCCGCCTGGCCCGTAGCTCGCGGTGCGCTAGCGCACCGCTTCCACCGCGGTATCGTGATCAGCGCCTACGCGCTGACGCGCCCGCATCATCTGCTCAAGAGAAAGAAGGGCCTTCGTGGCCGACTACCCCTATAACCCGGCGTCTCTGTGCGCCGACGAGTTCATCAACCACCAGGAGATCGAGGAGACGCTGGCCTACGCTGACGCCCACAAGGATGACTTGGCCCTTTGCCAGCGTATCCTCGATAAGGCCAAGGCGCATCTGCATCCCGACAAGGATCACTGCGCGGTCATCTCCCATCGGGAGGCGAGCGTGCTGCTAGCCTGTGAAAATCCTGGCATCAACCAGCAGATCTTCCAACTTGCGCGCCAGATTAAGCTGGCCTACTACGGCAACCGCATCGTGCTCTTCGCGCCCCTGTACCTTTCTAACTACTGCGTGAACGGCTGCGTGTATTGCCCTTACCACGCCAAGAACAAGGAGATTCCCCGCAAGAAGCTCACCCAGGACGAGGTGCGGGCCGAGGTCATGGCCCTGCAGGACATGGGTCATAAGCGCCTGGCTATCGAGGCTGGCGAGCACCCCAAGGAGAACCCCATCGAGTACATCCTTGAGTGCATGAACACCATCTACTCCGTGAAGCATCGCAACGGCGCCATCCGCCGCGTGAACGTGAACATCGCGGCCACCACGGTAGACGAGTACCGCATGCTGAAGGAAGCCGAGATAGGCACCTATATCCTCTTTCAGGAGAC
>JAQXVU010000031.1 GCA_029225085.1 Eggerthellales bacterium | reverse complement strand
CGACTTTGACGATGTCGAGGTTCTCTGCTTCGACCAGTTTTTTCATCTCGGCAGCCTTTGACTTGGGCACGGCCTGGGTCAGAACAACGATGATCGGAACTTGAGTGCTCTTGCTCTCTTCAGAGAACTTCTTGAGCCACTCAACTTCAGATTCGTCAAAGGTTCTGTTCGCGCCAACGTTAATGCAATACCAAATGCAGTGAATCGAATCGTTTATGTCTTTTGAACTGTAGCCCTTGCTGATGATGTCTAGTATTTCTTCCCTGACCTTGTCTTGCTGCTCGCCGGAAAGCTCAAAGCCAGGAGTGTCGTATATGGCAAGAGGATAGTCCTTCTTAACCTTTTTCCGAATCTCCGACGTAACCGGTCGCCCCAGGCCCGTCTCTGCGAAGTTCCCCCTGAAAAGGCTGTTGATGAGAGTGCTCTTTCCAACCCCCGATTTACCCACAACGATAATGTTCAGGGTGTTTAGGTTCTTGATTTTGTCAGCAATGGCGTCAATGCACTTCTGCGCCATCTGATCGGTATCGATTTGCATTTCGCTCCTATTCGCTTTCTTTCTTTTCAATCACCGGACCCCAATCGTCCTCGTCCCTTGTACTGTTCACATAGGTATTGACGAGCTTGTTAATCTCCCCAGATGAAACAGCAATCAACTTCGGCAACACGTACACCGATGCTGCAAACAGGACGATACCGCCAAGGGCATACTTGAGAGCTTCACCTTTTTTGTTGGTTTTGTTTTTCTCCATTTGCCAACCTCCTCAAAACAGCGCATGCAAATTTCGCAAATTGGCAAAACCCCATCTGAATCGCGAAAAACTGCACTCAGGTTCCAGTAATTATACTCGAGCATTGTCATACAAAATGACTGCCCTATCAGAAGGTTTGACCGAACGAACGAAGCGTTTGCATGAATAAGAACACGGCTTTGATGAGTCACTTGCAAAAGCTCCCGACAGCCACGAAAACAGTCTTGATCGCCTTCACAGTCCATCCAGTCTTTCTTTTCACTTTCCTCTCCGGCCTGATTATTTCGCTAGGCGTAGCACCCGTTTCGCGGTTTCTGTATCGGCATTCACACCGCTTTCGTATCACCCGATTCGCAGATGCATATCACTATCGCTCCTCGATGAGCCGCTTGCGCATGAGTTCATCGAACGGAACAGCCACAACGGTCCTGCCAGCCAACGCGCCGACGCCGACGACGATCACGATGCCGAGTACGCGCGCCTCGGAAGCGACGTCACGACTGAGGTGATCATGGACCGCATCGTCCACAACGCGGCATGGGTGGAGGCAGGAGACATCAACATGCGCGAAAGCCTGAACGACCGATGCGGCGACTAGCTCTCCGGACGGGGATGACGGGGCCTCGGCCGACTCGGCACTGGGCCCTGCCCATCGTGGATAATCAGTCCTGCTCGTTCGGGATAACGCCCCTGCTCATTCAGAATAATCGCCCTGCTGATGGCTCCAAACACTCATGTAGCTGGCTCTGGTGCTAGTGGAGAGGGAAAGGATGCGAGATACTCATCGACCTTGTCGATCGCGGCCATCGCAGCTCCTTCAACCGGCATCGCATTGAAAGGGCCCGCTGAAGAAACTGCTGCAAAACGTTGCGATCAATAATTCAATCAAATCCACCTCAGGCTTTTAAACAGGATCAACGAGAAGAGAGGCCGAACGTTATTAGAACGATGTGAACCAACCAAATGAGATAATAACCGAGCGATAAGATGCGTGTACGACCAACATTAAATCGCGTAGGACTATCCAGTAGGAAGGAAGCCACGATGGATTTCTCACCAACGGTTTCAGTAGAAGCAAGCGCGCTAAAACACGAAGGACCAGTGTCTTTTAACTTTAATCCTGAGTTGACATTCAATTGGCAGAAAGACGAGTCGGGCAACAAAAAGTACTTTCCGATGAGGCTGATAGAGGGGACTAGCCGCGCGCTAAACCCAGTCAAATACGAAGAAAAGAATGCGGAAGCAAGAAAGATACACACACACAGTCAGTGTGCGAATGCTTTTTACAGTACAAGAACACTATGCCAAGTTTAAGCGACAACCAGGCGTTTCTTCTCGCAAACGGTTATATGGTGACGCCCGGGGAAGCAGACAACATTGCAGCCGTCCTATGTTCCGCAAGCGCCAATCCCGCCTTTCCCCCCGACAGCGATCCAGACACCGTTGACGTACAATTTAAAGACTCCTTTATCAAAGGCGGAGCGACCGCCTACGACGACGAAGTACGAAAAATGTGGGCAGATTTATTGTGCAGCGAATTAAATCAGCCCGGTTTTTTCTCGAAGAAAACCTTAGGGATACTGAAGTCGATGGACAGAGGCGACGTAGAAGCGTTCAAAACCCTCTGCTCGTTCTCTCTAAATACTCGAAATAGCACTCGTCCTGTTCCCGTAATCACCACCATCAACGGAGAGGGATGGTCCTATAACGACAACGGAATTACAGTCGACCAACTAGGAGCCCTTGATGCGCTCGGACTGATCGACAAGAATACGTGGACCACTTACACACTAAATGCCCACTCGTCCCAGTCTTACCAATTCCATAATGGATCAATACTGGTATCAAACAATACCGACAGGATCACCAAGTTTGACTTCGGAAATGCCCTCTTTCTTCCTGTTGGAATCGAATTGGCCTCCCTCTGCGAAATCGGAACTGCCGACAGCATTTGCGATTTAGCAAAAGCAGCAACCAGGTCAAAGGGGCTGACCATCTCCGTTTTATGAGGACGATACAGCAATGCTTTCTGGCATCAGCTCCATCGCATGATTCTTGTTGACACGTCAAGATCGTCAATGCTAATCGATAAGTATGGGTTCTTGTCAGAAACTGTCACCATAGCCGCCTCTCTAGATTTGCGGCGGACGCCCGTCAGAAAACGCTTCCCCATCCGCCGTTATTGAAGGCGTTGGATGTAGCCGGTGACGTCTTCGCTGAAACCATCGAGGTCATCCAAGGTGATGACGCCATCACGCACCAAACGCGCGATTTCGTAGTGCATGGTGCTCCGTCGCATATCGTGGACGATTACGCCTGGACATTTCTTGTCCTCCCTGATGCGCTCCTCCAACGCCCAGAACCTTTCAGATGCCCTGCCTTCTCCGCTCAAGATTTCCATGTACTCGCCGATGAGCTTCTCCATGTAGCTTTCCTGCCACCCGGGAAGCCTTTTGCGAAACAGCTTCCAGTCGCTTTCCTTAACATCGCCCATATGAGCCCCCTCTCGCCTAGCGCCAATACGCCATCGTTCACAAACGAGAGAAACGCCCTCGATCTCCGCGCCCGTGAGCGGGTCCTTCGCCTTGCGTCGTCCCGTCGGCATATTCCCGAATCACACTTCACTACTTTACGCTAGGAAACGAAAACGCGTCTTCCCCATCATCCATCTTGCGTTAAATGCGATGACGCCATCGAGGAAAGCGCGATCGTGTAGGAAATGTTGGTGTAAGGAGCAAAGCGCTTTGACAGCGCGGTGAAACGAATGTGGCCATCGCCTAGAATCTGAGATAGCGACAAATCGGATTCTAGAGAAAGGCGACGACCACAATGGAAATCATACCAGAGGGCATGCCCGCCACGGCCCCCGCACCGCAGCTTCTGCCCAGGTTCGCAGACGGCACCGTCAACATGCAGGAGCTCATCAGGTCGATGGCTGAGCTGCTCGCCAACGAGATCATGAGCGCCGAGGCCGACCAGCTCTGCGAGGCCACGGGCAACTGCAGGAACGGCTACCGCGAGCGCAAGCTGGCGACCTGCGTGGGGACGCTGACCCTGAGGATTCCCAAGCTCAGGAGCGGCAGCTTCTTCCCCGAGGACATCATCGAGCGCTACCGGCGGGTCGACCGGGCGGTGGTGGCGGCGGTCGGCGAGACGTGCGCCACCGGCACCAGCACCCGCAAGGTCGCCAAGGTGGCGGCCGCGATGGGCGTAGACAAGCTGTCCAAGGACCAGGTGAGCGCCATGGCGTCCAGCCTCGATGCCGATGCCGCCGAGCTCCTGGGCCGCGACCTCTCCGGGCTGCGCATGCCCTACCTCTGGCTCGACGCCACCTACGTCAAGTGCGGGACGGGCGCCCACGTGGCCTCCGTCGCCGTCGTCACCGCCATCGGCTGCGACGAGGACGGCTGGCGGCACGTGCTGGGCCTGGGCGTCGTCGACACCGAGCCCTACGACTCGTGGCTGGGCTTCCTGCAGGGCCTGCGCGCCCGGGGCGTCCACGGCGTCGAGCTGGTCACCTCCGATGCCCACACGGGGCTCAGGAGCGCCATAGCGGAGGTCTTCCAAGGCGCCGCATGGCAGAGGTGCGTGGTCCACCTGATCAGGAACTGCGCCCGCGAGGCGGGGCGCGGCAGCCTGTCCAGGAGGGTGGCCAGGATCGTGGCGCCGGTCTTCCGGGCCAAGGACGCCGACACGGTCAGGGCCATGTACCACGTGGCATGCGAGATGCTTGAGGGCTGCTGCCCGAAGGCCGCGGCGGTCCTGGAGGAGGCCGAGCCCGACGCCCTGGCCTACCTCGACTTCCCGCAGAGCCACTGGAAGAGGCTCAGGGCCAACAACGTCCAGGAGCGCGCCAACCGAGAGATCAAGCGCCGCAGCCGAGTCGTGCAGGTGTTCCCCTCGGAGAAGTCCCTGCTCAGGCTGGCGGGTGCTGTGATGTGCGACCAGGACGAGGCCTGGTCGGAGGCCAGGTACTTCTCGGCGGCCAAGATGGCGGAGCTGAACGATGAGCAAAAGCCCGGGCCAGCGGAGCCGCCATCGGCAGAGCGGCGGGAGCAGGTTCTCGCCTTCGCGCGCCAGGCCATCGAGGCGAGCCTCGAGCTTGCCGACAGGATGGAGGCGGCATAGAATAGGCACCGATCTCAGGTTCCGGGCAGGGCCGCACCGTTCGACC
>JAQXVU010000030.1 GCA_029225085.1 Eggerthellales bacterium | reverse complement strand
GGGCTTCCTGCAGGGCCTGCGCGCCCGCGGCGTCCACGGCGTCGAGCTGGTCACCTCCGACGCCCACACGGGGCTCAGGCGCGCCATAGCGGAGGTCTTCCAGGGGGCCGCATGGCAGAGGTGCGTCGTCCACCTGATCAGGAACTGCACCCGCGAGGCGGGGCGCGGCAGCCTGTCCAGGAGGGTGGCCAGGATCGTGGCCCCGGTCTTCCGGGCCAAGGACGCCGGCACGGTCAGGGCCATGTACCACGTCGCCTGCGAGATGCTTGAGGGCTGCTGCCCCAAGGCCGCGGCGGTCCTGGAGGAGGGCGAGCCCGACGCCCTGGCCTACCTCGACTTCCCGCAGGGCCACTGGAAGAGGCTCAGGACCAACAACGTCCAGGAGCGCGCCAACCGCGAGATCAAGCGACGCAGCCGCGTCGTGCAGGTGTTCCCCTCGGAGAAGTCCCTGCTCAGGCTGGCGGGTGCTGTGATGTGCGACCAGGACGAGGCCTGGTCGGAGGCCAGGTACTTCTCCGCAGCCAAGATGGCGGAGCTGCACGAAGGGCAAAGGCCCGGGCCAGCGGAGCCGCCATCGGCGGAGCGGCGGGAGCAGGCTCTCGCCTTCGCGCGCCAGGCCATCGAGGCGAGCCTCGCGCTTGCCGACAGGATGGAGGCGGCATAGAATAGGCACCGATCTCAGGTTCCGGGCAGGGCCGCACCGTTCGACCAAGACGCCCTTACACCAACTTTCTCGACACTACCGCATCCGCACCTGCGACGTCTCCGATGCGCCCTCCTTCGCGGAGGCCCTGGCCAGCTTTGCCGCATGGATCGGCGAAAGCAGCACCCGCATCGTGGCCTGGAGCAAGAACGATCGCGCCCAGATAGAGAGCGAATGCGCCTTCAAGGGCATCGAGGTCCCCCGCCAGCTCCGCCGCTGGCTCGACCTGCAAGTGGTCTACCCGCGCGTACTGGGCGTCGGCGACGGACGCAAGATGAGGCTCTCCACCGCTGCCGACTGGTACGGCGCCGAGGTGGATTCCGATAAGGCCCATCGCGCCCTCTACGATGCTCGGGTGACTGCGGAGCTCATGCGACAGATCATGACCGGCAGCTTCATGGATCAGAAGCGGGCTCTGGAATCCGCCATGAAGCCCGCCTCTAATCCCCTTTCCTCGAAGCTTGGCGATGCTTGCTCGAGCCTCGCAGCCCTCAAGGCCAGCCTACTTGCAGCAGAAGCCCAGTTCGCAGCTTAGAGCGGGGCAAGGGACGCCAAAATAACCGGAGCCAAAGCTACGCGTTGATTAGGCCGCCGCAAAATGGCAGTTCCCCTACCCTGCTGACCTGCGAAATGCTAACCTGCCATGTGCGTCTCGTTGAACAGCGTTGCTCCAGCGGAAAGATGAGAATTGGGGCACGAATAGTTCTTATCCTTGAACCAGCCTGTCTGGCCCGAAGCGGTCTTCACCTGATATGAAAGAACGCCGGACTTCAGGTACACAGCCGTCACCTTCATCTTGGTGTTCTTCTTGGCTACGAACTTCTTGGTCTTGCAGCTCTTGGAGGTGTACAGCTGCAGGGATCCGGCATTGGTCAACCAGCCCTTGCCATACTTTCCGGAAGCGTATTGGTACTTCAAGCTCGTGGTGGTGGAGCTGGTGCGCTTCAAGGTGCCGCTCTTGTACTTGTAGGTGTAGTTAACGGTAAAGCCCGCACCCATGGCCTGAGTCATGGGGCTGAATCCGACGATGACCGAATTGCCCTTCGCCTTCACGCTGGTGAGGTACCGATGGCTGTTGCACTTGATGGACTTGTTCGAGCAGATGACGCTCATCTTGCCCTTGCGATACTGCATCACAGCTTGGGTTCCGTCGCCGTTTTCGCCCGTGAATGAAGCGTAGAAGAAGCGCTTGCCGTTGGCCAAGGTGATGAGCTTCACCTGTCCAGCAAGCCCATGGCCGATTCCCTTGATGGTCTTGACCCTCTTGCCGTTGATGGCGATGGTCATGGACTCATAGACATCATAGGTAGCGCTGTCCTTCAAGGTCAGAACAACCGCATCCTTCTTGCCGTCACCGTTAACGTCATACTTGCTGATGGTTTTCGTTACCGTTCCGCCATCTTGGTACGTGGCCTTCAGGAGGGTCTTGACACCCGCTGTTGCAGCTTTCGCCTCCTGAGGCTGTGTCAAGCCGGCAGCGAACGCGATAGCCAGCGACAGCAGGGCAACCATGAACAGCCCAGCTGCTTTCTGCACTCGAGAACTTGCGGTAATCATATGCACACCTTCCCTTCGATTGCGAACACAATCCTCGCCCTAAAGTATACTCGCGTCATGGGCGCCGTCCGTCATCGCTCTTCCAATCCCACCGAATGGATAGGTTTGTAGATGGCCCCGCCGCTGGTGAGGGCGCTCTTGAACAGGGTCAGGCGACAAGCCCGATTATCTTGAGGAAAAGGAAGGCCCTGCAAGTCGGCTTTGCCCAATCGCGCCCGCCGCGCCAAAGTGATGTGGGGCTTGAAGGACTTCCGATCGAATGCCACGCCAGCAGCCTCAAGCCCGTCCCGAACACGTTCAGCCAGGAGCATCAATTCTTCGTCAGGACGAAGCCCGAGCCACAAGGTGGCATCGGAAGCTCGACCGAACTTGCCGAGCCCATCGATTTCCAGGGAAACCGAGCCCGATCCTTCTAAAGCATCCAGCACGCAGACCGCCTCCATGATGTCGGAGTCGGAGGCATCGCCCAAGAACGCCAGGGTCAGGTGATAGGTGTCTCGCTTCATGAAACGGCCCTGCACCTGCCTGGAAATCTGCCGGGCGAGCATGGCCGTCTCATAGGAGAACACCTCTGGAAGCTCCAACGCGATGAACGACCTCATTGCTCCCCCTTCCCTTGGCGCGACTGAGCTGGCTGCACGCAGCCACGCCATCCCAGAAGCTACAGCGGCCTGCGCGGCGACTGGAATGGTGTCCGGCGATTGCCCAGCTTTTCAGTGGACATGCCGTACTTGCTGTAATAGAGCCGCAAGCCCTTGCCGTATTCATCTTCCCTACGGGCCTCACGCGTGAACAGCCTAGTGGCGTATTCCGGCTCATTCACCGCATACAGGTACTGAACAGAAGCCCACACCGCCATGCCTTCGTATACGACCAGGCGATTTCCCGACCCGTATTTAGCCACGATGTCGGCTTCGCTCCAGTTCTCATATTGCCAGATATGGGTGAGCTCATGGGAGATGGTTTCCACCAAGTTCAATCGCGGAGCGCCGTTCTCGAGATAGATGGAATAGTTTCCGTTCTCGTTCACCGCAACGCCCACCGCCCTGGCATCGAAGCCGGGAGTCGCCACGAACGCGGTGCCGATGCGCTCAGCGATTTCGGTAGTGGGCACCATCCTGACGTTCACGGCGGACTTGATATGGATGCCGTAGGTGGCGCACATGGTTCCTCGAACCGAAGCGAAGAGCTCCTCGAGCTCAGCCTGGGACTTCACCGTCTGCCTCGAACAGGACAGGCAGCGCTCACGACCATCCTCAAGGATGTCGTATTCGACCCCCAGCAAAGGGCTTCCGCAGAAATCGCACAGATGAACCGTCTCGCCGCTGATGACCTCATCGATGGCTTCACGCATATCCACCGCATCGGCACGCGCGGCAGAAAGCTCGGAATTCACCAAGCGATGATCCTGCAGCAGCATGGCGGTCTCATCCACTGCCAGCGACCTTGGGAACTGCCCGCGGCCGAAGAACAGGTAATTGCTCTCCTTGTAAGAATCGGATATCTCGACCAGCTGCCGCTCCTCCTCGCATTGGGCGGCATCCTCGGCACGTTTGGCCTCCATAAGCTTCTCGATCGCGGAAATGATATCAGACAAGATCGAGTTTCGCTCCTCCCGCTCCTCGGGGGTGAGCTCCGCTGGCTTCTCGGGCTCCTCAGAGCCCTTCTTCTTCCTGCGGAACAAGCGGGCAAGGAAATCAAGAATCCGCCTGATCAGGCCGCGCTTCTTGGATTTGCCGGCCTTATCGGCTCCATCAGGGGAACCGGCCGCAGCGCCGCCGTCGCCCTTTGACTTGTCCAGAGAGGCCAAGACCCCATCAAGGTCGAAGCCCCGCAAAGCGGGCGCCAAAGCGTTGATGTCGATAACGGTCTCCCGCTCCATGCGCTCGGAATGCCACACCAGGTAATCCTGGAGCAGCTCCAGGAAATGGATGATGTTCCTGTCGAAGGAATCAACCAAACCCAGGTCGATGTTACTGTCCTCGAACACGTAGATACACAAAGGATCGAGGAACGACTGCTGCCTGACCTCAGCTTCCGCCGCCGGCTGCTGCCCGATCGCGGCCTTCCCTTCTCCTTCCCCGCAGGCGAACAGCGAGGAAACCTGGGCATAGGAACCTCGGGGGAAGTCACTCTGCTCGGCTGCCAAGCTGCCGATGAGCAGGTACTGGGAATTGTCAGCATACAAGGTGCTCATGAGCTCGTTCAAAAGCACCGTCAACGTGGCGACCACCTCGGGGGTAGCGCCATCCACGGACACCTTCATAGCCGACTTGTTGGCGTAGCGCCTGTCGGGAATGCATCCCAGCTCCACATAGCGGGCGTTCTCATAGTCGGCCAAGTCGGTCATCTCCACGAAACCAGCGGTATGCACCGTGAAGTCAACCTGGGCGATATCCACATTCACGCCAGAATAGGAACGGGTACGATGCCAACGCGTGCTAGTGTCCCAGTCGCCCACCTGCACCCGCTTCAGCTGGCGATAGTAGCGCCTACGGGAGAAATGATCCGCTGCGCGACGCAGGGCAACCCGACTAGTGTTCCTTGAGGAAACCACGATATCGAGTACCTCGTAATACTTGCCATCCAGGCAAATGAACTGGCCAGGCACCATGTTCTGGTACACGTGGCCGTACAGGCAAGATCCCAGAACGCGCTTGTCCAAGGACTCATCCTCGCATACGTAGAACGCGCTGCGAAGAATCATCTCGCACTGACGGTGCAGCTCGCAGCCTTCGACCAGGCGAATCTGCACCCGATCGATATACGTCAGGCTCACCGGATCAATGGACTCATGGACGGTTTCCTCAACCAGGCACTCCAAAACGCTTTCCCGCGCTGCCCCGGGAACGATGTAATCCAGCGCCAAGCTGCAAAGCGTGCCCCTGAGATCCTCCATGTCCACCTCTGCCAGCTCAAACAAGCTAGCGACATCGCGAACATCCATGGGCTCCTGAGCCAAACGCGCAAACACCGACAGGGCCACGTTCCTCAACCCCAAGGAATAGTCGGGCACGATGCGGGACATTGCCTTAGAGTCACGTACCAGCAGCTTGGAATTGTCGGACATGTAATCACGCAGCAGGTAGTTGGGCGAAATCACATTGACGAAGGAATTGGTAGTGGCGCGGGTGCTGAATTGCCGTAGGGCCTCAAACGCGTTGAAGGATTCATCCTCGACAATCAGGAAAGCGCGCTGGCTCCGCTCCTGGCTCCACAGGCTCTCGCGGAAGGTGATGCGCGTATCAACCGACCACGACGCAGGAGTCAAATTGGAGTAATCGCAAATCTGACGATAGTACTGCAGAGCGATCCAACGGGCATCGAGGATGGGCACGTTGCGAGAGCCCAGCCAGGTGACCTTGTCCACGTCATAGCGCAGGGCGATGGAAGCCAGCTCGGTTCCCAGGCCCAGGTACTGGGCCACGTTGCCGTACAGCTGATGATGCAGGCTGACGCCTTCAGGATCCTCGGCCTTCCACACGATACCGCAGGTCTCGCCTCGTGCGTTGATGGTGGGCCGCACCTCGCAGAACGGCGTGGAGAGAGCATGGGACAGGGCATCCACCAAGCCGTTGGTGTTCCGATCGAAAGCGCAATACGTCACGTTCCCCGCAGCCGCCAAGCGACGGGCCAGGATGCCGAAACCGATTTGGGACGTTGCGAAGGACACCGACGGATTGAACATGGCCACCAGGCGCACATCGTTCTCAGGCTTCGCCAACGTGCGGGTAAGGTCAAGATCGTTAGCTTCGGACATGCTCATGAAGGCGATATCCAGCTCCTCAATGGAATGGGCGCGCAGGCTGCCCAGCCGCCACATGGTTTCCACGCCGCAAATGACCATGAGGGATTCCCGGAACCAATCCTCCAGATCTTCCTGGCTCACGTCTTCACCGTACATGGCCACTACCTTGCCGCCATGCATGAGGATCTGCACCACCGGAAGAGCCAGGTAATCGGTGTAGTCGCGATAGAAGGGCGTGGCGAACAGGGTGTTCCGTCCCTCCATGAGACCCACCATGCCCATGGCCATATCGGCATCCACATCGTGATGCAGCCCCTGCAGCGACTTCAGGTAGCCTCCAGCCAAGCGCCTCATGCGATCGGGGCTGCTTTCCAAGGGGCCGATGATGTCGTCGCGGCTGATTCCCGAGAACAAGCCATGGTGGAGCACATCCGAGTACAAGACTCGATCCTCGTGACGCTCGTACACCTTCATGAGGTTCTGGTATACCGAATAGCGCTTGCTGCCATCATCCACGAACTCGATGGCATCGTCTTTCTTGTCCTTAGGGCTCGCTCCCGACAGGAAGCTCACCACCTCCCCGAAGATGACGATGGCGAAGCATGGGTAGAACAGCGTACCGAACAGCAGAGGGAAGGACGCGCTGGCCATGAGCAGGAGGGTAGCGCAAACGAGCACCGCCACATACATCTTCTTGAACAGGCTCTTGACCCCCACGAACTGGCGCCTGAGCACCCATTCGTTCTCATCATCAAGCTCGTAAGCGAAGCTGAACATGAAACGCGTGCGCTCCAAGAAGCCCAAGGGAATGATGCCCGCGATGGCGACGTACAGAGACTTGAACACCATGAACATGAATACGAAGGCGGCATTGATCGTCAAAGCCCGCGGGAAGATGCTGTTCACCTCCTCCAGCGCCTCGAAGGTGTTGGAAGCGGCAATCCAAGCGCTCTTGGTGGCACCGTCCAATTGAACGAAACCGAGCACCGCGGCAATACTGAACAACACCGCGAACGCAGGCAAGAGCACCTGGGCGGGGCGACGATTTATCTTCGTCCCGCTTCTGTAGGTGACCCAGCACAAGGCCACGAAAGCAAGCACCATGAGGGCGCACAAGATCAGTTCGGTCATCGTGTCACCCTTCCGATAGAAACTGGATTAATGGGAACCACATCCAAAGAAGTAATGGCGGCAAAGGGCACCTTGGTTCGCGCAGCACCGTCGATGACCGTGTTGTAGCGAGCCGTGGAATCCTCCGCGCTCAAGCTGAAGTTATAGATGCGCCCGGAGCGGATCATGTCATCCGCGGCGCTCCAAGCCATGAACGACCGGGCGGCGTAGGCCTCGTCATAGCGAGGGCTGAACATGGCGTCGTTGCGAATGCGGTCGATCTCTACGCACAGGTCAGCATGGGTCCTGGCCAGATATTCTTCCTCATCACCCACGAACTTCGGGGTCTCGTCGTTCTTCTTGAGGAAATGCCAGCCCCTTCGAAACGACGCGAAATCAGACATGCGATTGCCCACCTCGTCGCACTTGCGCTTGAGAGCGTCAATCACCGAGGTGATCTTGGCGTTGAAATCGCGAACGCACTGGTCCAGGATGAGTTTCTGGGCCCGCATGTCCAGGAAGCAGATGGCAACCAGCACTAACGCCACCAAAATGGTAGCGATGAGGGCTCGCAGGTTGAACTGGATGTCGGCGGTCAGGCCGAAGATGAAGGGAGCGAAGCCCACAGCCAACGTACCGGCCGCGATGCCCAAGGCAATGGCCACGGCAGAGAAGCTCACGCGATGGGACATCTGCTCCTTGATCGCGTCCTCTTCCTTCTTCACCGATTCATCGATATCGTCAAAGGCGAGGGCGGCGGCAGGGTTCGCAACCGCGATGCGATCCTCGATCTCTTCCAGCTCGCCCACCAGCAAGTCGGTGGTATGGCGGTTCAAGGGCGACCGCAGAACCTCCTCATCAGAAGGCAGGTCGAAACCCTGGAACTCCCGCTCGGCCTGGCGCAATGCGCGTCGCGGCTCCTTGCCCAGGACCTCCGCCTCATGCTTGATGCGGCGCTTCTGCCCCGCCAGCTCGCTGTAGTCGTCAGTGGGCACATCGCTGAACATGCCGAACCGCTTGCCGTCCAAGAACATCTTCTCGGTGTCCAGCAAGTTGAAGCTCAAACGCACATCCTTGCGGAAATCAGGCAGAAAGGCCTTATCGGTCTCGCTGGGAATGCGTTCCCGGCGCACGGCATCCATGCGTTCCTTCAGCTTGTCCCGAACCTGGCAGCAATCGGCGTAATGGCTGATGAGGTTGGCTCGGATGTCGTCCTCGTCGAATTCGACCTCTGCGCGATACAGTTGCCCGAATTGCAAGGAACCCCTGGTGGAATCATGGGTTGCCAAGGTCATGACCGTCATCCAGAAGCGAAGCATGTCGCGTCCGTAAGACACGCTGGGAGGCAAGCTCCTGTCAACCACCACGAAACGAGCCCGATCGGCATAGCCGGAGCTTTCCGCGAAGCTCTGGTGCGGATACAGCCCCTCAGACCCATGGCTGGCGCTGCGTCCATTGTCCACAGTGAGGAACTCATCGTGGATGTTGCGAGGAGAGATCACCAGCAAGTCAACCGGCTTCGCACAGCCCAAGTGGTACCGCTCCATAAGGGGACGGCCATCGGGAAGCGAGGGCACCTCCTCCAAAGGAAGATCGGGATAGTCCTCCCTGCTGAAGGACAGGTTCCTGTACGCACGGGGAATGCCTCCCAACATCCTGGTCATGCGCACCAGCGGATCAGGCTGGGCAACGGCTTCAGGGCACAGGGAAAGGGCCCCGTCGACCTGCATGAAGTCGTACAGGTCGAAGGGGTTCGCCACGCGGAAGCTCTCCTTCTGCTTGCCATGGCCGAAGCTCAGATCGGAGACCACCACCGCCCTCCACTGGGTGGAGCGATCCACGATGCGCAGCAGATCAGGCACGGCCTCGGACAAGGCCAGGGCCTCGGAATCCCATAGGCACACGTGAATATCGAAGACCTCCAGGCACTGACGGAACAGGCCCTCGTACTCCCGGTACGAGGGAAGCACCTCTTCCCTGCCATCCAAGGCTTTCTTCTCTATGAACAATACCGTCTTCATGGTCACCGCTTACAGGTTGGGCCGAGCACGTCGTTGGACATGGAGGCTGGGCCGAACACATCGTCGAGCATCGATAGCGCCTAATTCTCTTCCCAAACGCTGATGTAGTGGTTCACCAGCTCTGCGAACTCATCGGACCTGTTCAGGGCAATGCGCTCAGCGTAGCGGAACCAATGCTTCACCTCGGCGCGAATCTCGTTGATGAAGGCTTCGCGATAGATGCCGGGATAACCGTTGACATTAAGCACCGCCAGGTTCCGCTCGAACAGGCGATACTGCTCTTCGAAGAAGTCGGCCAGCACGCCATCCAGATCAACCTCAGGCACGAAAGCGGAGAAGTAGTTCCCCACCACGTCGAACACGGCGATGAGGATGTCGCGGGCGTAGCTTATGGGGGCAGCGTTCATAGGAGCGCTGATCTTGTACAGCAGCGGAATCTCGAAGATGCTTCGACGCTCGGGACCAAACTCCTTGAGCACGAACTGGGACTTCTTGGTGGCGTCGCCGAAAGCCTCGCTGCCCAGGTGGTACACCAGACGGCAGTTCTCGGGGCTGGTATGGCTCAACTGCGCCTCAAAGGTCAACGACTTCTCGCTTGCGGCGGTAAGGGCATTGACGAAAGGCGGATTCACGTTGAGGCCGTCGAACACCTCCCAGAAGTAATCGCAAGGGGTGCCGTTGCTCACCACGAAATCATGCAAGGTGGTTCCGCGGTCGCCTTCCACGTCCAGTTCCAGCTCAAGCTGGTAGATGTCGCGAGGAACGGCGCTGCGCATGGTGATCTTCCCGAACACCAGACCGTAGATGAAGGCGCGCACGATGCGGTTCTTCTGACGACGCTCCTCATCCTCATCCAAGTTGGGGAAGCTGAACGGCCAATGCCACCTGACGTCCAGATGGGGCGTGAGCTCCTTGTTTTTGGAGCTCTCGGGGCCAAGCTGGCCAATGAGATCCATATAGGACTTGTAGTAGTTGCCGCCTTGGGCGCCGGCGTTCAGGGAGCCCACGGGAATGAACTTGGGAATCTGGTTAGCGCGCATGCCGTAAACGGACTTGTACACCAGAATCTCGGTCTTGGGGCAATTACCGTCCTCGATGCCGTTGTAGTTGCCGAAGACGTGCTGCACAAAGCGCACCTTATTGGCGTCGCCGGCAGTGGAAAGGCCCGAAGAATACAGGCAAGACTTGATGACGCGGGGCTGGAAGCCGCGAGGGTTCTCAATCATGGGCACAGCCAGGATATCGCCCTCGCGGAACACATCCTCGGCATAGCGGTTGAGCTCATCGTTGGAGTCCAGGTTCTCGCGATACACGCCCTCAGCGCGCATGGCGTCGATGATATCCATATCCACCAGATGGCTATAGGCGCCCTCCAGCAGGCTCTTGCGCCAGTAATCCAGAATGGCCTCCTCGAAGGCCTCGGTGAAGTAGACGGAAGCCTTGCTGTTCGCTTCTCCCTCAGACGCGCCTGCGGAAAGCCTGTTGCGCTTAAGCTCATTGAAGCGCATGACGGCGATGTAGATCTTCTGGCACACCTCGCCGGGGATGTTGGCGGCGTTGGTGGCGCAGATCGCCTGCCTGTCGATGCGCTCCAGGCACTCCCTATCGGCGCAAACGTAGCGAACGGCGGAAGACAGGATCTTGTTGCCGTCCTTGCCGGTTGCGTTGTAAGCAGGGTTATCGGCGATGTTCACGCGACGCTGCTCCAGCAAAGCTGCCTGGCGGCTGATCTGGCCATAGAACAGGTCGTAGGAATCCAGGATGCTGGTGATGAACTTGGAGGCCTCCTCAATGACATAGGCCAACGAGGAATTGATGTAGTAGGTTTCCACGTTCTCGCAGAAGTCCGCAACCTCGGCGAACAGGTCTTGCAGGCTCTCGCCGCCCACCACGGCCTCGTTCTTCTTCTTGGCCAGGGAGGTGAT
Source organism: Eggerthellales bacterium (assembly GCA_029225085.1). Classification (GTDB taxonomy): domain Bacteria; phylum Actinomycetota; class Coriobacteriia; order Coriobacteriales; family Eggerthellaceae; genus JAQXVU01. The sequence continues at coordinate 4,482 of JAQXVU010000030.1, read as the reverse complement.
CTTCTTGGTCATGCCCTGATACCACTTGGCGCTGACCGCGGAGCCCTTGGCCAGGATCTCGACGCGCTGGCTGAAACCCTCCTTCTCGGGAGTCTCCTCCAGATCGAAGTGGTCATCGGACAGGAACTCGTCGATCTCGGCGCGAGAGCTCTTGTACAGGTTGGTGACCTCGTTGCGCTTCTCCTCCAGCTTCTGCTTCACCTCGTACAGCACGTAGCGAGCTGCAGCAGGATGCAGGCTATTGCCCTTCTCATCCACCAGCCACGTCTCGATGTCGGACTCACGAGGACGCTCCAAGCGCTTCTCGGCATCCAAGGATCCGAACAGGGAGGAGGCGATGTTATAAGGAAGGATGTTGCGCACCTCGTCGGCGACCTTCTGGAGGTCGATAGCTGCACCGTAATAATCGCCGGCGCACCTGATGATGCTGCCAGGTTCCTGCTCCACATTGATGTTCTCAGTGGACTGGACATCGTCAAGGGCGCTGGAGAACTTGCGATCGGCCATAAGGCGGCTGGTGATGTCGTCGGTAAGGGCGCGGATGTACAGGTCGGCATTGCTCTCCACGGTATCCATGGAATCAGAGCCCTTGTACACGCGCTTGGTCTGACGAAGGATCTTCTCGAAGAAGCGGTTACCGCGAGCAAGCTGGTTTACCTGGGACACGTAGAACTGATCCTTAGATGGAGCTTCCTGGCCACGCATCTCGCACTCACGCAGCTCCGCCTCATAATCCTGATCGACCTTCAGCCACTCGTCGGCGATGTTCTTCTGAGCCCATCCGAAGGCTACGTAGTCGCGCACATCCTCGAAGGGATACACGATCTTCGACACACCAGCACCGCAGTAGCGGGAACGGCCGTTGGACCTGATGGTCTCTCGAATCAGGTTGTCTTCGGCGGAATTGCTGCGAGAACCCACGGGAGTCAACGACTGGGCGTAGATGCACAGAGCGATATAGTCGTAGTAGGTTTCCTTGTCATCGAGGGTCTTGCCGTCGAAGTTCTGGGCATCCGTCATGAAGATGAAGTCGTAGGGCAGCAGCGGAGGATAGGTCTCGCGACGGGTGGTGCCTGGAATGGGAATGTCAGCGCTTACCGCAGAGTAGCCCTCGTCGATGTTGAAGCCGTCACCCTTGCGCATGAACGCATCGATCTCGCGGACGGTAGCGTAAGCGTTGGCCTCCAAGAAGCGGCGCTGGCGCTCGTCATTGCGAATGACGGTAGAGGTCAGCACGTCGGGCAAGATGAACATGCCTCGAATGATGACGCTGTTCTTGTGGTACTCATTCTTGAAATAGTTGCGCAGGTACAGGCCCAAAGGCAACAGCAATCCAGAACCGGTGCCGCCGGCGATAGTACCGCAGATGACAATACGCACGGCCTGAGCCATGTCGTCGCCGGAAATGCCGTGAAGCGACTTGATGGCCTCATGCAGGGGCTCGATCTTGCCATCCACCAAAACGGTCTCGAAGGCCAAACGGGAAATGGCACGTACCTGGCCAGCGCCCTGGGTGAGATCCTTGGGATTCAGCACAGGATGGGAGGGGAACCATTCGTCCATGCCCTCATAGGAGGCGATGCACTCCTCCACCGTCATCTGCGGAGAGGTTTGGATGGTCTTCAGGGACGGATGGGACTCCTTCAGCAGACGAAGGTCGTTGGCATCCGTGTCGAACACCACGAAGGCCACGTTGGCGCGGCGATCATCGCCCACCAGATCCATGACCCTGCCCACGATATTGGCGCCGGTACCACCGACGCCGACGATCAAAGTTGGTGCAGCCATTGCTTGTTCCAATCCTCTCTTCCGAGCTTCTCGGGACCTTTTTCAAAAGGTCGTTCCCGCGAAGCCATTTCCCACAACGCATTCGCTCGAATATCGGCTCGATAATCGTCGGCCGATCTCATCCTGTCGCTGGTGCTCGAGCCCACCAGCGACATCGTTATTTGAACTTCAGTTGCATCTTCGTCTCGGTTCCGCCACGACGAGCCACGAAAGTGATCTGGCCGCTGGAGCCCAAAACGGGGCACTCCTCGCCTTGCTTCACCTTTCTCAGATCCTTCGCGCCCACCTTGATGGCGCCGCTGGCCACGTTATCTCGCTGAGCTGCAGCCACCAACTCAGACCAGTTGTCAATCACCATGCCGCCCTTCACCGCACGAAGCCTGACGGAACGAGGCATCACGCGGGAATCGTAATTGCGGGGCATGCGCATGTAGAACTCCTGGGTCTCCGCGCCGAAGAAGGGCGTGTTCTTCGGCTGACTCTCCACCTGCAGCGTGCGATTCGCCGCAGGGTTGAACTTGTCCTTCAGCTGAGGGTTCAGATCCTTAGGCAGCCGAGGCGCCTTCAAGTGCTTACGAATAGCCCAGATCAACGCCAGGATCAACGCGATAACCAGCAGAAGCAGGCCGAACCGCAGGATCAACGTGAAGATGTTGGCGGGGTCCACCACCACATCCATCTCCTGATCCACCACCGTGGGATCCGGGTCGTTAGGGGTGGCGCACACCACGGCGTGGGTGCTCAGAACGCCTTCGCCCTCCTCAAGCACGACCTTCTTTTCGTCCAACGAAACTTGTCGACCGTCGCTGTAGTCCAGAGACGCCTTCATATCGACACTTGAGATCAGTCCCTCAGAAGCAGAGGGGCTAATGGCCTCTCCGGTAAGGGGGTTCATGAGCCTGCTGCTCACGTAATAGGTGCCTTTGGTGAGCCTCACATCGGTGTTGGATGAATCGATGACGGTATCTCCCGTCGCCAGCAGCTGATTCAGGGGCCAAGGAAGCTCGGAATCGCTCACCCCGGCATCAACCAAGGTCATCTCTACATTCACGTAAGGCTCGTAGTAGATTTCCACATTTTCGGCATTGGCCATGCTGAGAACCATCTCGCCAGAGTTGAACCCTTCGGCCCCCACGGGTTCGAAGGTGGCCACGATTCCCCGCAAGCTCTCGTCGGTGGGGCTGCCCTTCTTCACCCACTTCTCGTTGCCGTTAAGATGCGGGGCGTCGGCAGCAGCCAGGTTCACAGTGGTAGGGCTCAGGCGATCGCCTTCGATTTCGGCGTAGTCCACAGATACATCGCGGCCCTGGGCGAACACGATGATTCGCTTGGTCGGGATGGGAAGCTTAAGGGATTCGTTCACGAAATGGGTATCAGGCAAAGAGGACAGGCCGTAAATGTCATTGCACACGTCCACGATGCCGTACAGAATGCCTCGATCAGCCGTCTTGCTCACCTGCAAGCCAGGCTGCTCCATGGGGAAGGAAAGCCCTTTCTCGCCCATGCCGACATAGATGATCTCGACGTCGGATTCGGAAGCCCACTGGTACAGATACCCGTTCACCCGCTCGACAATGGCATCCGCGCCATCTTTCTTGCGAGTGAGGGTGTCAACGGAAGTGAACCCGCCATCGGTGAGCACCACCAGATAGCGCCTGACGCTATCATCGCCGCCGATGCTGCTGAGGTGAGTATATGCCTGCTGAGCAGGAGAAAACGTGGTGTTCGAAGGGTGGTCGGAGAACACCTGGTGAATGCGATCCACCGACTGCTGCACGTCCTGGGAGGTTCCGTATACCGTGACCGCCGGGGCGGAGCTATCACCTGCGCTCATGGGAAACACGTTCAGCTCATCTCCAGGGCCCATCATTCCCACCAACGCCTCTAGCGCGTAATGAGCCTGAGCCCATGAGGAAGAATTGTCCATGGAACCAGAATCGTCATAGACGATATCGATGACGCGCTTCACCGAACCTTGGGAAGCGTCGGCATGGGCGAACGGGGCAACCACGAGAACGGTTGCCACGGCAAGAACGAACGCGATGGCCATGGACAACAGGCGACCCACGACGCAACTCCGAAACGTGTACACAGTATTCCCCTTGCTGCTGAGCACATGATCGGACATCGTGTTGGGTTCAGGATGCGGTTGAACGTCCAATCGTTGTTGCAACTGCTATGGTCTCGAACTGCGCAAACGCAACTCCACAACACAAGACATGCCCTTGAGCAGGTCACGCAGTACAAGTGGCATAAGCATTTCACAACGTGTTGCACAACTGCCGCAAATTGCACTATTACGTCAATTTCAAGCCAAATTACTATGTTGGTTTTGTCAATTAACTATGGAGAGCACGACGTTCTTGCATTTCCGCATAGCGCATTCAAACCCCAATACGTAACAACTGTGGATTATCAAAAACAAGCATGCCGGGTAGCGGCCAGGCATGAGGTTATCCCCCGTCTTCCCTGTTCAACCCATGAAGGGGTATCATCGTCACCAGGTCCACGAAAAGGGAAAGAGGCGCACCATGCTCCAGAGCGATTTCACCGGCAAGACCGTCATCGTCACCGGCTCCGCAAGGGGCATCGGCAGGCGAATCGCGGAGCGCTTCTACGAGAGCGGCGCCAACGTCGTATTCTGCGGGAGGACCGATGCCTGCAAGCAGGAAATCATCGATCATCTCGCAGGCT
>JAQXVU010000029.1 GCA_029225085.1 Eggerthellales bacterium | reverse complement strand
GAGTAGCCCGCGCGTCTGCACTTGCATCGGGCTAAAGCTGTTGAAGACGACGCGAGTGTCGCCTTCAACGCTGGCCTAACGCCTACGCAATCTATTTCGCATCCTGCGCTGACGGGAGGAGGGTTCTGGGTCTCCTCCCGTATCTCTACGGAAGGGGGAGAGCGATGAACACTTACACCGATTCCATTCGCACCAAGACGAGCAGTCAGAAGCCCAGTGCCAGTGAGCGCACGAAGCTGAGGATCGCCAACGCCTTCGAAGAGCTTCTCTCCGAGAAGTCCTTCGGGAAGATTACCGTGCAGGACATCGCCGATCGCTGTGTCATCTCCCGACAGACCTTCTACAACCACTTTCTGGACAAGTTCGACCTCTCCATCTGGATCTACCATCAGCTGCTCACCCGCACCACGCGGCGCATCGGCATCGACATGACCTGGGAGCAGGCGGTTCGCGCCAAGCTCGAGGCCATGAAGGAGAAGAAGGGGTTCTACTCCGAGCTCTTCAAGCAGAACGACATCAACGGCCTCCTGAACGCCGAGGCGGACATCGTGTACGACTACTACGTGGACAACCTGTACCGCATGGTGGGCAAGGAGCTCAACAGCTTCGAGAGCTACGTCCTCATGATCTACTGCGTGGGCGCGACGCGCATGACCGCGGAGTGGATAAAGTCCGGTGCCACCTTGTCGGTGGATAGCATCATCGCCGCGGACAAGGTCTCTATGCCGGCGTTTGCCAGGAACGTGTTCCTGGGATAGGGGCAGCTGTCTTTTGTGGTGTTGGCGCGGTTAGGGCGTCGGGAGGAACGATTCTGGCCTTCGCAGAGCGAAGCGGGTGCGGCCAGGGCTCTATCCTCCCGACGCCCTTTTCCTCATCTCACTCTCTTTGTCCCAAAATGGCTTCATATCCCATTCGCGCCATAAATGGGGAGCAAAAGGGCCATTTACAACGCGTTTGACGGCGAATGCCGGGGTGTCAAATTTTCGTCGCGCAGGATTTTGACAAAGTTTTTCCTGGTCAAACAATGGATTTTCCGAGCCGTTTGTCTTGTTTTTCTCGCGAAACCCTGTGTGACCATGTAGGTGCGGAGGACCAGGAATTTGAGGTTTTAGCCTGGTCGGCGCCTTATGTGCAGAGGGATCGGCGCTCATCCGCAGAGCTGTAAGGAGAGAGCTATGGCTACAGAAAAAATCGCAAGGCAAGGCTTAACGCCTCGCCACGTGGGCGTAGTCGTCACCATGATGCTGGCGATGCTCACAGCAACGGGAATCGTGTTTACGGCAGCGGGCCTGTGCTATCGCCCGGTGTCCGAGTACTTCGGCGTCGCCACATCCCAGGTGGCTCTGTACATCACTGCGGTGTACTTGGCCCAGGCAATTGGCGCTACCCCCGCTGGTTGGCTGTTCGACCGATTCAACCCTAAGGTTGTCTGCACGGTTGCAGCCCTGATGATTGTTGTGCCCTATCTGGGCTTTGCCTTCTACCCTGCCATTTGGTGCTACTGGGTAGCTGGCTTCATTATTGGCCTGGGCTTGGTGTGCGTAGAGTTCACCATGACTGCAGGTATCCTGAGCCGTTGGTTCCACACGAACTATGGCACCGTGACCGGTCTGGTCTTCGCAATGACCGGCGTCGGCGGCGTAGTTTGGAACCTCATCGGCCAGCTGATTCTTGGTCCTGACCTGGCTGGTTGGCAGACCCTGTACCTCACCTTCGGCACCATCATTGCCGTGGGCACTATCCCCCTGATCCTCATCTTCGTGAAGCGCACCCCTCAGGAGTGCGGCACCCTGCCATACGGCATGCCTCTGGATGCTGCCGCTGCTCAGGCTGAGGAAGCTGAGCTGGCTGAGAATCCCGCCGAGGAGCCTGGTTACAAGGCCAAGGAAGTTCTGCGCATGCCCTTCTTCTGGACGTTGCTCCTGGGCGCGGGCTTGCTGAATACCATCACCACCATGTCTCAGCTCTTCGCTACCTACGTGCAGTGGCTGGGCCACGATGGTTGGGGCGGCGTTCCTCTGGTTGCCCTGCTGCTTCTGTCTGGCACGCTGGAGGCCTTCGCTTCCGCTGGTCAGGGCGGCGGCAAGGTGCTCATCGGCTTCATTGAGTCCCGCTCCGTGTTGGTGGCGCAGGCCATCGGTTACGCCGGTGGCTGCATCGGTCTGCTGATGATGTGGTGGCTGCCTCAGCTCTTTGGCGAGGCGGGCATCTGGCCCATGTTCTGCGGCGGCTTATTCTACGGATTGGCCTATGCATGCTCGACGGCAATGCTGCCCTACATCTGCCGCGAGGTATTCGGCAACAGGGACTTCGACCGCATTTATTCCTGGATGATCACCGTGTTCAACCTGATTGGCGCGGCGGGTGCAACAGGATGGGCTCTTTGCTCCGAGGTCTTTGGTTGGAACGGCTTCTTCATCGGTGGCCTGATTGTTCTGACCGTTACCTTCGGTCTGCTTTGCTACACCTGGATCGCTGGCGACCGTGCTCGCAAGCGCACCTGGTACACCCCTGACGTGGTTGCCGCTCGCGCTGCTACCGCTAAGGAGGCCGCGGCTTAAAGGCTTGCCGTTTCTGGGGCCAGGTGCGGGATCGCTTGGCCCCA
>JAQXVU010000028.1 GCA_029225085.1 Eggerthellales bacterium | reverse complement strand
ACCTCATACCAGCACAGGAAGCAGTAGATGTTCCAGATGCGCATCATCTTCAGGTTGCCGCGGCCCTCGTTGGTGGACCAATCGGCATGGTAATGGTCGTCCAGCATCTTCATCAGGTAGTCGACGTTGAAGAACTCCTGGGCAGCCTCGGAGGTGAAGGCCTCCTTAATGCGCTCATAGTACATGTCGGTCTGCAGCCAAACGGTCAGCGGTGTGATGAAGGGCTGCTTGGGCATGTTGGCCACTGCCTTGGGGAATCCCAGCTTTGCAGCGCTTTGACGCAGGGCGTACTTGGAGTGCTCGTCAGTAACGCGGCAGTTGGTGGGGAGCTGCAGGGCCACATCCAGGACCTTCTTGTCTAGGAAGGGCACGCGGAGCTCCAGGCTATGGGCCATAGACATCTTGTCCGCCTTCAGGCAGATGTCGAAGGGCATGTAGGAAACCATGTCGACGTACTGGGTCTGGGTGATGATGTCCAGGTCCTGCTTGGCAGCCTCATCGAAGTGGGGCTTGCACCACTCCCAAGGCTTGCAAGGTCCCTCGTAGTCCTTCAGCACGTTGGGAATCTCGTCCCACATGTAGTTCATGGAAGCACGCTGATAGGAGCGCTCAGGGCCGCCGGCACCGCGCATGGCGAAGCGACGACCATGGAAAGGAGGCAACTTCTCGGCGGCTGCACCAGCAGCAGCGCGAATAGGCGCGGGGACCTTGAAGTACTTGCTGAACTCGTACTGGTCGTGGTAGATCCAGTAGCCGCCGAAGAGCTCATCGGCGCCCTCACCGGACTGGCATACCTTCACCTGCTTCTGAGCGAGCTGGGCCACGAAGTACAGGGGGATAGCGGAAGGTGCACCCAGAGGCTCATCCATGTGGTACTGCTCGGTGGGGACGATATCCAGGAACTCCTTGGCGGAGACGTGGGTCTCGAAGTTGGGCAGACCCGCCCACTCGGCGAAGCTGCGGGAGTCCTTCAGCTCGTCGAGCTTGATCTTGAAGCCAGAGGCTTCCACCTCGGCGCACTTCTCAGTGGTATCGCTGGTGTCATAGCCCACGCTGAAGGTCTTCACGGGAGCATGCTGACCCATATCGTAGGCAGCCAGCGAAGAGTCGATGCCTCCGGAGAGGAAGGAGCCCACCTCGACGTCGGCAATCATGTGAGCCTGTACGGACTCATCGAAAGCGTCCTTCACGATGTCGGCCCACTCGTCGAGGGACTTGCCCTCGTCGATCTTATAGGTGATGTGGTAGTAGCACTCCGTGGTGATCTTGCCGTCCTCGAAAACCATGTAGTGACCGGGCAGGAGCTTGTGCACGTTCTCGAACATGGTCTCAGAGTCGTTCAGGTACTCGAAGCACAGGTACTCGGGCAAACGATCGCGATTCAGCGCCTTGTGGAACTTAGGGTGAGCCAAGAAGCTCTTGATCTCGGAACCGTAGATCAGACGCTTGCCCACGCGCTGATAGTAGAAGGGCTTGATGCCAAAGATGTCGCGGGCGCACACCAAGCGCTTCTTCTTGTCATCCCAGATGGCGAAGGCAAACATACCGCGCAGACGCTGCAGCACCGCAACGCCCCACTCCTCGTAGCCATGCAGAATGGTCTCGGTATCGCCCTTAGTCTTGAAGTTATAACCGCAAGCAATGAGCTCCTCGCGAAGCTCCTGATAGTTATAGATCTCGCCGTTGAAGGTGATGATGACGCTGCCATCCTCGTTTTCCATAGGCTGGCGGCTGCCCTCAAGGTCGATGATGGACAGACGACGGAAACCCATGGCGATGTCATCGTTCACGAAGTAGCCCTCGTCGTCGGGACCGCGATGAATGATGCGGTCGGCCATGTCCTTGATAATGGCCTGATTGGTTGGCGTGTCGTAATCTACAGCGGTAAAGCCGACGAATCCGCACATATGCCGTATCCTTCCCTGCGCACAAGCGCATGATTTCTCGCGTTAGGGGCGGCGCAACGCCGCACGCACTGAAGGTATTATCTTACGCCACTTTCCACCTGTGCCACTTTTTTCTCTGAACCTTTCTTGGGGTTTTCATCGAACACCCATAACGGAGGAGTGCGCCCCTGCCACCTGTGGGATAATGCTATTTTACGAGTTACAGCCCGCGGAAGTTCGCGGTTCATCAGATAGGAGAAACCATGCCTCGCCATGCAAATGCGCGGTCAATCTACGCTGACTCAGATGTGCAGCATTACCTTCTCCCCGTCCTTGTTGGCGGAGACATCCTCACCTACAGCTACGTACGCGAATTCCATCGTGCTTACGGCGTGAAGAAGTGTATCGTCCTGGCCACCCAGGACATCAAGATGCTGTCCTCGAGCTACCTCACGGATTACCGCATGCGTCCAGGTCTGTACGATGACCCCGAGAACCTGTATCGCGAGCTGGAATCTATCGCCAGGGAATTCCCCGAGAAGACCCTGCTGCTTCTGGGCAGCGATGATGTGCATGCCCGCCTCTTCTCCCAGGGTAAAGAGCGTCTGGAAGATGCCGGGTTCATCGTCCCCTACATCGACTTCGACCTTCTCGACGACATCACCCAAAAAGAGCGCTTCTATCAGATCTGCGACGAGCTGGGTATCCCCTACCCCAAGACCTGGTACCTCGATTTCTCCGACGAGAACCTCACCATCGACGTAAACGAGTATCCCTACCCTCTCATCGCCAAGCCTTCCAACTCCGCTCGCTTCCAAGAGGCCAACATCGCCCATAAGAAGAAGATCTACGAGGTGGAATCCCCTGAGGAGCTGCAGCGCATCTTCGACTCCATCAAGGCCAGCGACTACGACAAGAAGATGGTCATTCAGGACTTCATCCCTGGCGGCGACGAGTTCATTCACACCCTGACCACCTTCTCCGACGCAGAAGGAACCACTCTGGTTGGTGCAGGTGGCACCGTCTGCCTGCAGGACCACGATCCCACCGCTCTGGGCAACCCTCTCTGCATCGCCGGTGAACAGGTTCCTGAGATTTTCGAAGCCGGTAAGAAGTTCCTGAAGCATGTGGGCTATCACGGCTTCGCCAACTTCGACATTAAGTACGACTCCCGCGACGGCTCCTACCGCTTCTTCGAGGTAAACACCCGTTGCGGCCGCAACACCTATTACATGAGCCTGGGCGGCGTGAACTTCGTCACCCTGTTCGTAAAGGACTTCATCCTAGGCGAGGACATTGAGCCTACCTATGCTGGCGAGCCATTCCTGTACTGCTGCGTTCCCGAGTACGTGCTGAAGCGCAGCATGCCCGAAGGCCCCGTGAAGGAGGAGTGCCTGCGCCGCTACAAGAAGACCGGCAAAGCCCGCTACCCTCTGTACTACGGCTCAGACACCACCCCTCATAACATGTGGGCACGAGCCATGTACCTGAACCAGATTCCCAAGTTCAAGCGCTTCTACTGGGACACTGACGGAAAGCAGCTCGACATATAGCGTTCCGCTTCTAAGAGAACGCTCCCTTTGGCATCGCACAGAAGTCGAGCGTCTGAATTTTTATAGGGAAAAGGCCAGGCACCTGCCTGGCCTTTCTGCATCTGGTTGAAACCACCCCTTTTACAGATGGCTCATTCTTGCACGCCGAACCGCTACCTAGTTCCTACCCTTCAGGTCGATCGTAGCTCGGCTGTTGCCCAACAAAACGGTCGCAGCCCAGTTCTTACCCTACGGGTCGGTCGCAGCCCAGTTCTTACCCTACGGGTCGGTCGTAGCCCGGCTCGCAGGTGAGAATCATTGGGCCATCCTTGGTGATGGCCACCGTCTTCTCGAAATGGGCGGATGGCTTTCCGTCAGCAGTGCTAATGAGCCAACCGTCCTTTCCGAAGCGGATCTTACGGGTGCCCACGTTCACCATGGGCTCAATAGCCAACACCATACCGGGTTGCAGCTTCTTGCCAGTATGAGGCATGCCCACATTCGATACGCTGGGATCCTCGTGCATATCGCGTCCAATGCCATGACCAGTCAGCTCGCGAACCACGCCATAGGAATTTGAGCGAGCAATAGATTCCACTGCATGGCCAATATCACCCAGGCGATTGCCGGGACGAGCAGCCTTGATGGCGTTCCACATGCAGCGCTCGGTTACTTCCAGAAGCTTCTTCTTCTCAGGGGAAATCGAACCCACAGGATACGTCCAGGCGTTGTCCCCCACCCAACCGTTCACGGTTGCACCCGTGTCGATAGAGATGATGTCGCCCTTCTTCAGGATCTTCTTCTTAGAGGGAATGCCATGCACGATTTCATCGTTCACCGATGCGCAGATAGAGCCAGGAAACCCGCCATACCCCTTGAATGCGGGAATGCCGCCATGACGACGGATGAAATCCTCGGCGAACTGGTCGAGCTCGAGGGTGCTGACGCCGGGAACGCAACGTTTTCCCACCTCACGCAAAACCATAGCGGACAAACGGCCCGCTTCCTTCATGTCCTCGATTTCACCTGGGGACTTAATGATGATGTGCATGAAACTACCTCTTCCGTTGGTTTCAGTGAGAGTATACTATCCCCCCATGAGAAACAAGCAAACCAAAACAAACGCCATGAGGCAGCTAGACGCTGCAGGCATCCCCTACACAACCAAAGAATATGAGGTAGACGAGAACAATCTGGGCGGCGTACATGTTGCCGAGGTGCTAGGGCAATCCCCTGACCAGGTGTTTAAGACCCTCGTTCTGCACAATGAGAAGAATGAGCACCTGGTGTGTTGCATTCCCTCCTCCTGCGAGCTCGACTTAAAGAAAGTTGCCCGCGCTTCCGGCAATAAAAAGGTCGAGATGATTCCCATGAAGACGCTGTTCGACATAACTGGCTACATCAGGGGCGGTTGCACGCCCATCGCCATGAAGAAGAAGTTCCCCACCTTCATCGACGAGACCGCTCAGCTCTACGACGAGATCGCCATCAGCGCCGGCGTGCGCGGCATGCAGATCATCATCGAACCCGAAACCCTGAAAGAGTTTGTGGAAGCCGAGTTCGCCGACCTCACCTTTGTATAGAGCCGCAAATTCGGTCGGCCAGCAAATTGACTCCGCACCAGCAAATTGACTCCGCATAAAGGGGTTAGCGGACAAAATGTGTGTCTGGAGGCTCAGATGACGGAGAACGGGTACGGGGTCTGGTGATGCAGCTCCTGCCAGACCGGGGCCTCTCCCCATGCCGGCTCCCCGGTCTCCCTCGGCCTCTCCGCGTACATCTCGT
>JAQXVU010000027.1 GCA_029225085.1 Eggerthellales bacterium | reverse complement strand
TTCGAAAAACTTTCGAATCCCTCCCGCTCCCCGTGGGGTGCGGGCCGCTCGCCTCGGCGCCCGAAGTATATTACGCCTCTCAGCGGAGATTGCAACCCCCTTTTCGGAACTTTCTCGAAAAAGTTCGGGACCCGCGCCGGGGTCCCGCATGGAACAGAGGGCCGGGGCACAAGGCCCCGACCCTCTCCTATCCATATGGCGCGCCCAGCAAGCAGGAAGCCTCCTCACTAGTTCATGCGCCGATTGTCAGCAAACCGCTAATCCTCAAGTTGATTCTTAGCGGAGTTCAGCCCTTCGACGGTAAGCTGGTTCTCGATGATGCTCGCTTGCTCGCCGTCAATCTGAGTGTGATAGGGCATCACCATGGCATCGGTGGCCGGAGCAACCAGCACGAACAGAGACTTCAGCTTGTCCGACACCTTGTCGTCCATACCGGCATCCTTATACAGCTTGTTGTAGCCCTTATACAGGAGCAGCTTGTTCTTAACCAGGGCAACAGGATTCACGACACCCTGGTGCATAAGGCTTCCGTCGTTGTCCATGTAGTAATACAGGGGACGGTCGACTACGGCGATCTTATCCACGTAGTCGAGCATCTGCAGGAAGAACAGGTGATCCTCGCCGAAGGCGATCTTTCCATCGAACTTTGCGCCGGACTCCTCGAAGACCTCCCGCTTGAAGATCTTGTTCCAGAGGGAACCGTAATAGATGTTGGCGGGACGCATGCGCATGCGCTTCAGGAAGTCGTTCTTAGAGACCACGCCACCGTAACCGCGGTTGCTGCAGAAATAGCGATCGCCTCTGACTCGATAGAACTCAGCGATTGCCATAGAGCAACCGCCCTTGTAAGCGGCGGTGAACAGAGTCTCGATCGCATCAGGCACCAGCAAGTCATCGACATCGGCGAAGTACAGCCAATCGCCCGTAGCGGCACGAAGGCCGCGATTGCGGGAATCCGACACACCGGTATTGGGCTTGCGAATATGCACCACACGGTCGTCGCCGGCAGTAAGCTCTCTGCAACGGTCGCCGCAGCCATCGCTGCTGCCGTCGTCGACCAAGATGATTTCAAGATTCTCGTAGGTCTGGCCCGTAATACACGTCACGCAGCGATCGATGTATTTCATGGCGTTGTAGTACGAAATGATGACGCTAACCTTCTGGCTAGACTGCATGAGCATCACCCATTAGTTTCTTTACGTGATCCGCAATACCCTGGCCATCAAGACCCAAATGGGACAAAAGCGAAGGGACCTTGCCCTGAGGCACGAACTCATCGGGCAAACCAAGAGTGAGGCAACGAGGGGAAAGACCCTCCTCCGCCAGCACAGACAGAACGCCCTGGCCGACGCCTCCGGAAATCACGCCCTCTTCGACCGTAATCACATAGCCCGTTGCCGCAGCCTCGACAATTGCCTGACGATCGAGGGGCTTTGCCCAGCGCATGTCTACCACACGAGCAGAGATACCCTCCTCGGCAAGAAGGTATGCGGCCACCACGGCCTGATTAACCAAATTGCCCACTGCGAGGATAGCCGCCTGGTCGCCCTCCCGCACCACGCGAGAAACTCCCACAGGAAGAACCTGGGGCTCATCGGGCAAAGGCACGCCCTGGCCCTCACCGCGAGGATAGCGAATGAGGAAGGGGCCATCGAGAGCAATCGCCGTATGCAAAGCATGCACCAGCTCCGCCTCGTCGGAAGGGGCGAGCACGCGCATATGGGGGATCATGCGGCTATAGGACAGGTCGAACATGCCGTTATGGGTAGGGCCATCATCGCCCACCAAGCCAGCACGATCGACGCAGAACACCACGTTCAGGTTAGGCAGAGCAACGTCGATGATCATCTGATCGATGGCGCGCTGCAAGAAGGTGGAATAGATGGCGACCACAGGCTTCTTGCCGCCCGTCGCCAAACCGCAAGCCAAGCCAACGGCATGACCCTCGGCGATACCCACATCAACAAAGCGCTTGGGGAATCGGGAGGCAAAAGGAGCAAGACCCGTACCGTCCTTCATGGCAGCCGTAATGGCCACGATGTCCTGGTCCTTTTCGGCTTCCTTCACCAAAGCCTCGCCAAAGACGTTCATGTACTTAGGGGCCTTCGAAGGGGTGCCCTTGGTCTGACCCGTTCTGATATCGAAAGGAGAAATACCGTGGAACTTCTCGGGAGCACGAACAGCGGGCTCGTAGCCCTTGCCCTTCTTGGTCACCAAGTGAATGAGAACCGGACCATTGGTCTCGAGGCAGATATCTAGAACATCGCGAACTGCGCGAATATCGTTGCCATCGATAGGAGGCGTGCAGGAAATGCCCATCTGCTCGAAGATCATGGTGTGCGTCAGGAACAGCTGCTTCATGGAATCCTTGGCGCTGCGGCCAACGTTGAGCATGCTGCGGGCGATAACGCCCTGCTGTTCCATGATCTTCTGAAGGGAGTCGCGGGTAGCACGGTACTGGTTCGAAGCGCGAATAGACCCGAAATGCATCATGAGAGCACCCACGTTGTGGGAGATGGACATCTCGTTGTCGTTCAGGACAATGATCATCTTGGTCTGATCCTGACCAATCTGATTCAGCGCCTCGAAGGCCATACCGCCAGCGATAGAGGCATCGCCAACCACGGCCACAATGTGCTCGTCGGTTCCCCGCATGTCTCGAGCCTTCGCAAGGCCCAAGGCAACGGACAGGGAGTCAGAGGCATGACCGGAAGGGTGCACGTCATAGGGGCTCTCAGAGGGCTTAGGGAAGCCGGAGATGCCGCCCTCCTGACGAAGGGTATCGAACTGGCCAAGCCTGCCAGTAATGAGCTTATGAGCGTAGGCCTGATGGCCCACGTCGAACACGATCTTGTCCTTAGGACAATTCAGCTTGGAATGCAGCGCAAGGATGAAATCGACCGCGCCAAGGCTAGGAGCCACATGGCCGCCGTTGCGGGATGTGGTCTGAACAATCTGCTCGCGAATCTCGAGCGCGAGAATCTCGAGCTCCTCTACCGAGAGAACCTTCAGATCCGCAGGGCTCGAGATCATATCGAGAATGCGATCACTCATTATCGGCCGCACCTCCCTTTGCCAGCATCTCCTCCTCGACCATCTCAGATGCCCTCATGCCAAGGGACACTGCCTCCTCATACAGGGAGAGAGCGTCATCGAGTGGAAGGGACTCATCACTTACAGCCGTCACGATCTCGTCGAGTCGTGCCTTCAACTGGGACATATCGCCGATAGATGAAGAATCAGTCATAGAGCAACGCCTCAGAACGGCTTATGCATTCGCCTCAGCAGAGGCCTCGGACTCGGCTTCAGGGAAAACCTCGGACTCGGCCTCGGCAACGTCCTCTGCCTCCTCCTCGACGGAGTCATCGAGCTCAGCATAGCGATCGGCAATACGGCCGAGAACGCCATTGATGAAGCGAGGGGAATCATCCTCGCCACCAAAAGCCTTAGCCAGGTCGACCGCCTCATTAATGGCGACGGAAACAGGGCATGCCTCATAGAAGAGCATTTCGAAGGTTGCCAGACGCAGAATGGCCTTGTCTACCAAGGGCATGCGGTCGAGAGGCCAGCTCTCAGAGAACTCCTCGATCTTGTCATCGATGTCGTCCTGGTTCTGCACGACGCCGCGAACCAGCAGGGAGGCGTACTTGCTGGGAAGCACCTCCTGCTCGGGATTCACCTGGGCAAGAACGATATCAGGATCTCCGATACCGGTGATTTCCATCTGATAGAGAACCTGAATCGCCTGCTTACGGGCGGCAGTATGTGCGTGCTGATGAGCCATGCTGTATTTCCTTACTGATAGTTAATTTACGAAGCAGTTAGTCTACGAAGCGAACTGCCTCTACATACACCTCGACAGATGCAACTTCCAACCCAACCTGGGAGAGAACAGCATCATGAATAGAGGTGCGAACCTGATCTGCGACATCAGGCAGAGAAAGCCCTGCACGGGCAGAAATATGAACGTCGACAGAGATGGTCTCATCTTCGTTGACGTTAATGGTGACACCCTGGGTGTTGTTGCGATGCAGGACGCTATGAATCAGCTCCTTGGAAGGACGGCCAACGCTCTCGACGCCGGGGACTTCCTTAGCTGCCAGAGAAACGATAGTCTCCACAACGCCTGGGGCGATTGCCATGCCCTCATTTCCTAGTACGCTCATTGCAAATCTCCCATCTCCGACTCAAGGAAGTCGGTGTAAACATCTTCCCTATTATACGCAGCATTCCCCACAATTCGCTGATGGAACGGGATTGTGGTCTGCACTCCGCCAACAGAGCACTCCGCCAACCCCCTGCGACCGCGGGAAATGGCCTCACGTCTGGTCGCTCCCGCCGCAACGAGATGGCCCATCTGCACCCCGGTAGAGCTATCCACCCTCGTGCCTGGGCCAACCCAGCCATCCCAGCGAATACCAGGACCAGCGGGAACAGTAAGCGAATCTATGGTACCCGTAGAAGGACTGAACCCCCTGCGAGAATCCTCGGCGCACACGCAAAACCCAAGGCTGAAGCGAATCCGCGAAAAGGGCACCAAGCCCATGCAAGTCGCATCTTCTCCCGCTGCAATGAGCAATTGCTCGCGAACCAAGTCGATGCCGCTGGCAGCTTCCACCACTGAATGGGCGGCATGAAGCCAGGGCTGCACATCCTCTAAGCAGGAGTCGCCAGCAGCGTCTACCAGGAAGGACACGAAGGCCAAGCCCTCATAGCCCATGGTGCGCAGAAGCTTCTGGGCCATGACGCCCAGACTGCGCCTGCTCTCGTCGGAAAGGAACGAAGCGGGCGACTCCCCCACCAGAACGCGATTTCCGCGGCTCACCGACGCGTGCATCTCGCACAGGGGAAGGCGACTTCCGGACCTGTCTACCAGCACAGGCACCACAACTCTGCGACGCCTGCTGGTGTCCCCGGAGGAAAGCACCGGGATGCCATAGCGCATGGCCAAGGCGCGAAGAGAATCGCCGTCACCAAGAAAAGCCAGGGCGTCGGCATCGGGTCCCACAAACACCAAGCCGTTCTCCGCGCAGGAACGGGAGAAGCTCGGGCTCTTCGCCAGGGATCCCCAACCGGGGTGCACTGCCTGAGCACCCGTAACCAACGCGGCCGAAATCACATTGGCCTCGTTCAGGTAATCAGCATCGGGCAGGGCGGGACCTACGCAAACCGCTTCGTCTGCATAGCGAACGAAAGAAGCGCCTTCCTCCCCCGCAACGTACACGGCAACGGTGGCAACGCCCATCTCGCGACAGGTTCTCATTACCCGCAGCGCAGCCTCGCCTCGTGCGGCAACCAGGATCTTCTCGAACATTACACCTCGCCCAGGGTTGCGCGAACCAGGTCGTCGGCAGGCTCAAGATAGGCAAGCACCGTTCCGTACTGCACGGTATCGCCATCGGAAACGAGAATCCTACGAACCACGCCAGTCTCAGGCGCCTTAATGCGGTTGCAGATGTTCATGGCCTTCACCACGCCCAGAGGCTTGCCCTGAGAAACGGCCTTGCCCACCTGGGCATAAGGGTCGTCGCCAGCCACCTCGGAGGAGAAGAACGTTCCCACTACGGGGGAAATTACCGGCACCCAGCCCTCAGGAACCTCTTCATTTGCAGAAAAAGTGGAAGGAGTGCCCGCCGCCAGCTTGCCCGTACCGGCAACTGCGGCCTCAGCGGGCTCGGGCTGATCTGCGAGCTCATCCTCATCAGAGGCAGCATCGGAAGATTCAGACTCATCTTCGAGCTCTGCCTCATCGCAAGCAGAAGCAAGAGCAGCACCTTCCTCAGGCTCGGAGTCAGCGGAAGCAATCTCGGCGGCAACTGCCTCCTCGGCGCGCTCCCCGAAGGAAGCGTCATCGCAGCAGTTACTGTCGCAAGCACAAACTTCGTCGTCGGAGAAGTCTTCGTCAGCGCACAAAGCGGAATCGCAGCCCTGCTCTGGCATGCGAATGTACAGACGACCCGACTCATCCTTCACCTCGAGCTCGGCAACGCCGCATTCACGCACCAGGCGGATGATCTCTTTGATTCGCGAAGTTTCCATACTGCCACTCCCTTCGTTCCTGAAAACAACTTGCCCTGCGCAAGCGCAGGGCAAAGCTCACGTACAACCTATGGTACCGTTCACCCCACAAAGGGGCGAGACGGAGTTTTTACTGAACGCGGTTCACGAACTCGCCGGTACGGGTGTCGATCTTCACCACGTCGCCGATGTTCAGATACATAGGAACGTTGATGGTAGCACCGGTCTCGACGGTTGCAGGCTTGGTGGAACCCTGAACGGTGTCACCCTTGAAGCCAGGCTCGGTCTCGGTAATCTCGAGCTCAACGAACATCTGAGGCTCCAGGCTGATCAGCTTGTCGCCAGCGTACAGCAGGGTAACCTCGTCGTTCTCCTTCAGCCACTTAGCAGCGTCGCCTACCGTCTCAGCAGGCATGGACATCTGCTCGAAGGACTCCATGTCCATGAAGTTGAAGTCAGCACCGTCGTTGTACAGGTACTGCATGGTCTTCTGCTCGAGGCGCTCAGACTCCAGCTTTACGCCAGCGTTGAAGGTGTTGTCGATAACACGGCCAGAGTTCAGGTCGCGAAGCTTGGTACGCACGAAAGCGCTTCCCTTGCCAGGCTTTACGTGCTGGAACTCGATGATGGTGTACAGCTTGTTGTTGAAGCGAATGCACATGCCATTGCGGAAATCCGCAGTAGAGATAGTTGCCAAAATATCCTCCTATAAATCAACTAGCTCGCAATTATAACAAGGGAATGGTCCGATTGGGTGAACACTTCGTATCCGGTATCGCAGATGACGCCAAAATCTTCCAATCGCATGCCAAATTCTCCCGGAACGTAGATGCCGGGCTCCACCGTCACCACGTTTCCCGCTTCCAAAGGCTTCTCATTCCTCGGGGAAAGGCAGGGCTCCTCGTGAATGAGCATGCCCACGCCATGGCCCAGCGAGTGGCCCATCAGGCCACCGAATCCCCCTTCTTCCAGAATGCGAAGGGCCTCGTTGTGAGCCTCGGCACCGGTGACGCCAGCTCTCAGCATAGCCTCGGCCCCCTCGTTGGCACGTCGCAGAGTCTCATAGGCGCGACGCAGCTTCTCGGAAGGCTCCCCCACGAACAGGCAGCGGGTCATGTCGGAGCAATAGCCAGCGACCTCCGCGCCGAAATCCATGACGATGCAGTCCCCTTCCTGCACCTTGGTAGAACCAGGCTGAGCATGGGGGCTCGAT
The DNA here is from genome assembly GCA_029225085.1 of Eggerthellales bacterium. Taxonomy (GTDB): domain Bacteria; phylum Actinomycetota; class Coriobacteriia; order Coriobacteriales; family Eggerthellaceae; genus JAQXVU01. Next base: position 14,476 of record JAQXVU010000027.1, on the reverse strand, counting down.
GCGTGAGGACCCGTGGCAACAATGGTGGGAAACGCCAGGTCGTCGGCGCCAGCGTCGAACATGAAGCGATCCATCTCCCGAGCGATCTGCAGCTCGGTCATTCCCGGCTTCACATAGGCGCGAATGTGGGCGAAGCAGGCATCGGTAATGGCCTGAGCCTCGCGCAGACGCTGAATCTCCCAGGGACTCTTCACCCCACGAAGGGCGAGGACGGTGTCGCGCAGAGGGAGCAGATCGACGGTGAAGGAAAGGGCATACAGCGCGTCCTCGAACGCGCGGAAGTCACGCAGCGTCAGGGTGTCCTCTACCGCCACGTTAATGGGAAGGCCCCGGGAACCGTACAGGGACTCCAGCTCAGTAGCCACCCAATCGGCATGGCCGCACACGGAGTCATCCACCTCGATTGGGGCATCCTCGGCAGAAGTCTTGCATGCCTCGGAATAGCGAGAATCCGTATGCAAGAAGGCAATCTGACGGTTCACCAGCAGACAATGCGCCTGTTCTTCGTCGAACACGCCCTCAAAACCCGTGAGCCACGCGATGTTCGACGTATCGCGCACCACGAAGGCATCGATGCCCAACGACATGAACGCCTCACGGAACCTCCGGAGCCGCGCCGACACTTCCACAAAATCAGCCATAGGAACCTCTCACTCCCCTACCCTCGTACGCAAACAGATATCTCCCCGAGTATAGGTTTCTCGCCGCAAGTTGCGCGCTTCGCCAAGGCGACAGGGAAAATACGCCGCCATTCGTACTATCATTACAAGCTGAACAACGGCAAGAAAGGATGCACTATGGAAATTCGCGATGTAAAGGCCCTCATCAGCCTGATGGACGAAGGCAACCTCACCTCTATTCGCGTGGTGGAAGGAAACACCGAGATCGAGCTGCATCGCGATCCCCAGCCCGCTCCTACTGCACCCGCAGCTCAGGCCGCTCCCGCAGAGCGCGATCAGTCCCTCTTCGGCAACTAATCTTGGAAACCGCCCCTTTGCGCAGACAAACCTCCGAGGATCAGCCCGAACAACACCTGAGCCTCAACAGCCAGACCTAAATCTTCGCGGTGGCGATGAGGATAACGCCCACCACCAGAAGAAGCACGTTCACGACCTTCGCAAAGCCCTCCTGGCTCACCTTCTTCTCGAGCTTAGAGCCAATGAACGTAGCCAGGAACATAAGGGGAATGCAGCACGCCACCAGAATGAGGCCATCGACGGGAACCGAGGATGACGCTAGCTGGAAAGACGTATAGAGAGTGTTCAGAATCACCCAGATCACCGATAGCGTTCCCCTGAACTCCTCTTTTTCCTTCAGCTTCTGAGTGGCGTAGAGCACTAGGAACGCACCGCCAGAAGCGAACATGCCCTGCACAAGACCTGAGAGAACGAGAATTCCCCAGAGCATCCAGTTGGGGAAATCCTTGGGGTTCTTCACGATCAGGGCCCTACCAGCTGCAACGATGATGGCAATGCCGTACACAACCATGAGAATGCCCAGATCGAGCACGTAGTCGAGCACGATGCCCGCGGCCACGAAAGGCGTCATGGTCAGGCAGATCTTACCCACCTCATGCCAGTTAATGCTCTTTCGCGCAGCGAAGGCTACGATGGCGCAGGCAACGATACCGCAGGTGTTCACCGCCATGATAGAGGTCTGCAAGCCCACGGTGTTCACACCTACGGGCATGGTGAGCATGCCTCCGGCAAAGCCCGTGATTCCCTGCACGACATAGGCGCAGAACAAGACGACGACGAAAATACCAGTTTCCATACTGCGAGGGCCTTCTGACGACATCAGCCTGCAGAAGGTCGCTCCCCCTCCCAAACGCTTTTCTTCTCTCTTCTGAAATTCATCGTAACAGGGTACTACGGGCAAATCGCGACATATTTTCAGCGCTGCCTAGCACATAGCCCATACTCCATGCCCGCAGGAGAACCCAATCCTCTTCCACATAAACAAAACGGGAGCCACGACATGCGTGACTCCCGCTGCTTGTGGCTTATAGGCCGAGACTAGATGGCAGCGTTGCCGAACAGCTCGATCTTGTCGCCTTCCTTCAGGGTGACCATGGCCTTCTTCCAGGTACGGGTCAGACCCTTAGAAGTGTAGCGATAGCGCTTTGGCTTGGCCTTAACGTTGATGGTGTTAACCTTAACAACCTTTACGTTGAAGAGCTCCTCAACAGCCTGAGCGATCTCGATCTTGTTAGCAGCCTTGGCTACCTCGAAGGTGTAAACGCCGTCCTCCATACCGTCATAAGAATGCTCGGTGATGATAGGGCGGATGATGACGTCGCGTGCGCTCTGCATTTATGCAAGCACCTCCTCGATGAACTTAACAGCGTCGGTGGTGAGAACCAGGTTCTTGTTGTCGATCAGGTCGTAGGTGTTTACCTCAGATGCCCACAGCAGGGTAACCTTCTCGAGGTTGCGGAAGGACAGGTAAGCGTTCACGTTGTCCTCACCGAGAACGATGGTGGTGCGACCCTCAAGGCCAAGAGCCTTCAGGATAGCAGCAGCCTGCTTGGTGGAAGGCTTCTCGAACTCGAAGTTCTCAGCAACGGTCAGCTGACCGTCAGCGAGCTTTGCGGAGAGAGCGGACTTCATGGACAGCTTCACAACCTTGCGAGGGACCTTCAGGTCATACTTGCGAGGATGAGGACCGAAGACAACACCGCCGCCAGTCCACTGTGGTGCACGGATTGTACCCTGACGAGCACGACCGGTGCCCTTCTGCTTCCAAGGCTTCTTACCGCCGCCACGAACCTGGCCACGAGTGAGGGTGTTGGAAGTACCCTGACGCCAAGAAGCGCGCTGGGCACGTACAACCTCGTGCATAGCCACCATGTGGGGCTCAATGCCGAAGATTGCGTCAGAAAGCTCGAGCTCTGCAGCCTTAGCTCCCTGTGCGTCCTTTACTTCAATATTTGCCATAGTGATTAAACTCCTTGGTTATTAAGCCATACGGATGCGAACGGTGGCGTTCTTGCCGCCAGGTACAGCACCCTTGACCAGGATCAGATTCTGCTCCTCGTCGATACGAACGACCTCGAGGTTCTTAGTGGTAACGGTGTCGCAACCCATGTGACCAGGAAGGCGAAGGCCCTTGAACACGCGGGAAGGAGTTGCGCACTGACCAACGGAACCAGGTGCACGATGGAAGTGAGCACCGTGTCCGCCAGGACCACCTGCGAAGTTGTAGCGACGCATAACGCCGGCGAAGCCCTTACCCTTAGAGGTACCGGTAACGTCTACCTTCTTAACCTCAGCAAAGTTTGCCAGAGTTACGGTGTCACCTACGTTGTACTTGGAAGCGTCGGAAACGCGAACCTCACGAAGGTGGCGAACAGGCTCTACGCCCAGCTTGGCGAAGTGACCAGCCATTGGCTTGTTCACCTTTTTAGCCTTGATGGCGCCGAAGCCCAGCTGCACAGCCTCATAACCATCGGTCTCGGTGGTCTTGATCTGGCAGATGGTGTTTGGCTCAGCCTGGATAACAGTAACTGGAACCAGAACATCAGCGTCATTGAAGATCTGGGTCATACCCAGCTTCTTGCCGTAAATAGCATTAATCATTCTTTATCACAATCCTTACAGCTTAATCTCGATGTCAACGCCGGCAGGGAGATCCAGACGCATCAGGGAGTCAACGGTGTTGCTGGTTGGCTCGAGGATGTCGATCAGGCGCTTGTGAGTGCGCATCTCAAACTGCTCGCGAGAATCCTTGTTTACATGTGGGCCGCGGACAACGGTATACAGGTTGCGCTCGGTTGGCAGGGGAATAGGACCGGAAATCTTAGCGCCCGTCTTCTTTGCGGTGTCGACGATGAGCTTGGTGGACTGATCCACGATCTCATGGTCGTAACCCTTCAGGCGAATGCGAATCTTCTGATTTGCCACTTGAATTACCTCCAATTAGAAGCGGATTAGGCATTAAGCCTGGCCGCCAGCTTTACTGATGATCTCGTCGGAAACGCTCTTAGGAACGATCTCGTAGGAGTCGAACTGCATGGTGTACACAGCGCGGCCCTGAGTTGCGGAGCGCAGGTCGGTAGCGTAGCCGAACATCTCGCTCAGAGGAACCTTAGCGGAGATGGTCTTAGCGTTGCCACGGTCGCCCATGCCCTGAATAGCGCCACGACGGGAGCTCAGGTTGCCCATAACGTCGCCCATGTACTCCTCAGGAGTCTCGACCTCAACAGCCATGACAGGCTCCATGATGCAAGGATCGCCCTTGCGCAGAGCCTCCTTGATGGCCATAGAACCAGCGATCTTGAATGCGGCCTCGGAGGAGTCGACCTCGTGGTAAGAACCGTCGATCAGCTCTACGCGAACAGCCTCTACAGGATAGCCAGCCAGAACACCGGAGTTCAGAGCCTCCTGAATGCCCTTGTCGATGGATGGGATGTACTCCTTGGGGATAGCGCCGCCCACGATCTTAGACTCGAACTCGTAAGGCTTGCCAGGCTCCTGTGGGTACATGTTGATGACGCAGTCGCCGTACTGACCACGACCACCGGACTGACGCTTGAAGGTGCCGCGAACGTTCAGTGCAGGCTTGGTTGCAGTCTCGCGATAAGCAACCTGAGGCTTACCAACGTTAGCCTCAACCTTGAACTCACGAAGCAGACGGTCGACGATGATCTCGAGGTGCAGCTCGCCCATGCCAGCGATGATGGTCTGGCCGGTCTCCTGGTTGGTGGAAACGCGGAAGGTTGGGTCCTCCTCAGCGAGCTTCTGCAGAGCGATGGACATCTTGTCCTGCTCAGCCTTGGTCTTAGGCTCAACAGCAATGTCGATAACGGGCTCAGCGAACTCCATAGACTCCAGGATAACTGGGGCATCCTCAGCGCAGAGGGTGTCACCAGTGGAGGTGTCCTTCAGGCCTACAACAGCAACGATGTCGCCTGCGGAGCAGGAATCGATGTCGATACGCTGGTTGGAGTGCATCTGCAGCAGACGGCCGATACGCTCCTTCTTGCCCTTGGTGGCGTTCTGAACATAAGAGCCAGCATCAAGACGGCCGGAGTACACGCGCAGGTAAGTAAGCTTACCAACGAATGGGTCGGTCATGATCTTGAAGGCCAGAGCAGCGAATGGAGCCTTAGGATCGCTTGGGCGCTCCTCCTCTGCCTCGGTCTCAGGGTTAACGCCCTTAATAGCAGGAACGTCGGTAGGAGCAGGCATGTAATCGACAACAGCGTCGAGCAGCTCCTGAACACCCTTGTTCTTGTAAGCGGAGCCAACGAAGACAGGGTTGAGCTTGCAGGCGATAACACCCTTACGGATAGCGGCCTTCAGCTCCTCGACAGTGATCTCCTCCTCCATGAGGACCTTCTCCATCAGGTCGTCGTCGCAGTCAGCTGCGGCGTCGATGAGCTCCTGATGATAGATCTCTGCGTCCTCGAGGAACTCAGCAGGAATCTCGTCCATAGGCTCAGGGTAAGTCATGCCCTTGTCGTCAGCCTTGAAGTCCCATGCGGTCATGGTTACCAGGTCGACGATGCCCCAGAACTGATCCTCGGAGCCCATTGGCAGCTGAGCTGCAACCGCAGGAGCATCCAGACGATCCTTCATGGTCTGAATGGCGTTGAAGAAGTCTGCGCCAACGCGGTCATACTTGTTGATGAAGGCGATGCGAGGAACACCGTAACGCTCAGCCTGACGCCAAACGGTCTCAGACTGAGGCTGAACGCCAGCAACGGCGTCGAACACGGCAACAGCACCGTCGAGAACGCGCAGGGAGCGCTCTACCTCAGCGGTGAAGTCTACGTGGCCTGGGGTGTCGATGATCTGGAAACGATACTGAGTACCGTCCTCAGCACCACCGGGGTAGTTCCAGAAGCAAGTGGTAGCAGCTGCGGTAATGGTTACGCCGCGCTCCTGCTCCTGAACCATCCAGTCCATGGTGGCAGCGCCGTCATGAACCTCACCGATCTTGTGGGTCTTACCAGTGTAGTAGAGGATACGCTCGGTGGTAGTGGTCTTACCGGCATCGATGTGAGCCATGATGCCGAAGTTACGCGTATTCTCCAGGGAAAGTTTCTTTGCCATTATCTAAACCCTCCGCTATTAGAAGCGATAGTGCGAGAACGCACGGTTAGACTCGGCCATCTTGTAGAGGTCCTCACGACGCTTTACGGAAGCGCCAGTGCCCTCGGATGCGTCCATGATCTCAGCAGCGAGACGCTGAACCATGGTCTTCTCCTTGCGCTTGCGGGAGAAGTCGACGATCCAACGGATTGCCAGCTGGTTAGCGCGACGGGAGTTAACCTCCATTGGCACCTGATAGGTAGCGCCACCAACACGCTTAGGCTTAACCTCGAGGGTAGGACGAACGTTCTCCATAGCCTTCTTGAATACGGTCATAGGATCCTGGCCGGTCTTCTCGGCAACCAGATCGAATGCACCATAAACGATGTTCTCGGCGATGGACTTCTTGCCGTCCAGAAGAATCTTATTGATCAGCTGAGTGACCAACGTGCTGTTATATTTAGCGTCCGGGCGAGTCTCGCGACGAACTGCTGCTGCACGACGTGGCATATAATCTTCCTTCCTTAAATACTTACTACGATCGACTAGTTCTTAGGACGCTTAGCGCCATAGCGGCTGCGAGCCTGACGACGCTTGTCTACTGCAGCGCAGTCGAGGGTAGCGCGGATGATCTTATAACGAACACCAGGGAGGTCCTTAACACGGCCGCCACGGATGAGAACCATGGAGTGCTCCTGAAGGTTGTGACCCTCACCGGGGATGTATGCGGTAACTTCCATGCCGTTTACCAGACGAACACGGGCCACCTTACGAAGTGCAGAGTTAGGCTTCTTAGGGGTGGTGGTGTAAACGCGGGTGCAAACGCCACGCTTCTGTGGATTGCCCTTAAGTGCTGGGGTCTTGGACTTCTCAGCAGACTTTGCGCGGCCCTTGCGGACCAGCTGATTGATAGTAGGCAAAACTCAACTCCTTTTCTTTTCTATAAAACGTTTTGCTCTTTCTGTGCGTTCTGCAGTTACGCACACAAAGATTGCGCTCCCCTTTAGAACGCGATTGAGAATATTACTAGCGCCCAAAAGGCCTGTCAAACGCCACGCCCCCGGGTGTATCCATATTCAACCACTAACAAAACCCCAGGTCAAACAAAGAAAATGCCCTGCGCTTTACCAGAGCAGAGCATCAATTTCGAAAAAGTTTTGGAATTTTTTGCATCAAGCGCAAACTCTTTGAGCAAGGGGCAAATTTCAAAGACTAATGGTCGGAGAATGAGCAATTCCTCACCATGAGAACCGAGAAAAACAAGGGGAGAGAGGCCTCACGGACCGCTCTCCCCTCCCCTGGTACGCTGATACCTTCGAGTCGCGAAGACCCAGAACCCTAGCCGGCTCAGATATGAGCCCCTAGACGCAAAAGCCTCAAGCTAGCCTACGCGAGGATCTTAGAGGCAACCTGCTTCTTACGGCTGAGGATGCCGGGCATCCAGACGCTGCCGGAGCTGGAATCGATGCCGAAAACGCGGTCGACCATGCGAGTGTTGCCTTCCACCACGAACTGGCTTCCTTCAGCCAGGATGTCGGTGAGCAGAAGCAGCACGAAGTCGTAGTTGTTGGCCTCTACCAGCTTACGCATGTGCTGGCGGATCTCCTCTTCCCTGTTCAGGAGGGTCTGCAGGGCGACGGTCTCATGCTGGGCGATGAGCACGTGGGCGTCAGCCACATCGAACTCCTTGGCATCGGCGCCAACGATCTCCTCTACGGGCATAGTGGCGTCCTCGCCGCGGCACTGGAACACCTGCAGGCCGAACTCGGTGGCGTCAACGCCCAGGATGCCAGCGAGATATTCCACCTGATCGCGATCGACCTGGGTGGTGGTGGGCGACTTCATGATCACCGTATCGGTGAGGATGGCGGACAACAGTACGGCAGCGATGTGCTGGGGAATCTCTATATCGTTCTGGCGGAACTGCAGGGTAATAATGGTTGCGGTAGATCCCAAGGGCAGGTTCATGAAGCGGATGGGGTTAGAAGAGGTGATGTCGCCAATGCGATGATGATCGATGACCTCGACCACCTCAGCCTCCTTGATGCCGTTGGCTGCCTGGGTAGACTCGTTGTGATCGACAAGGATCACCTTGCGGCGGGGGCTCTTGGCGATGTCGGAACGGGTGACGATGCCGATGCAGCAACCCTCATCGTCGAGAACGACAGCCTCACGCAGAGAGCTGTTCATCAGGTCCTCAACCGCCTCGGAGAGCAGGCCATCCTTATTCAGAGTAAGAACGTCGGTTTCCATGATGTCCTCTACCTTTTCAGAGAGGGAGGAAACCAAGCTGTTGGCAACAGCCAGGGTGTCTAGGCCGGTAGTACCGGCCAAGTCGGTGGCCTCGAGGTAGCGATGGGCGACCATGCGCATGGTGAAGAGGCCCTGATACTTACCCTCGTCGTCATCTACCACCAGAGCGCGGACGTTGTGAGCGCGCAGAATCTTGCCGGCCTCGATGAGAGGCAGGTTCTTGTTCACCGTGATGGGGTTGCGGGTCATAACGTCGGAAACACGAGCATGCACGTGGGCAATGACCTTCGGAGCATCGATGCCGTTCTCCTGCAGAACCCACTTGCTCTCAGGGGGCAGAGGCCCCAGACGTACGGGGACATAGCGCAGGTAATCGCCGTCGGCATCTACCTCGTTGTTCTTCTTGGCCATCTCGTTCTTGAAGTATGCGTAGGCCACAGCGGATGCGATGGAATCGTTGTCGGGGTTCTTGTGTCCCACAACGAGAATTGGTCGCTGCATGGTCATTCCTCACTCTCGTATGCGTCTCGTCGTTTAACACGCCTCGCCGTTCCCACCATGTCGCAACGAGGCATCGGTCAGCAAACAGCGCTTCGGCGTTTTGTGCGCAAACATAATAGTAGGAATCGGCCATAAAAAAAGAATCCCGCACCGAAAAGGTGCGGGATTCCACAGAATGTGAGCCTATCTGGCTTAGAAGGGGAACCAGACGAAGCGAATCATCAGGTACACGCAAGCGATGGCCACGGACACCAACATCAGTGGGAAGCCAATCTTGGTGAAGTCCATAAAGGTGATGGGATAGCCCTCGCGGTTGGAGATAGAGGACAGCACCACGTTTGCGGATGCGCCGATGAGGGTGCCGTTGCCGCCCAGGCAAGCGCCCAGGGACAGTGCCCACCACAGAGCCGTAACATCCATACCCTCTGCAGACATGGTGAGCAGAATGGGGATCATGGTTGCGGTGAAGGGGATGTTGTCCAGGATGGAGGAGACAACTGCGGAGACCCACAGGATGAGGATCATGCACAGGATCATGTCGCCACCGGTGACGTCCATCATCCACTCAGCCAGCATGGTGATAACACCAGTCTCGGCCATACCGCCAACAACAACGAACAGGCCGGCGAAGAAGCCGATGGTCGTCCATTCTACGCCGAGAATGGTCTCCTCGATGTCCTGCTTACCGATGAGCAGCATCACAGCAGCAGCGGACAGTGCGATAACGCCGGACTCGAGGCCCAGCTGGCCGTGAAGCATGAAGCAAACAGCCACGACGAAGATCAAGATGACGGACTTCTTCAGCAGGCTGGCATCCTTAATGACGGACTTCTCGTCGAGAGCCATGATGGAAGCCTTCTGCTCGTCAGTTGCGTGCATGTGACGACCATACATGATGTAGAACAGGCCGATGAATGCCAGCAGGATGACGACGCAGACGATGCCATCGTAGTTGATGAAGTCGAAGAAGGTCAGACCCGCAGAAGAACCGATCATAATGTTGGGGGGATCGCCGATGAGGGTTGCGGTACCGCCGACATTAGATGCGAGGATCTGCGTCATGAAGAATGGAATGGGGCTCTGATCGAGAACCTTGCAGATCATGAAGGTCATAGGTGCGATGAGCAGAACCGTGGTGACGTTATCGAGGAACGCAGAGCAAACTGCGGTGATGACCACGAAGGCCACCATGATGATCCACGGATCACCCTTTGCCATCTTCGCTGCCTTGTAGGCCATGAACTCGAAGAGGCCGGACTGCTTAACCACAGCAACGAACAGCATCATGCCGGTAAGAACCGCCAGAGTGTTGAAGTCGATGTGTTCCATGCCTGTCTCGAAGTCGAGAATGCCCAGGCAGAACAGGAGAGCTGCACCCGCAAGGGCTGCAGTGGTGCGGTGGATTTTCTCGCTGACGATGAACGCCATAACGACAACAAACACCGCAATGGATATTATTTGTTCTGGTGTCATAGTTGAAATTTATCCTTCTCTCGGGAAAACCAGAGAAGATTATAATAGGTTGCCCCAAGAGCGTCCATGAAAATCAAGATTCATTTATGCAAGCAGCGTTTAATTGTCCGTTAAATGCACCGTTTCAAGTATAAGCTGGGGAAACGCTCTTTTAGGCCCAATAACAGAATTGCAACAGAAAAGCCCCCTTGTTCCATTTCGGAGCAAGGGGGCTTCGCGTAGCTAAAACTTCAGGTCAGAAGCCTGCCTGCGCTACATGCCGAAGATCAGCAGCAGGTACACCGTAGAGATGGCAACCGTAACCAGCGTGATAGGAGCACCGACCTTGAAGAAGTCGATGAAGCTGATGGGATAGCCCTCGCGGGTAGAGATAGAGGACAGCACCACGTTGGCGGATGCGCCGATGAGGGTGCCGTTGCCACCCAGGCAAGCGCCCAGGGACAGAGCCCACCACAGAGGCATAACATCCATACCCTCAGCCTGCATGGTCAGCAGAACAGGGATCATGGTTGCAGTGAAGGGGATGTTGTCCAGAATCGCAGACACGATAGCGGATACCCAGAGGATCACAATCATGGTGACAACCAGCTGACCGCCGGTGACGCTCATGATCCACTCTGCCAGCATGGTGATAAGGCCGGTCTCAGCGAGGCCGCCAACCACGATGAACAGAGAGGCGAAGAAGCCGATGGTCGTCCATTCTACACCGAGAATAGTCTCCTCGATGTCCTGCCTGCCCAGCAGAATCATGACGGCAGCGCCAAGAAGGGCGATAACGCCAGACTCAAGGTGCAGCTGACCGTGGAGCATGAAGGCAACGGCCACGATAAGGATCATAGCGATGCTCTGCTTGAAGAGGCGTGGGTCCCTGATGCAGGACTTCTCATCGAGGGCCATAACCGCAGCGATGTGCTCGGCGGAAGCGGACATCTTGCGACCATAGATGAAGTAGAAGATGGCGATGACCACAACCAGGCAGATGAGCACTGCAGGACCGTCGTAGATGACGAAGTCGAAGAAGGTAAGGCCGGCAGCGGAGCCGATCATGATGTTGGGGGGATCGCCGATGAGGGTGGCGGTACCGCCGATGTTGGAAGCAAGAATCTGGGTCATGAAGAAGGGAATGGGGTTCACTTCGAGAATCTTGCAGATGGTCAGGGTCATTGGCGCAATGAGCAGAACCGTGGTGACGTTATCGAGGATAGCGGAGCAAACCGCAGTGATGATAACCAGGTACACCATGATGAGCCAGGGATTGCCCTTAGCCATGCGCGCAGCTTTGTAGGCGAGGAATTCAAAGAATCCGGACTGCCTGACCACAGCCACGAACAGCATCATGCCGGTGAGAACCGCCAGAGTGTTGAAGTCGATGTGGCTGATACCGGTCTCGAAATCGAGAATGCCGGTGAGGAACAGGAGGACGGCTCCAGCAAGGGCAGCCGTCGTGCGGTGGACAACCTCAGTGACGATGAGAACCATGACGCCAATGAAGATGACCAGAGCGATGATCTGATCTGGAGTCAGCATGAATGGGTCCATTTCTCTCTCTGTAATCAGTGGGGGATTACATGGGCCGAATACAACTTACAGAAGTATACTTGCAAAACCATGCAATGAAAGCATGAATCGCGCATAATTCGCCAAATCGTATCTATTCATGCAATTTTCGACAGAATCGCGTTTCTGCCCAACGTTCATTTCGAGCACCCAAACAACCGAAGCAACCGTCGGCACGCACCAGCTCGCAAAAAATAAAAGGAGCGGCGAGCCGCTCCTTCCACACGTTAGCCAATCTTCACAATGGGCGCGAAGTCCTTCATGAGCTTCTTGGTCTGGTTGGTCTTGGCGAACTTCACCGTCAGCATGTCGCCATCTACCTTCAGTACCTTGCCCCTACCGAAGACCTTGTGATCGACGGTATCGCCAGCGCGGAACTCCTGGCTTGCCGCCGCCTTCTTATGGTCTGCCGCCGAGAAGGACTTGGTACGACCGCCATTAGTATTAGTACGGGCACTGACAGAGCGGCCGCCGCCAAAGACACGGCCCTCCCCCGCTTCGGAGCCGGAGCCGGAAATACCCCTGCGGCTTCCCCGCTTCTCCCAGCCCGTGCCAGAGAAGCCCGTAGAGCCCAACCCGGAATTGGTGCGCAGTTCCAGAGGGATTTCCATGAGGAAGCGGGACTGAGGATTGCAGTTGGTCTGACCGAAGAGCTGACGGCTCTGAGCGCAGGTGATGAACAGCCGCTTGCGCGCACGGGTGATGGCCACGTAGGCCAAACGACGCTCTTCTTCCAAACCTGCAGGGTCGAAGCTCGAGCTCATATGGGGGAAGATAGACTCCTCCATGCCCGCTACGAAGACCACGTCGAACTCCAAGCCCTTCGCGGCGTGCGCCGTCATGAGGGTCACGCAGGAGTCGCCGTCCATAGTGGTATCGAGGTCGGTACGCAGGGCGATCCACTCAATGAGGTCGGCCAGGGAGTTGCCGGAGAGCATGCGCACAGGAGGCTCATCGCTGACGCCATCGGCAGCAGTTGGGGCCTCGAAGAGGAGCTCGTCGTCCTCATGGGTCTGCACGAACTCGTCTACTACGCCCAAGAGCTCCTTGATGTTCTCGATGCGGGAACGGGCCTCGTCGGTGCGCTCGGCCTGCAGCTCGGCAATGAGGCCGCTCTTATCGATGATGGCCTCTACCACCTTGCGCAGGTCGCCGCCAAAGGTGGCCATCTCCTGAATGCATTGCACGAAGCCGGCCAGAGCCTTGCGAGTATTCGAGCGCAGGGACTCGTCGGTGATGCAGTACTGGGCGGCGTCCATGAAAGACAGACGCTCGGCAAGGGCCACCTGTTCCACATGCTCGATAGTGGTCTTGCCAATGCCGCGACGCGGCACGTTGATAACGCGCTTGGCAGCCACGTCGTTAGCGGGGTTCACCACCAGGGTCAGGTAAGCCATGACATCCTTGATCTCAGCGCGATCGAAGAAGCGAGTGCCGCCCACAATGCGGTAGGGAACGCCGGCGCGCAGCAGCATATCTTCGAGCATACGGCTCTGAGCGTTGGTGCGGTAGAACACGGCCATCTCGCTATAGGGAGTGCCGGCAGCCCGACGACGCTCGATCTCGCTGGCTATCCAGCGGCCCTCGTCCCGCTCGTCGGTTGCGGTGTACACCTGAATCTTCTCGCCCTGGTCCTGGGTGGGAATGAGCTTCTTGGCCTTACGGTTGGTGTTGTTGGCAATGACCGCGTTGGCGGCGTTCAGAATGGTGGCGGTAGAACGGTAGTTCTTCTCGAGCTTCACCACGTGGGCAGTGGGGTAATCCGCCTCGAATTCCAGAATATTGCGAATGTCGGCGCCACGCCAAGAGTAAATAGACTGGTCGTCATCGCCTACCACCATGATGTTCTGATACTTGGCAGCCAGGTACTTGGTAATGGCGTACTGGGCATGGTTGGTGTCCTGGTACTCGTCTACCAATATGTATTTGAAGCGCTCCTGGTACACCGCCAGAATGTCGGGGTGATTCTTGAACAGCAGGTAGGTGTACAGCAGCAGGTCGTCGAAGTCGAAGGCGTTGGCGGCCTTCAGGCGCTCCTGGTACACGGAGTACACGCGGGCCGCCACCTTTGCGGTGGGGTCGTGAGCCTGCTGGGCGAACTGGGAGGGCACCAGCAGATCATTCTTAGCGTTAGAGATAGCGTTGCGAATGGCGTTCACCGGCCAGCGCTTCTGGTCGATATCGAGCTGGGCCACGACCTCCTTCATGAGGCGCTTGGTATCGGAGTCATCGTAGATGGTGAAGTTCTTGGTGAAGCCCAGAGCGTCAGCGTTTGCTCGCAGAATACGCACGCACATGCTGTGGAAGGTGGACACCCACATACCCCGCACCGCAGGCCCCACCAGGCCGCCCAAACGCTCACGCATCTCCCGCGCGGCCTTGTTGGTGAAGGTGATGGCCAGGATCTGCCAGGGAGCCACGCCATTGGTCTCGAGCATGCGGGCGATGCGGTAGGTAAGCACCCTGGTCTTGCCCGATCCCGCTCCCGCCAGAACCAGCAGGGGTCCCTCGGTGCAGAGCACAGCCTCGCGCTGGGATTCATTCAGAGTATCTAGATCGATAGGCATAGACGCTTCCTCACAACTCGCTTCGCAACATATGTTCATCGCCGGCAAATTTCGGCGCAGTAGAGCAAACCAAAAAACCAAACCGCCGCT
>JAQXVU010000026.1 GCA_029225085.1 Eggerthellales bacterium | reverse complement strand
ACGGCCCAGACTCCTACGGGAGGCAGCAGTGGGGAATTTTGCGCAATGGGGGCAACCCTGACGCAGCAACGCCGCGTGCGGGACGACGGCCTTCGGGTTGTAAACCGCTTTCAGCAGGGAAGATTATGACGGTACCTGCAGAAGAAGCCCCGGCTAACTACGTGCCAGCAGCCGCGGTAATACGTAGGGGGCGAGCGTTATCCGGATTCATTGGGCGTAAAGCGCGCGTAGGCGGCGCGGCAAGCAGGATCTCCAATCTGGGGGCTCAACCTTCAGCCGGATCCTGAACTGCCGCGCTCGAGTTCGGTAGGGGAGGACGGAATTCCCGGTGTAGCGGTGGAATGCGCAGATATCGGGAGGAACACCGATGGCGAAGGCAGTCCTCTGGGCCGACACTGACGCTGAGGTGCGAAAGCTAGGGGAGCGAACAGGATTAGATACCCTGGTAGTCCTAGCCGTAAACGATGGGCACTAGGTGTGGGGGGGAGCACCCCCCGTGCCGCAGCTAACGCATTAAGTGCCCCGCCTGGGGAGTACGGCCGCAAGGCTAAAACTCAAAGGAATTGACGGGGGCCCGCACAAGCAGCGGAGCATGTGGCTTAATTCGAAGCTACGCGAAGAACCTTACCAGGGTTTGACATGCAGGTGAAGCCGCGGAGACGCGGTGGCCGAGAGGAGCCTGCACAGGTGGTGCATGGCTGTCGTCAGCTCGTGTCGTGAGATGTTGGGTTAAGTCCCGCAACGAGCGCAACCCCTGTCGCATGTTGCCAGCATTCAGTTGGGGACTCATGCGAGACTGCCGGCGTCAAGCCGGAGGAAGGTGGGGACGACGTCAAGTCATCATGCCCCTTATGCCCTGGGCCGCACACGTGCTACAATGGCCGGTACAGCGGGCTGCCACCCCGTGAGGGGGAGCGAATCCCACAAAGCCGGTCCCAGTTCGGATTGGAGGCTGCAACCCGCCTCCATGAAGCCGGAGTTGCTAGTAATCGCGGATCAGCATGCCGCGGTGAATACGTTCCCGGGCCTTGTACACACCGCCCGTCACACCACCCGAGTCGTCTGCACCCGAAGTCGACGGCCCAACCGCTTCGCGGGGGGAGTCGCCGAAGGTGTGGAGGGTGAGGGGGGTGAAGTCGTAACAAGGTAGCCGTACCGGAAGGTGCGGCTGGATCACCTCCTTTCTAGGGAGACACATCACGTGCCCGATGGGGTAGAGCACAGCTCCCCCACCTGGAATCGGAAGAGGCCTTTTCCCGACTAGAAGGCAATCTGGTTGAAGCACCTCCCACCACAGCATCCGGCTGCCAGGGCTCCCTCATGGCCCCCGAGCACCTTGAGAGCTGCATAGCGTTTTTTCGATTCGAAGAATCATTTGCGCCCGCCCACTTCGGTGGCGCGGGGCGGGTGATTCGCATCACGATCGCATACGAATGTATGTTTACGATGATAGTAGATACCCTAGTATCTTATTTATGAGTGACTCATGAAGATACCAAGGGCGCACGGTGGATGCCTTGGCATAGGAAGTCGATGAAGGACGTGACTAGCTGCGATAAGCCGCGGGGAGGAGCATTTATCCCGTGATCCGCGGATCTCCGAATGGGGGAACCCGCCTGGGGCCATGCCCAGGCGCCCCCTCCTGAACCAAATAGGGAGGGGCGCGACAACCCGGGGAACTGAAACATCTAAGTACCCGGAGGAGAGGAAATCAACCGAGATTCCGCAAGTAGCGGCGAGCGAACGCGGAGGAGCCTAAACCCCTGCATGCGCATAGCTTATGGGCGTTGCTGCAGCGGGCGTCGTGGGGTCGATCTTCGGGAGGGCCATTGACCTCCCGGTCAGTTGCAAACCCCCTGGGAAGCGGACCGGCATGGGACGGCCGGCCATAGCGGGTGAGAGCCCCGTACGCGGATCCCAGGTGGCTGATGGATCGATGCCCGAGTACCGCCGGACACGTGAAATCCGGTGGGAATCCGGGGGGACCACCCTCCAAGGCTAAATACTCTCCTATGACCGATAGCGAACCAGTACCGTGAGGGAAAGGTGAAAAGCACCCCGAGAGGGGAGTGAAACAGTACCTGAAACCGTGCGCCTACAAGCAGTCGGAGCCCCCTTTTGGGGGTGACGGCGTGCCTTTTGTAGAATGAGCCAGCGAGTTACGGTGCGCGGCGAGGTTAAGCTGGAAGCGAGCCGCAGTGAAAGCGAGCCTTTAAGATGGCGAGCAGTCGCGCGCTGTAGACGCGAAGCCGGGTGAGCTAC
>JAQXVU010000025.1 GCA_029225085.1 Eggerthellales bacterium | reverse complement strand
ATGCCCGCACCTGCGGAAAGGCCGATTATCCAACACGCATCATCCTTGGTGACCATAGGAGCTCCTTCGCTTTCGCCTGCTATTTAAGCAAGAAAGATTATAGGAAAAGTCCCAGTATCCAAAGTGGTCTAACACAACGATTCAGGAGGACAGCTGGGAAATCAGATCGCAAACCTCCCTATCGTCCGTCTACGCCTCGAGGCTCTTCTTCCCCACTATTCCGTAACGGGGGCCAAACCAAGCGACGGCAATTCCGCTCATGATCAGCGCCAGAACCTCGGCGACGATGACGGAAAACCAGATGCCGTCTGCCCCGACAACGAAAGGCAAGATGATGGCGCAGCCCACCTCGAAGATGAGTGTACGCACGAAGGACAGCACCGCACTTACCACGCCGTTAGATAAGGACGTGAACAGGGACGATGCAAACATGTTGAAGCCCATGAGCAAAAACGCCATGGAATAGATGCTAAAAGCATGCACCGTAAGGGCCATGAGGCCCTCGTCGTAGCTCACGAACAGGAACGCCAAGGGCTCTGCCGCAATGCGCGTAAGGATGAACATGAGAACGCCGCATACGCCCATGATGAGGACGCCCTTCTGGAAGAGGCTGCGCATCTCCTTCTTGTTTTCGTTGCCGTGCTGAAAGCTCATAAGGGGCGCTGCACCGGTGGCGTAACCTAGGAAGATGGCTGCGAAGACCATGGCCACATAGCCGATGACGCCATAGGCGGCGACGCCATTCTCGCCGATGAAGCGAAGGAGCTGCACGTTATACACAACGGTGACCACAGACATGGCGATGTTGCTCACCATCTCAGAGCTTCCGTTTGCGGCAGCCGCACCCAGGGCACGCCAGTTCAGATGGCATTTGCCCAGACGGAGCACAGAAGAGTTAGGAAGAGCGAAGTATACGAAGGGAATCATGCCGCCCAGTGCAAAGCCAATCACCGTTGCAATGGCAGCTCCCTGAATGCCCCAACCCAACACGCCGATGAGGAGCGCATCGAGAACCATGTTGGTGACACCGGCTGCAACGGTTGCCCAGAAGCCCACCTTCGGCTTTCCCGCCGCCATGGTAAGGCTCTGGAAGATGTACTGCAGCACGTCGAACACCAGGCCGATCATGAGGATGTTGCCGTAGGCAACGCAGAGCTTCAGGAGCTCCCCTTGCGCACCCATGAGGCTGAACGCATAAGGAAGCAGGGGCATGCCAGCGACAGTGAGGATCACAGCGCCTGCGATGCTCGCATACACGAAGAGGGAGAAGTACTCATTGGCGCGTTCCTTGCGGCCTTCGCCATAGGTCCTTGCCACAATGGCGCTGCCGCCTGTTCCCATCATGTAGCCGATGGTTCCCAGGATGATGAACACCGGAAAGACCATGTTCACGGCGGCAAGAGCGGTAGAGCTCACGAAATTCGATACGAAGAAGCCGTCGACAATCTCGTAGATCGCCATGAAGATCATCATGCCAATAGAGGGCGCAGTGTATTTCAGCAACGCTGGGATGCTGAAATGAGCCGACATGTCTACTGGTTGCTTCTCTGATTTTTCGCGCTTTAGCGCCATAAGGGCTTCCCTCCCGTTTACGTATTGTGCCGTGGGCACGATACGCCACTATACCTGAGAGGCTTATAAGGTCAATTTATATGGAAGATGTGTGGAGTGGCTCCGAGGTTCAGAAAGGAGGCAACCCGCGCTTTGCATTCATTTTGCATGCAGGTGATGAGCATCTGTATCAGCCTTTCTAGCATGGGTGCAGGACAAGGTGACCGAGACCCTTGTCTTCACTCGTTTCTGAAAGGAGATACAAGAAGCATGAAACGCGTACTGAGCTGCTTCCTTGCATGCGCACTGGCCTCTACGGCCCTTGCTCCTGCAGCGCTTGCGGAAACCGCAGATCCCGGTTCCGAACAGTTCACCCCTACCACCACCAGCGATGCGAAGGTGGCCGGATTCAACAACGAGGCCGCAAGCCTAAAGATGCAGCTGGCTGGCCGCTACAATTCCGGCGCTCAGTCCGCCGATGGCGGCAGCCTTGAAATCGTGCAGTACAACGCTGCAAATGGGTACTCCTACGCTGTCAGCGGCGTAAAGGGCAAGCTCATCGCCGTACAAACCTCCCAGAAGATGGATGCTGAAACGGTCAGCAACCTTGCTGGCACGGAGTACGACCTGAAGGACCTCCTGACCTCCGACTCCTTCACCTACGGCGACATGACCTCGGTGGCCGTCTCTCCTGACGGTTCTAAGCTGGCAGTTGCCGTACAAGCCGAGAATTACGCAGCAGCAGGCTTGGTTGCCCTCTTCGCCTGCAACGCCGATGGCTCCCTGAACCTGCTTTCCACCGCTCAGGTTGGCGTACAGCCCGACATGGTGACCTTCGCTGGCGAGTCTGCCATTCTCACTGCTGACGAGGGCGAGCCCCGTCTGGGCACTGAGGGCACCGATCCCAAGGGTTCTGTGAGCGTAGTGAAGATCGGACAGGACAATGCACTGTCTGTCACCAGCGTTTACTTCGACCAGTACGATGCCCAACGCGATCAGCTCACCGAATCTGGCGTGCTCATTCAGAAGGGCATCATGCCTTCCACTGATTTTGAGCCCGAGTACATCGCCGTCAGCGGCAACAACGCCTATGTCTCCCTGCAGGAGGCAAACTCCATCGCCGTGCTGAACATCGCCGATGAGACCTTCACCGGCGTATATCCCTTGGGCTTCCAGGACTTCGGCACCACTAAGGCTGATCTGGAAAAGGACGGCGTGTGCGAGCTGAAGAACTACGAGGGCATCTACGGCATTAAGATGTCAGACGGCATCAGCGCCACCGCCATTAACGGCAAGACCTACCTTCTCACCGCCAACGAGGGCGACAGCCGCGCCGACTGGTCCGGCATGAGCAACGAGTACGAGAGCAAGACCTCCCCTACCGGCAACGTTACGTTCAGCAAGAAGGTCGTATGGTTTAACTCCGAGATGTGGGACGGCCTTGACACCACCAAGGACTACATGTTTGGCGGTCGTTCCATCAGCATGTATGAGGTTACCGATTCCGGCCTGAACCTGGTGTATGACTCTGGCAGCACTATGGAAGAGACCACCCTCGCCACGCTGCCCGCAAACTTTAACTGCTCTAACGACAAGTTGGATGCCGACAACCGCTCCGGTAAGAAGGGTCCCGAGCCTGAAACCGTCGTTACCGGTACGGTGAACGGCAAGACCTATGCATTCGCCGCCCTCGAGCGCATCGGCGGCGTCATGGTCTACGACATCACCGACCCCTCCAACGTTTCCTACGTGAACTACATCAACTCCCGTGAGTTCGATTCCGCCATTCAGGGCGACGTTTCTCCCGAGGGCCTGTGCTTCGTCCCAGCTGAAAGCAACGCTTCCGGCAAGGCTCAGCTTCTGGCAGCCTGCGAAGTTTCCGGCACGTTGGCAGTGTACGAGCTAGAAGACCCCAATGCTCCTGAAGTTGTAGCACCTACAACCTCTACCGCTCCCAAAGCAGGTACCGTGGTGAAGATCATCTCCGGCAAGTCCGCCGGTGCCTCCGTGCAGGTAGTGAAGTCCGCCGACAAGAACGGCAAGGGCGGTGTAGTTTCTTATGCAGCTTGCCCAAAGAACACCAGCTACGCCTACGTTCCCTCTGCGGTGAAGATTAAGGGCGCAACCTACAAGGTGACCAGCATTAAGAGCAGCGCTTGCGAGAACAACAAGAAGCTCACCAAAGTCACCATTCCTTCTACCGTGACCACTATTGGCAAGTACGCTTTCCGCGGCTGCAGCAAGCTGAAGACCGTGACCTTGCCTTCTAGCTTGAAGACCATCGAGCGCTCCGCATTCTCTAAGTGCACCAGCCTTACCAAGCTCACCATCCCCACCAACGTCACCAAGATTGGCGAGAACGCCCTGTATCACACGGGTGTGAAGACCCTGGTGGTGAAGAGCGGCAAGCTCACCAAGTCCTCTGTTTCTGGCAGCCTGAAGAGCTCTTCTGTTACCAAGGTTGTCGTTGCCAAGAGCAAGGTGAAGACCTACAGCAAGTACTTCACCAAGAGCAACTGCGGCAAGACCGTGAAGGTTGTGGGCGCTTAAGCGATTGATGCTGCGGGCTTGCGGACTCCCAATGTTTGCGGCCTGCGGTAATCACCGCAAGGCTGCAGGTGTACCGATACCCGCGGCGATTACCGAGAAACTTCTCTCTTTCTCGCTGGGGAGCGCGGTATGCGCTCCCCTTTTTTGCGTCGCGAGTTCCCACCATGCCGGCGTGGTACCATGCCTTGCAGGCAGCGTTTTGTAAGGCGAACAGTTGCAGGAGCAACGCATTGGGAGACTAGGCGGACACAGGAGGAACCGTGGGCGAAAAGAAGCAGAGCGGCGAGACCCATCGAGGGAACGCAACGCACCGAGTTCTTGTGGCCCTGTGCTCCGTGGTCTTCGCAGTTTCCGTTATGGGCCTCGCATTCATAGGCTGCTCCTACCTGCAGGCTGGATCAAAATATGACGATTTGGCTCGCAACGTTACGGACCTTAACTCTTCTGATGCTCATCTATCCCTGCAGGATATGACGGCTGATTGGGAGCACCTTCGCGATGAGAATCCTGATGTGGTGGGTTGGGTGTATATGCCGGGCACCAACGTGAACTATCCAATCGTGCAAGGCGACGATAACGAGGAGTACCTGCATAAGAATTTCTCTGGCGATGAGGACGGCGTAGTGCACACTGGATGTATATTCCTGAACTGCGAAAACGCTGCTGATTATTCCGATATGGTGAGCACCATCTTCGGTCACAACATGCAGGACGGCAGCATGTTCGGCCAGCTTGCTCAAATGGCCGACGAGGGGGACTTTCAAGATCACGACACGCTATACGTGCTGACGCCTAGCGCAAACTACCAGGTAAAGCTTTTCGCCGTGAGCAAAATCTCCTCACAGGATACGGGTGTTATGCGCAGGAGCTACTCCTCCCCCGCAGCCCTACAAGACTATGCTACGGATTTGTCCGCGACCGCCCAAGTAAAGCTCAACGACGTCCCCGCATCGCCAGAACAGCTTATTCAGCTTGTGACCTGCGTAGACGCAGCTGCAGAAACCCGTTATCTCATTGTGGGTTATGTAGAAGATAACGTCGAGCTTTAAGGGCCAACTTGCGGGCATCATGAGCGAGCATCGAGTCGCTTAATCACCAGGGCTCAAATCCCGGCTACCAAGCGCAACTTCAGAGCGGTTATAGAATCTCGTAGATATCCATGCTGTAGCCAAGAAGCTGGCTCACCAAAGTAATCTGACCGCGAAGAGTTATCTCGTCGCCCTCCGCGTACTTCTTCAGGGCCTTCTCCTGGTCCTTATCCTGCGTGAAGCCCATGACGTTGTAGAAGTAGGTTCCCTTCTTCGGAACAATGGTGACGTAGGACAGATCAGAGTCTATGGAGTCGATGACACCGGTTACTTCCACATACTCGAAGTAATAGTCCTGCTTTGCCTTGTCGGCATCGTTTGCCACGTCATCCATGAGCTGTTTAGCATTAACCTTGGTGTAGGTGACCATATCGGGATCAGCAGGCTTAGATGCAGACGACGAAGCAGAAGCACCATTGGTCGTCTCGGCCGCAGTCTCATCGCCAGCAGCAACCTCGTCGCCAACCGTTGCGTCACCAGACTCCTGTACCAAGGTGATCTTCACGCGATCTTTCTTGCAATTAGCGCTGAAAGTCAGAGCGCACTCACCGGACACCGTGAAGGGCATGGTTCCGTAGACCTCGTAGTTATCTTCGCTCTCGATGCGCAGAGTGTGCTTGCCAGAGGTGAGGTCGAGGTCGTAGATGTCGCTCTCGCCCTTGCGAATAGTGCCCTGCCAATCGTCATCGATGACAACCCAGATATCGTAGTCCTCAGAGGAAGCCTCGTCGCATTCCACCTCAACCCGAACGCGCACCGTAGGAGCCGTAAGCTTGATCTTCATGCGCATGTTATCTTCGCTGTAGGTCAGGTGCAGAGCGCAGCCCTCGTCGTTTTCCGCCGAGAAGCTGGTCTCATCCTGCGTTACGTTCAGGGAGAAGCCGTAGGCCTGGCACTCTTTTGCATAGTCGGCGAAGTACTCAGGCTGCACTTCCTCTAACGTGGCGCGGAAGTCGGAATTCTTGTCTTTCTCGATATCGCCGTACTCCGCATCAGGCTCCGGGAGCATCTGGGCAAGACCGCTGTAGGGCCAATACAGCTTGTGAGGTGAATCGTCCTCGTAGGTAATGTCGTCATCGAAGACGCCGCAGGCAGTACATCCGCCGAAAAGGGCCATTGGCAGTGCGATAACGGCCACGACAACCAAAATGATGAAGGTGCGGGGGCTGAGCTTCTTGCGCTTGCCGGCTTGAATGCTCTTTAGCTGTTGAGGGTCAGGAGCATCCCAGCCGAGGGCCTCGAAGACGTTCTCGGGCTCTTTGGCAGGAGCAGGATCTGAGGGAGTAAATGTGGAGGCTGTCTCAGATGTCGCAGAGGTGGAAGCGGACTCGGTTTTCGCAGACGCAGTGCCAGCGGAAGCTGCTGCAGTGGCGGAAGCGGGACCAGACGATGAAGCCGCGGTCTGCTGCTCGGAAGATTCATTCTGCGCGGAGGTATGCTCCTTAGAGGCTGACTCTTCAGAAACGGGGACAGACTTCAATAGAGCTCCGCATTCACGGCAAAATTTCTCGTTGTCGCGCACGGGAGTTCCGCACTGAGAGCAAAAGCGCTTCTGAGTTTTCTTAGAGGAATCTTCCACGGCGGAGCCCCTTCCAGACAATTCACGTTGCTTCATTCAGTTTAGCGCATAGAACCAGCGGAGCCGCTAATGAACGGATCTTCGATGAACTAAAGCTTCGATTCCGACGAGGCGTTTGCCGGGGTAACAGGAATAGGGCTATTCGCTAGGCAAAATACCTTAAGACTCCATCGGCGTCCTCTACGCGCTGCACAAGACCAATGTCGTGCAGATACTCAGCGAAGAGGAAGACGCCGGACAGACGACGCATTCTGGTAATGGAGTCGAGGTCCGCGATGCGCTCCTTGCGGTAGGCGTAGTAGCGGCATGCCAGCTCATAGATGCTCAGAGGTTCGCCGGAAGCCTCTATGAGGAGGTTGAGGGTCTTGCGCAGCGGGCGCTCGTAGAAATGGATGATGCGCTGCACTTCGGCGGGAATCTCCTCATCGCGTCGAGACCTGCAGTGGCTCATGTACATCTCCGTAAGGTTCATGTCGCCAACGGTCTGCAAGCCTTCCAGATAGCGCAGCAAAACCTGGCTATCCGCCTTGTACTGCGAGGCAAGAGGCACCTTTTCTACGATGTGATCGCCGGCGAAGAGGATGCCCTCTCGTTCCTCCTGCAAGCACACGTGCTCAGGGGCGTGGCCTGGGGTGAGAATGGGCTTAAAGGAGTAGCCAGCGATGTCTATATGCTCAGAGCCGGTAAGGGGAACATCGCGAGAGCCATGAGCGGTGAGGTCGGGGCGGCCAGCCATAGCGGCAAGGGCAGCCAGCTCGTCGCCGCGCTCGCCTACCAGGTCCGCACCGGTCTTGCGTAGGAATTGGGCGTAGTCCTCCTTGGTAAGGGGATCGTCAGGGCCGTGCATCACCAGATGAGCGCCGTTTTCCAGACAGAAGTCGAGATTGCCAGCGTGGTCATTGTGGAAGTGGGTCAGGAACACCTGCACGTTCTCCCAGGGCACGTTGAAGCGACGCACCATCTCATTCAGGGCGCCAACGCCGGTAATCTCCCACCAGCCGGTGTCTATGAGCATCGCGCGCTCGCCAGGCTCCACCACGCAGAACATATCGACGCGGGGTGCAAAGGGAAAGCTGCTGAGCTCATAGGTGGTCTGGTAGATGTTGGGACGCACTTCTTCGAGAAGGCGCACGCAATACCTATCAGCCTGTGGAAACATACGCTTCTTGTTCATAATCCCCCGATTACCCAGCACGGTCTGACCGTCGAACAACGCTCCGCCAAGCGATGTTCGGATTCGCAGACGTGCTGCCTAGAGATTCCTTGTTCTTTCGTTCAGGTTGTATTATCACACACAGACATAAGGGAGCAGGAAAAGTCCGCGAACAGCAGGGACAATGCAGATTTCGGCTCATTCACCGACATGTGACCATTCGCAGGCGACCGGTTACGTGTCAGCACATACTGATTAGCCATCAGCCAGCCAGGTGCTGACATATAACGACCCACTGGCAACCAACAGTTTACCGGCCGTTCTTCTTCTGCTTACGAAGGCGCATAATCAGCAGCACTGCGCAAATTGCGATGCCAGCCAGCCCCACAATGCGCAGCACGTCTTCTACCTGCACCAACGAGAGCTCACCTGCAATGCCAGAGTCTTCATTTGCGTCGGCTTCGATCGCGACACTATCGGCGTCTACGCGCTCGCAGATAACCAGATAACGAGAGTAGTTGTAGCCATAGGGGTGACAGGTCAGCAGGGACACCAGATCACGACCAGGTTGAATGGCAATAGCATCAGTATCGGAAGGATCTATGACGCGAATCTTCGTGACCTGGTACTCCATGGTCTCCCAGGGGTTGCCGATGATCACCTTATCGCCCTTCTTCAGGGTCTCGATATCCCGGAACATGGCCGAGGTCTGCCAGCCACGATGTGCAGCGATGGCGCAGTTGGTGCTCTCACCGCCAATAGGCGCGGAGGTGCCGCCAACCACCGTGGCACCCAAAGCCATGTGCTCATAGCTCGACCCCAAGTACAGGGGCATGTTGCACTTCATGGCGGGAATTTTGATGAAGCCCACAAGCCCGTTTTGGAGACCCTTTCCGTTAAACTGATCTTCCGCCTCCTGGAAGGAGAAGGGGTCGGCCGCAGGAGTCACTTCCCCACTGGCTAAGCTCTCATTGTAGCTAGCCAACCACTCGTGCAGCTTCTTACACCACGTACTTATGGTCGGGATCCAGATCATTCAAGGAAATCTTAGCTTCACCGGTGTACACATCCTGAGCGCTCATGGCTCCAGAGCCGGAGAAACCAGAGGCAACGCTACCGGAGAGAGGGGTCGTCCACTGGCAGGAGAGCTGATCGGTGACGTCTACGAAGTCGCCCGTTGCACTCTCAGCAGCCTCGATCTTCAGCTTCCAATCGTAATTGGCGCCAGACTCGGCGTAGTTAGCGAGATCAAAGGCCAGCGACAGGAACTCATCGCTGAACTTGTTGTCGTAGCCAGAGAGCTGGGAACCGTTATTGCGGCCCTTCGAGCAGATAACGCCGCTATAAGCTGCGGTTACGTTCACCTCAGCGTACACGGTATAGACAGTGCTACCGTTATCGGGATAGGTGATGTCGATAGGCACGTAGTACGTACCGGACATAGTGGCCTTAGGAACGGAAATCTTAAAGGAGAAGGTGCCCTCGCTCCCCTTCTTCACGGACTCCTTCGTGAGTGCGGATTCAGCAGTGATGGAACCTGTGGGGTTAGCGCTTACAGAGCCAGGGGTAAGGTTAAAAGACTTAGAGTCAGATGAGGTCCCATTCGTTACCGTCAGTGTTGCCGTGCTGCTCTTACCAGCCGTGACAGATACGCTGCCAACGGTGAAGGTGATGGTTCCCTTTTCAGGATTGTTGGGATCGATATTGATCTGCACAGATTCGGGATAGGTAGAATTACGGACTGCGAAGGTGCTCTTGTCCTTAGAAGAGCTGTTCGCTGCAGCGGAATCCTTAGAAGTATCGGAACCTGCAGAGCCATCAGAAGACGAACTGGAGTCGTTAGAGACGCCCGAATTGCCAGAAGAACCGTTATCGCCAGAGTTGCCAGCAGAAGAATTCACATTAGAATCGGCAGCATTCTCGGTGCCATCCTCGGGGGCATCAGAGGCCGCAGAATCATCAACGGAATCGGAAGAAGATCCGTCATCGGCCAAAGGGGAAAGGCCCTCATCCTCGAGAGACGCAACACCTGCAGCAGTAACCTGCATACCTGCGGTGTTCACCAGATTCTCGCCAATAGCGGAAAGAGGAACAAGTCCCACAGCAAGCAAAAGAGCAGCGAGACAGATAGCAGCTTTATTCAGGTGAGCATTGGAATTGTTCCGCTTGAACAGCATATCCGACACCTCACGAAATCTTACGTAATAGAAAACTGATCAGAATTTCGTGCTTATACGTAGTCAGATGCGCTTCAAACTGTCACGGCATCAGGTGAAACGTAAATAAGACCCGATACCGCTTGGCAAAAAAGATTCCACACCTTTTTGGGACAAAAGTCCTCAGAAAAGGCAAATATGTGAAATTACTTGCACATTTATTCATTTTTAGCCCCTTATCAGAAACAATGTTTTCGATTAGCAACAATTGGTCTCTGGCCTGGGAAAACACTATATATTTTGCGAAAAGTGTATGAAAAGTTGTATCAGGAACAGATGGGGTTTGATTAGAAATTATTTTCCAATGAACAGGCGCTTTACCTGGGATTTTGCGCAAATGAGAGCCCCCATCACCGGTTCGGGATGGGGGCTCTATTATTCACTTGCCAGATTTTTAAATTGTTTCTGGTATCAAACTAACCGGCTGATTTGCAAACCGAACTCAGAAGGTTCTACCCTGTCGAGCAAACTTCTCCTTGTCGGTCTCAGCCATGTTCTTGGTGATATCCTCACGCCAAGGCCTACGAGGATCGTCGGGGTTCTCCCACATCTCCTGGGCAACAGGGGCCCACTCCTCAGCGAAGGGGCGACATTTGTCGCACAGTTCTTCCACAGGCTCGTCGCTTTCCAAATCTGTGCAAACCGCTCCGGTTCCTTCCACCATTCGCTGAAGGCAATCGGGGTTCTCGAGCATGGGGCACGGACGCAGAAGGTTACCGTTGAAGGGCTGATCCTCGTAATAAGCCATGAACAGGGGTGACTGCAGGCATTCAAGCAGGGTCTTGTCGTGGATGTTCGCGTTGCTGTAGTGCACGAAAACGCAGGGCTCCACATCACCCGCAGCGTTTATATGCAGATAGCGTCGACCACCGGCAATGCAGCCGCCGACGAACTCACCGTCATTCTGGAAGTCCATGATGAACAGGGATTTCTCGTTGCGCATACGGCGTACGAAGTCGTACATGCGCTGTCGCTGCTGCACCGTAAGCATCAGATCGGTAGGGGCACCGTGGCCAACGGGCATGTAGGTGAACATCCAGCAGAACAGGGCCCCTTGCTCGATCATCCAGTCTACAAATTCCTCGCTGCCAACTGTGTCGCAGTTCGCCCTGGTCACGCAGGTGGACACGCCGAAAGGCAGCCCATGTGCCTTCAGCAGCCGCATAGCCGCGAGAACCTTATCGTAGGTTCCCTCACCACGGCGTTCATCGGTGGTCTCACGGGATCCCTCGGCGCTGATGGCTGGGACGAAGTTCTTCACCCGCAGAAGATCCTGACAGAAGGCTTCATCGATGAGGGTTGCGTTGGTGAAGCACAGAAAGCTGCAGTCAGGATGGGCCTCGCACAGGCGAATGAGGTCCTTCTTGCGCACCATGGGCTCGCCACCCGTATAAATGTAGAAGCGAATACCCAGCTCCTTACCCTGATTGATGATGCTGTCGATGTCATCGTAAGTAAGGTTCAGGCTATGGCCGTACTCCGCAGCCCAGCAACCGGTGCAATGCAGATTACAGGCGCTAGTTGGGTCGAGCAGAATCGCCCAGGGAATGTTGCATTGGTGCTCTCTGCGCATCTCCTCCTGGCGAGGCCATGCCATAAGGTTGCCATCTACCACGAAGTTCTTAATCAGGTCATCGCGAATCTCGGGATTCAGATCGAGAACGCGCATGATGAGCTGATACCAATTGTTCTTGCTATCGATGGCGTTGCGGAACGCCTCACGCTGAGAGGGAAATAGATCGGCCGGTGCCACCTTGTCAAGCATCCCCATGATCTTCGTGACGTTTGCCTCGGGGTCTTCCAAAAGGTAATCCATGGTTTTCATCAGCGCTGCACGCTTAATCTGATCAGTCGCCTTCATGCTTCACTCCTCATCTTCACCATGCGGAAGAAGACACGTTCCGTAGGGGGAACTCGCGTCTCCTCCGCAATCCTTTTCCGAACCGCAGTGATTTTTTACAAATTCTACGTTGTGGAAAAATCCACAGTGTCTATTATAGGAACAGAGAGAAAACGGGGCTATGACCAGGTATTTTGCCAATGTGGCATATTCCACACTTCGCTGAAACGTGTGGCGACACCTTCCTGTAGTCCTGTTGAAATTACGCGAATGAAGACCGAGCAGGGAGGAACCATGAGCGCAGAAATCGCAAAAAGCCCGGGTAAAGACAGACGGCAAAGACGCAGCAAGATTGCCATTCGCCAGGCCTTCCTGCAGCTTCTCAGCGAAAAGGACCTGAGCGAGATCACTGTGAAGGAAATTGCCGATCGCGCCGACAGGGACCGCAAGACCTTCTACCTGCACTACGGTTGCATCGACGACCTGATAGATGAGATCTTGCAGGAGGAAGCTGAGGAAGAGGTGGCTATCATCCGGCAGTTCTCCCTTGGTTCCGATGGGCTGGTAGATGTGCATAAGCTCTACACGGTATTGGGCGATCAGATTGTAAGGAGGCTGAACGAACGATCCGCCCTGCTGAAGCACGTAAAGACCAGCGATCTGATAATGCGCCTGAAGCCCCTGCTGACAAAGGTTCTGGCTGAAGATGATTCACTGGGATTGGGAAAGTCCTTGGGGCCCCACCTCGATCTGTTCGTAGCCTACTTCTGTGCAGCGCTGTTGCAGCTCTACACGCAATGGCTTGAAGGAGATTCCGAGTTGCCGGCGGAGCAGCTCTCGGAGCTGGCCGTGGCCACCACCTTCGGCGGAATCAACGCCCTCATAGCCGCAGCGGAAACGATGGGTTTGGGCAAGAAGTAAAAGTCATGCACGTCTGGCAAGAAGAGCCGCAAGCTATGAACCCGCTCGAAGGGCGCTTACAGAGTTCGGGAACTCATGAACCCGCTCGAAGGGCGCTTACAGAGTTCGGAAAATCATTAACCTATGCAAAGCATGCACGAATGAGCTAAATGTTGCTTCAAACTGATGCAGCGGTCTTATACTTGTTCTTGCAAAACAAGCGTTAACCGCTCACGATCACCGACGCAAGATTGCTTCCTACGCCAGCAGACCGCGAACAGCATGCTGGCGTTTTGTTTTGTTCCCAGAGAACCGAGACAAAGGAAACATCATGGCAGTCACATTCAACGAAGCAGTTCAGCACGGTTACGTAGACAACGCTCAGAATGTTAGCGCTCCCTCTATCCCCCAGCCCAAGATTCTGGAGGATCACGACAACCATCTCTGCGATGGCCAACCCCAGAACCTTCCCGTGGTGTACGCCATCATGATCGGCGCCCTTCTGGTGAACATCATCTCCGTCGCCCTGACCGTAATGTAGCGTCAGCCTCCTACTACTAACGGGCTGTTCGCCCTATTCGGGTCCGCACAGAACCCACAACTCAACATCACAACTATCACCTCGAAAACTAGCGCTTTGCCCCTAAGACACCACGCTCCCCTATAATGAAACGGATTACAGGGGAGCGTACAGCTCGCAGAACCACCCGGGTCTGCGAGCTCATTTTTACGCGCTACGCACCACGAGGAGACACATGCTCAAAGCCCACATCATCGCCAGCGGATCTAAAGGCAACGCCACGGTTGTAGAAACCGATGCAGGTGCTCTTCTCATCGATTGCGGAATCACCAAAAAAGCCCTGACAGCTGGGCTGCAGGATGTGGGATGCCCTCTTTCCAAGATCTCTCATGTACTCATTACCCACGAACACACCGACCACGTAAAAGGGTTCGGCGTGAACATGCGCTACTTCGCAAAAACCCTGGGCGCCGAAAACCTACCCACCCTGGTCACCTTCCAAGGAACCTACGAAGCCAGTAGGGAGCTGCAGGACCCCAAGGTTCCCCTGCATCACATCTTCCCCGCCCCCGAGGAAACCATCGCGTGCAGCTCCTTTCACGTGACTTTGCTCCCCTCCTCCCACGATGCCGCCTCTCCGGCCAATATTCTTGTGGAAGTAGACGAAGGCGGAGCGAGAGATTCCCTTGCACTCATTACCGATACCGGCTTCGTCACCGAGCCTGTCATGCGATGCTGCCGCAATGCAGGCATTCTCGCCCTCGAGGCGAACCACGATCCCCGCATGCTGAAAGAAGGGCCCTACCCGTACCCAGTGAAGCAACGCATCGCCTCGAAGGATGGGCACCTTTCAAACCAGCAAGCCACCGATGCGGCTCGAGCTCTCTGCGGCTTGCGGACCCGCGCCATCGCCGCTATGCACGTTTCGGAGAACAACAACACCTACGACATGGCTTTCGACGCTGTCGCACAGGGGGCCCAGGAGTCCTTAGGCAGCCCAATGGTGTACCATGCATACCAGCATATGACCACATCGATTCTGTAACCAGACGCTTTAAGCACGCATCCCGAACCAACGCTGTTTGCAACTTCCCGCAATAGCTCAGCAAAAGAGCCAATCACACAAGGAATAACGATGCCCTTCACCTCCGACCAGCCTTCAACCTCACCTGACCAGTCGCGTTCACGCGCAAACTCTAAACCGCAGGCCAAGAAGACCTACTCCGGCAAGCTCACGCCGTTGCTCATGGTGCAGCTGGCGGCTCCCCATACCTGGCCCGCCTCTGTCACCCCCGTATTGCTGGCAGCAGCTCTGGCCGTAGGAACCACGGGTAAGCTTTCCGTCATCACCGTTTGTGTGCTCCTAGCCATCAGCGTGCTCATGCAATCGGCGGTGAACACCATCAACGACTACTTCGACTACGTGAAGGGCACCGACACCGAGGAGAACCAGGACGATCCCACCGATGCGGTGCTGGTGTACAACGACGTAGACCCCAAGGAAGCCCGTAACCTGGCCATCGCCTTCCTAGCCGGCGCCTTCATTCTGGGTCTGTACATCATCTTCCGAGCAGGATGGGTGCCCCTGGTCATTGCCATCGTGGGCGCCATCATCGTGTTCCTGTACTCTGGAGGTCGCACCCCTATCTCCTACCTGCCCATTGGCGAGCTGGTTAGCGGCATTACCATGGGCGGTCTGATTACTCTGGCAAGCTATCAGGCTCTAACCTTGGTGCTCGATTGGTCCGTGTTGCTGTTCGCCGTGCCCGTCATTCTGAGCATCGGCCTCATCATGTTCACCAACAACACCTGTGACATCGAGAAGGACATCGAAGCCCAGCGCAAGACCCTCTCCGTCGTCCTTGGCCGCGAGCGCTCAGTAGCCCTGTATCACGGCATCATGATCGTTGCCGTGCTCTTCACCGTGATCCTGGTTGGCGTGTACTTCCCCCGCGGACTGCTGATCTGCCTGTTCATGGCCTTGGCCTGCATCGGGCAGTTCAAAGCGCTGCTGGGTAACCCCCTCATCAGCTCATCCCGTGGCCCTGCCATGGGTCAGGTCACCACCTTCACGGTACTGCTGTGCGCATTCTACGTAGCGGCCATCTTCTTCCACTGCGGTTGCGTCATCACGCTGTAGAGCCGGGTTGCGAACTAAGGCTATAAAGGGCGAGCTAGGCGAATTAACAGATAAAAAGACCATCAAGAAACTCAGGGAAGAATCAGCCCGAACCCAGCCACCTTAGCGGCACAGAATCTCGTCACGCCCCCGCAGCACGGAAAGGTCGGCTTCAGCGATGAGCTCATCGGCGGTAATGGGCTCGTTCTCACAAATGAGCCCGGTAGAATAAGCCAAATCTCCCAGAAAAGCCTGCACGGAGCCATACTCCTGTACCAAAGTAGAGACACCCTTGTCCCCAGAGCGCTTCGCAAGGCGGCGCCCATCGGGCATGACGAACAGGGGAACATGCCCAAAGCGCAGAGGCTCGTCTCCCCCACCTAACAGCCCACGAAGATACAGCTGCTGGGGAGCGCTGCTTAGGAGGTCGACCCCGCGAATGACGGTGTTCACCCCCTGCGTAAGGTCATCGACCGTTACCGCCAACTGATAGGCGAAGAGACCGTCCTTGCGCCGCACAATGAAATCGCCGCACTCCGTGGCCAGGTTCTGCTCGTAGCATCCTTGCCACAGGTCCCTGATCGCAACCGTTTCATCAGGAACCCCACAGCGCAGCGCATAGGGGCGCTCTTGCATGAGATGCTCACGCTCATCGGCAGAAAGGCCCCTGCAGGTACCGGCATACACTTGGCGCTCCCCCGCATGAGGGGCGCTAGCCGCAAGAAGATCCGCCCGCGAGCAAAAGCAGGGGTAGATGAGGTCAGCAACACTCAGATTCCTCAGCGCTTCTAGAGCTTCCTCGTAGGCATCGCTACGCTGGCTCTGATACATGATCTTCTCGTTATCCCAGGTGAGACCCAAGTTTTGCAGGTCTCTGATGGTGGCATCGATGAACTCGAGCTTGCAGCGAGGAGCATCGAGGTCCTCGATGCGCAGCAACACGCGCCCCTGGTTCTGACGAGCGTAGAGCCAACAAACCAAGAAGGAGAAGATATTCCCCTTATGCAGATACCCGCTGGGCGTAGGAGCCAAGCGGGTAACAATCTGAGAAGTCTGTTGTTGCGATAGTGAAGGCATAGAGGTAGGTTCGGCGAAAGCTTTCCGTGGAATCAGAGCAAGATCGCCGCAAGTTAAGCGAAGGCTTTCCGCAGAATCAGCCCGACGAAGCTTCGGCCGAAGAAACGCGTTTGCACTTAACTCCGAGCCGCTTCCATACCAAGATGGAGGGCCTGCAAGTTGATGTCCACCGTCTTAGGCGGAACCTTCGAGGCGATGACTCGCTCCCATACTTCCACCTCGAAAGGCAAGGTAGAAGCCAAAGCACCCAGCAACACCACGTTTGCGCACTTGGTAGTGCCCGCCTTACGAGCAAGCTCGGTAGCGGGGATAAGCTTGGCGCCGTAATTCTGCAGGCGCTGCTGCATGTTGTGGGGCATCTGAGCACGGCCGGTGAGCACGCTCTGAGGCTTGATGCTCTCCTGATTCACCAGCAGTGCTCCACCCTTCTTCAGGAAGGAGACGTTGCGCAGAGCCTCAGTAGTCTCGAAGGACAGAATGCAGTCAGCCTGACCCTCGTCACAGACCATGCTGTGCACCTCTTCGCCGAAGCGAACGATGGTGGTCACAGCACCACCGCGCTGAGACATGCCGTGAATCTCGCTCATCTTCACCTGCAAACCGTACTCGGTGACGGTAGAGGCAAGCAGACTGGCAGCGGTGATGGTTCCCTGACCACCAATGCCGCACATGAGAACCGTAGTAGCCTGGTTGTTCATTATCGAGCCTCCCTCGTGATGTTGCCGCTCTTGCAGTACTGCTCGCAGCAGCCGCAGCCAATGCACAGGTCAGGGTCGATCTCGGCCTGACCGGTCACGGGGTTCTTGGCGAGAGCAGGGCAGCCAATGGTGATGCAGACGCCACAAGCGCTGCAGTTGCCATCGACCATGCACACCTTCGCAGGCTTCTCCTTGGTCAGCAGAACGCAGGGATGGCGGAACACGATGACACTCAGATCGTCGGTGTTTGCAGTGGCCTCCTTCAGGGCCGAGCGAACCGCCTGACGATCATAGGGGTCTACCGTGCGAATGTCCTCGATGCCCATAGCAGCTATCAGAGCCTCGATGTTCATCTCGCGGCTTGGTCGATGCTGCAGGGTCACACCGTTGCAAGGGTTACCCTGCTTACCGGTCATGGCCGTAGTACGATTGTCTAGAATGCAGATGGTGCCCGCACCCTTGTTGTAGGCGGTGCCCAGCAACGAGGTAAGACCGGAGTGAGCAAAGGTGGAATCACCGATGATACCCACGATGGGCCTATGCTCTGTGCCAGCCATGGCAAGCTCGAAGCCATGGGACATGGAAACAGAACCACCCATGCAGAGGATGGTATCGATGCCGTTCAGGGGAGGCATGCCACCCAAACTGTAGCAGCCAATGTCGCCGGTAACGATGGCGCGCATAGCCGCCAGCTCCTTGAACACCAGGCGATGAGGGCAGCCAGGGCACAATGCGGGGGGACGAGCGGGCACATCGGTGGGTGCGTACTCATGATCGAAGCCCTGAAGGCCGAAGGCGGCGCGAATAGCCGCAGGAGAAAGCTCGCCGTTGCGAGGAAGAGGCTCGGGGGTCTGGGCAACTTCCACACCAGAAGCCTTCACCTGCAAGCTCAGGTAGTCGGAGGCCTCATCGATCACATACAGAGAATCGACCTCGGCGGCGAACTTCGCAAGCAGACCAGCAGGCAGTGGCCACACCACACCAAGCTTCAGAACGCTGGCTTCAGGCAGAGCCTCACGCACATACTGATAGGAAGCGCCGGAGCACACGATGCCGACCTTCGTATCGCGGAGCTCCATACGGTTGTAGGGGCACTCATCTGCCCATGCGCTGAGACGGTCAAGACGCTCATTCAGATCGCGACGGCGAGGCTTCGCGAAGATGGGCATCATCACCCATTTGTCAGCGCTCTTGCTATAGGGCACCAGCTCGTGAGGGGTCTTCTCCCCCACCTGAACCAGAGATTTGCTGTGACTTACGCGGGTAGCGCCGCGAACCATGAAGGGGATGTCGAACTCCTCGGACAGGCCGAAGGCGTCACGAGTGAAATCGTGGGCCTCCTGGGAATCGGAGGGCTCGAACATGGGGATGTTAGCGGCATGAGCGTAGTTGCGGGAATCCTGTTCGTTCTGAGAGGAATGCATGCCGGGGTCATCGGCCACCATGACAACCAAGCCACCGTTTACACCGGTATAGGCTGCGGTGAACAGAGGGTCTGCCGCCACGTTCAGACCCACGTGCTTCATGGTGGAGAGCACGCGTGCTCCACCAGCAGAGGCACCAACAGCAACTTCCAAGGCTACCTTCTCGTTGGGAGCCCACTCGGCATACACATCGGGCTTCTTCGCGAACTCTTCCATCGTTTCCGTGGAAGGAGTGCCAGGATAGGCCACGCCGATAGTGCAGCCGGCTTCCCAAGCGCCTTGGGCCACCGCCTCGTTTCCGGACAGAAGTTCCATGAATAACTCCCTTTAATTACTAGGATGCTTGTCGTTTGCGAAAGAGACAGGTCTCGAATTAACAGATGACCTGCAGATAGAAGGTACCGATCTGAATGATGTCGTTGTTCTTCAGGGCACAGCGAGAAACGGACTGGTTGTTAACCCACGTTCCGTTGAAGCTATGGTTGTCGATGATGGTATAGCCGTCGCCTTCAGGCACGATCTGGGCATGGTGACGGGAAACCGTCATATCGTTCAGGAAGATATCGCACTGCGGGCTGCGGCCAACCAACATGGGCTTGCGCTCGAAGGAGAGCTCGATGCCGGCCTGAGGACCGCGAACGACACGCACCTTGAAAGGCGTAGAAGGCACCTCAGGGGTCTGAACAGGAGCAACGTCGAAGTTGTAGCCGTCACCGACTGGCTTGAACTGCTGGGTTGCGCCGTTCAGCTTAAAGCCGCAGGAAGGGCACACGGTCTCCGTCTCGGAAACCGGACCGTTGCAAACAGGGCAAACAGTAGTCATAACAATCACAACCTTCTCATATAGAGCTCTACGCAGCGCCGCGCACCCACGCTACGCTGCGGTTTTATCTAGAAGAAGCGGGGTCTCATTAACCAGTACGCTATCTGCGTACCGAGCTTCATCGCTACCGAAGCAGCCGGAAGTCAGACGAGACCACCAGATTCCGATGCCTTCAACTATACCAGGAGCAGCCACGTCCTCAGCGGCAACCATATCTACGCGGGCAATCTCCTCGTTGCGCTGCTTGAAGACGATGGTTCCCACCACATCACCGACATGAATGTCGCCAGAAAGATCGCGATATTCGACGGATTGGGAGACGTTGCCTTCCATATCGAAGAGGGTCACCGTCTGCTTGTAGTCAGCCACGGTGGCCTTCACTCGTTTATCGGGCCAGTCCTTGTGGGAGACCTTGGCCACTACAGGATAATCAGCGGTCACCTCGTTAATGGTGGCGTTCACCGTGGAATCACTGTTGATGAGCTGGTAATCGACCGTGTGCTCCTTGGCCCAATCCCACAGGTTCTGGGTATCGGTGAAGCGAGCGGACTCGTCGGGGGCATGCAGTACCACGGAGATAAGCGTCATGTCCTTGCCCTTATAGGCGCCGGCAAAGCAAGCGCCGGCAAGATCGGTGAAACCGGTCTTCACGCCAACAGCGCCCTTATAGGTGCTCAGCAGCTGGTCCGTGCTTTCAAGGTCGATGCCGACCTTCTTGTTGTCCCTGCTCACCGTAATGGTGGTGGCATCCGTAGACGTAATGGCGACAATGGGATCGATAGAGATGGCGTAGGCCACCTCAGTAGCAACGTCCGAAGCACAGCTGTGCAGGTCGCCGGAGAACTCATCGTAGTCGAGGCCATGAGGATTGGTGAAAACGGTGTCCTTCAGGTTCATCTCGGATGCCTTATCGTTCATGGCCTGCACGAAACGAGCGATGCAGGCATCCTCGTCGTCCGAGGACTCACCGTCATCTTTCAGCATCTTCGCACCCAAACTACCCGCGATAGAGACAGCCGCATCGTTTCCCGAGGAAATGAGCAGGGCCTTCAGAGCAGTCTGCAGGTTCATGGTGTCACCCGCCTTCAGACCAGCAGAGGACTCACCCACCTCCGCAGCCTTCTTGGTCACCTTAATGGTGGCATCGAGGTCCGGGTTGTACTCATAGGCCACGATAGCGGTCATGACCTTGGTAATGGATGCGATCTGCACGGGATTATAGGAATCGCGCTGGAAGAGCACGTTGCCGTCGCCATCGAGCAGGATGGCGTAATCGGCGCTGACATCAGGACACGCAGAGGTAGGCAGGCTCTTCTGCTCGACAGTTTGGCCGCAGATGATATCCGTGGAACGAACATCTGCCTGGGCAAACTGCGGCGCAAGGCCCAGATACAGGGCCAACGACAGAAGGACGCAGAGGAAAATCTGCGTCCTTCGGGAACTACAGGTTAAGAAAGACTCTCTAATCACGCTGATAGATCTCTTCTTTCTCGACGATCTCGTAGCCGGCGTTCACCAGCTGCACCTCGAAATCGGGGTCATCTACCTTCAAAACGTCGATGGCGTACTCGTTGTTCACGGCGAAGCAGTAGCCGTACTCGATGTTCACCTCGGCCTTATCGAGGAAGGACAGGAGGTTGGCAAGGCCGCCCTTCACGTTGGGGACCTTTACGCCAATGACGGGGATGATGCTGGCGCGGAAGCCCTCCTGGTTCAGAACCTTGCGGGCCTTCTGGGGGAAGTCGCAGAAGATACGCACCACACCGTAGTCGGAGGTGTCGGCTACATACAGGGAGTGCATGTTAATGTCAGCATCGGCGAGGGCCTGGCACAAGCTGGCGAGACGGCCCTCCTTGTTCTGCATGAAAACGGTAAGTTGGCTCAGCATTAGTTCTCACCTCGCAAATCGATGATACGACGGGCCTTGCCCTCGGAACGCTCGATGGTCATGGGCTCTACGATCTTCACGTCGACGGCAATCTGCAGGTTGTTCTTAAGAGCGTGCTTGATGCGAGAAGTGAGGCTCTCGAGCTTGCGGATCTCATCGAAGGGGAAATCGCTGACGGTCTCTACCTGCAGCTCTACCTGATCGAGATGGTTCTTAGTGGTAAGAACGATCTGATAGTAGGAGGTAACCTCAGGGAACTCAGAGATGACCTGGGCAAATTGAATGGGGAATACGTTCACGCCGCGGATGATGAGCATGTCGTCGGAACGACCGCGAATGCGATCGATGCGCCTGCCGGTACGACCGCAAGCGCAATCGCCAGGGATGAAGCGGGTGATATCGCGGGTACGATAGCGAATGAGAGGCGAGCACTCCTTGGTGAGGGTAGTGAACACCAGCTCACCGTACTCTCCGTCAGGAACGGGCTCGAGGGTGACGGGATCGACGATCTCGGCGATGAACTTGTCCTCGCAGATGTGCAGGCCGTCATGAT
Source organism: Eggerthellales bacterium (assembly GCA_029225085.1). Lineage (GTDB taxonomy): Bacteria > Actinomycetota > Coriobacteriia > Coriobacteriales > Eggerthellaceae > JAQXVU01. Next base: position 12,563 of record JAQXVU010000025.1, on the reverse strand, counting down.
ACTCGCATTCGCAGGCGACGCCAGGACCCATGACCTCAGACAGGCCATAGATGTCGAAGACCTTACAGCCCAGCTTCTCCTCGATCTCAGCGCGCATTCCCTCAGAGCAGGGCTCTGCACCCAGAATGGCAGCCTTCAGGTTGAAATCGACAGCTGGACGATAGCCTTCCTTAATGGCCTCATCGGCGATAACGAGGGCGTAGGAAGGAGTGCAGGCCAAGATATCGGTGCGGAAGTCGTTCATGAGGCGCACCTGGCGCTTAGTGTTGCCGGTAGACATAGGCAGCACCGCACAACCTGCGATCTCGCCGCCAGCATGGGCGCCAAGACCACCGGTGAACAGGCCGTAGCCATAGGCAACCTGCAAAACGCTGCCCTTACCGCAATCAGCGGCATGGATCCAGCGGGCAAAGCAGTCGGACCACTCATCGAGGTCGTGCTTAGTGTAGCCAACAACGCTGGCCGTGCCCGTGGTGCCGGAGGAGCAATGAATACGGGAGACTTCCTCACGAGGAACCGCGAACATATCGAAGGGATAGGCATCGCGTAGATCCTGCTTCACCGTGAAGGGGAGCTTCGTAAGATCGGAAAGGCTCGTGATATCCGCAGGGGTTACACCAGCCTTGTCGAACGCCTCCTTGTAGAAAGGAATGCGATCGTAAACGTACTGGGCCAAGTCCTGAAGTCGCTGAAGCTGCAGCTTCTCGAGCTCAGGACGAGACATCGTCTCTAGATCCTCCTGATAATACAAGTGGGTCTCCTTCCCTCATTACTCTTTCCGTGGCAAACGCCCTTGCTGCCTTTTTAGCTGGTAGCAGTGCCTTTTACCACTATCTCATTTCTCGGGTCATACACCGAGGCAAAGGTATCGCTATACACAATAGTATCGGAATCGTCGTACACCGTGCGCTTCACCGTGATCTTCGAGCCATCCCAGCCGCTCTGCTTCACGTATTCCGTACCCTTTGCAAGCGTATCGTCCTTTTCGGTTACGGTCTTGTGCTTCTTGCCGGCCTTCCAATTACCCGTCTCGGTTTCTACCCGATAGTTAGGATTGATGCCGTACAGGGTGACGGTAACCGTGGTATCAGTATAGCTGGTACGAAGCAACACATCGCTGCTGGTGTCGTTCTCCCAGACAAAATCGAGGTCGGGCCAACTGACCGCAGCATCGCGACCAGCGGGGTAGCTGGTGATGTAGAGCGTGTGGTTGTGACGCGTCACCACGCCGTAACCGCCCTCATACACCGCGTTGAACACCGTGGTGGCAACCTGGCAGATTCCGCCGCCAATCTCGTCGACGGTCTCACCGTTCACAATGGTGCCAGCACCCACAAAGCCCTTCTCCTCGTTGCACTCCCCTGCCGTCCCGTTAAAGGACCAGGTACCGCCATTGCCCTCGCACACCGAGTTATTCAGCAGATCGGCAGCCAGATGAATGTTGATGTTGCGATTCTCGTTATCCGCCGTGTACTCCGTGGTGTAGCTCTGCACCTTCTCGATCACGCCATAAGCAAGGGCATCGTCGAAGGACATGCTCTCAGGGATCTCGGTACCCTGCACCTCGATGGTCACGGGGTCAGAAGATTCCTCAGCGTTCTGGAAGAGGGCCGCATCGAGGGATTCCACCGCATCTGCCAAGACGGGCATGGTGCCCTCAGCGTTGGGGTACACCGTAGCAGTGTCACCGGAGACCTTTATCTTCACCTGGGCTTTCTCTTTGTCCATGGAAGGCGTGAGGTGCTTTAAGATGGCGCTCCGAGCCTTGTCGACATTCAGGTACGGAACGATCTCATAGGTTTTCTCTTCCTCGGGCGTAGCCTCATCGGAAGTCTCGTTCACGCTGGTCTTCACCCACTTGCCCAAGGAAGCAGCATCGATATCGTAGCTGGTGCCTTCGAAAGTCAGGGTAGCGCCCCTGTTCAGGGCAGTATTGATCGTGTCAGCGCAAGCCTGAGCCTGCTCCTGGTCTATCTGCAAAGGCGCATAGGAAATCTCCGCCACGAAGGCATGAGAGGAATCCGCAGAGGTGAACTGATCGTTAAGGGTCCGCTTCAGCCAAACGCGACTTACCATATTGCCATCGTGGCCCTCAGTGACCGCCGCAACACCATCGGAGACCTTCACGCCATAGTTCACCCGAACATCGCCCATGGTCTTGTCGATGTCCTTGGCAAGCTCCTCGATGGCGGAATCGTTGAAGTTCAGATTGGGGGAAACGGTGTTTCCGAAGAGGAAAGCGCCAACGCGCTTGAAGATGCCGCCATCACTTCGACCAACTTCCAACGCCTCATAGGCAAGCTCTTCGGCGTTAACATTGGCCTGCAAAGTGGTAGCGTCAGTCTTCCAGGTTTGCTGAGCAGCCGCCGCCTCGTCGACGGAGACGTCCTCGCCTTCAAGATCCTCGACCTTCTCGCCGTTCAGAACGGCGGTGAGCACCTCATCGCTGCGACAGATGGTCACATCGGAACCAAACAGGCGCTTGTTATAGGTCGTGTCGATGGTCTTCTGGGCGTCCTCGACGGGCATGCCGCCCACCTCTACATCGCCAACGGAAACGCCGGGATATACTTTGCCCCAGTTCAGGCCCGTATCTACCAGACCAACCGCCAACAAGACAACCAGAAGGCCCGCAACCAGGCGAACCTTGCCGTTAGAAAAGAAGCCAGGCTTACGGGGAGAGCCACCGCGACCAGAACCGCCGCGACCAGAGGCACCGCCGCCGACCCCGTTACGACCGGAGGCCCCACGACCAGAGCCGTTGCGAGACGAACCGCCTTTCCCCTTGCTGTAGATGCCGGCAGAAAGCTGTTCGTGCCCAAACGAGCTCGATTCCCGAACGCCACGAGAATTCCGAGCGGAGGAAGGCCTGCCAGAAGAAGCCGAGCGCACAGAGGAAGAAGAAGCCGAGCGCCTCGATGCCTGAGGGGCAGCCTGAGAAGATCGTCCTTGAGCCATGCGAGAGCTTACGCCGTTCCCAGCCTGCGCGGTACGAGAACCGCCACTACGACCGGCACCTGTCCCACGATTTTGCGCCCCCGAACGAGGGGGCTTCGCGGAAGAATGCGCACCAGCAGAGGAACCAGTGCGAGAACGACCAGAGGCCCCTCCCCGTACAGAGGAGGAGCCGTCAGAACGCAAGAATGAACTGTTTTCCCAGGTAGACTCTTTCGGCTTGCGATAGCCTGAGTTAGCGGAACGAGAGGATCCCGAAGAAGCCTGAGAAGAGCCCCTCGAAGACCCCGACTTCCCGCGTCGGGATGGAGCACCGGTCGCCATATTAGGCCTCGGATTCCATCTTAGCCTTAGCCAGGCGGATGCCCTCGAAGCCCTTCACCGTGTAATAGATGGTGGTGAAGATCACCATGACGATGCCGGCGTAGATGAACCAGATACCCCAGCCAACAGGATCGGCGTTGAAACCAGGTAGCCACGAGAAATCGCAAATGCCCAGACCGGGAATGAGGGGGATGTTCAGCAGCAGGGCCGCGCAACCCACCATAAGCAGGGCAGTTGCAACCTTGCCGGGATAGATAACCGCGACGCGTACCTTCCACTTACCAACCAGATAGGCACCGCCGATGAGCATGTACACATCGCGCGCCACCACCAGGATCACCGTCCAAAGAGGAAGCCTGCCAACCAGAAGCAGTGCAAGGACCACGGTGATGATGAGCAGACGATCGACGAAGGGATCCATCAGCTGACCGAGACGCGACACCTGATGAGTGCTGCGAGCCACCAATCCGTCTAGAAAATCCGTTGCTGCGGTAACGCCGAAGACGATGGCAGCCATAACGTCATAACCGTTCATGAGCAGCACAAAGAAGACTGGAATCATGAGCAGTCTGATAAAGGTAATGATGTTGGGAGCGGTGAGAATCTTGTCGGAGACAGGCTCCTGGTCATCGCTCCCCTGAGGTGTAACGTCAATAAGATCCATAAGCTTTACGAGGCTGCGTCCTCCTTCGCATACGTCGTAACACTAATACTCGTTGAAGGAGCCGTATAGGTGGGCTCCATAGTGAGGCAGCCTTTAGGGCATTCTCTCACACAAGCCCCGCATTGAACACATTGAAATCTATTAATTGACCAGGTCTGCGCAGCCTTGTCGATCTGGATGGTCTTAGCAGGACAACGCTTTGCGCACAGGCTGCAGAGATTGCAGTCCTCGATATCGCAGACGATGTGGCCCTTCATGCCTTCAGGCAGGGTTTTGGTCTCAGCAGGGTACTGAATGGTCTCCGGCTTCTTGAAGACCGACTTAAGCGTCATGCCTCCCAGTTTGAATGCTCCCATGTTCCTACCTTTCAGTGCAGCTGATGCAAGGGTCGATGGACAGAACGATCATGTTCACGTCGGCCAGATCGCAGCCCTTCATAGCCATGGTCATGCCGGCAAGATTTGCGGTGGTTGGGGTCCTCATGCGCATGCGCTCAAGGTTCTTGGTGCCGTTGCCCAATGCGTAGTAGTAGCACTCGCCGCGAGGCTGCTCGAGGGCATTGCTGGCCTGAGCACCCTCGACAGGGGCTCCCTTCACCTTCACGGCGATATCGCCGGCGGGCATGGTGGCAATGAGCTCTTCGATGATGTCCATAGACTGCAAGACCTCGAGGAGGCGAACCTTCAGACGTGCGTAGCAGTCGCCGTCTTTCTCGACGATAGGCTGGAAGTCGCTGAGGCGAGAGTAAGCGCCAGATGCCTGCATACGGCAGTCGATAGCCACGTTAGATGCGCGAGCGAAAGGGCCCACGCAATCGTACTTAATGGCCTCTTCCCTGGTGAGAGTGCCAACGCCAACCAGACGGTTCTTCACGGAAGAGTCCTTCAGGAAGGCATTGCAGATCTGCTTGTACTCGGAGCGGATGGAATCCATCTTCTCCTTGATGGTGGAAAGAACCTGGGCGTCGAAGTCGCGGTTCACACCGCCAACGCAAACAGCGGAGAGGATAACGCGACCGCCGGTGGTGAGCTCGAAGATGTCGAGGATGCGCTCGCGAAGGCGCCAGGTGTGCATGAACAGCGCCTCATAGCCAAAGGCGTCAGCCGCAAGGCCCAGCCACAGCAGGTGGGAATGAATACGAGAGAGCTCGTGCAGGATCACGCGGATGTAGTCAGCGCGCTCGGGAACCTCGATGCCCATGAGCTTCTCGACGGTCTCTGCATAGCCGAGGCTGTGACCGAAGCTGCAGATGCCGCAGATACGCTCGGCAACGTAGATGAAGCTGTTATAATCGCGGGTCTCCACCAGCTTTTCGAGGCCACGATGAATGAAGCCAATCTGAGGGATGACCTCAAGAACAGTCTCGTCCTCTACCACCAAATCGAGATGAAGAGGCTCAGGCAGAACGGGATGCTGGGGACCGAAGGGAATGACGGTTGCCTTGCTCATGCTACTCACCCTTCCTCTCTGCTGCCTTCGCAGCCTCGCGCTTGGCCTTTGCCTCCATAGCAGCTCGGACCTTAGCGGCCTTCTCGGGATCCATGCCAGCCAGCTTTGCCTCATCAATGACGGGAGCAGGCTTTGGGGCAGCTGCAGCAGCGGCCTCGGCGGCTTTCGCAGCCTCGCGCTTAGCCTTTGCCTCCATAGCCGCACGAACCTTAGCGGCCTTCTCAGGGTCGAGACCGGCCAACTTAGACTCATCGATAGCAGGGGCTGCAGGAGCGGCGGCAGCCTCAGCAGCTGCCTTCTCCTTAGCTGCCTTAGCGGCCTTTGCCGCGGCAACACGAGCGGCCTTTTCGCGAGCAGCCTTTTTCTCAGGGCTCATGATGGTCATGGGCTCGTTCATGGCCAAGTCGTAGAAATGACCGCTGAAGTCGATGGCGATGCCCTCGAAGTTCACACCGAAGAGGTCGTGGGCCTCGTTCTCATACACAAAGGCAGAGAAGTAAACGTCGGTGATAGAGGGGATCACGTCCTTGTCGGTGATGCCCTTAATGCGATAGTTGGCCTGCGTATCATCCTTATGGAAGGTGTAGGTCAGGTCGTTGGAACCATCGTCATCGTTATGGGTGGTGAAAATCTGCACGCAGCGCCAACCTTCGGCCTGCTTCTGATGCTTCAGAGCATCCAGGTCGGCGATGGTGATGTCTTCAAAGGTGGTGATGAGAGCCATTACTTTCCCTCCTTCTTACGCTCTTGAAGGACCTTGCTCTTCTCTTCCAAAACGGCCAAACCCTGCACAACAGCGTCGATGATGGCCTCAGGACGCACGGCGCAACCAGGAACGTAGACATCGACGGGGATAGCCTTGTCTACGCCGCCGATGACGTTGTAGCAATCGTGGAAGACGCCACCGGAACAAGCGCAGGTACCGCAGGCCACCACGACCTTAGGCTCTACCATCTGATCGTAGATCTCCTTCACGACATCGATGTTGCGCTCATTCACGCTGCCCGTAACCAGGAAGATGTCGGCATGCTTGGGGTTACCAGTGTTGATGATGCCGAAGCGCTCTACGTCATAGGCGGGGGTCAGGGCCGCCAGCACTTCGATATCGCAGCCATTGCAGCTACTTCCATCGTAGTGAATGACCCAAGGGGATTTTGTTGCAAAAGACATAGACGCTCTCCTTACAGCATGATGAGAACGAGGGTGTTAATGACGCCGGCCACCAGAGCCACAGCCCAGGCGCTCTTCAGCATGACCTGCCACTTCACACGAGCGAAGTTGTTGTCGATGAAGATCTCGAACAGGTACAGGACCACACAGACCAGAACGGCCACGATGAGAGACACCCAGTTACCGGTGACGAAGAAGATGCCGCACCAACCCAGGAACAGCACGTTCTCGCACCAATGCATAACCTCGACCTTGGCCAGGGTCTTGCCGGACATCTCCGTGGTGATGCCCTTTACCAGCTCCTGGTGAGCATGATGGGAGTAGCTCAGATCAAAGGGGGACTTGCGCAGCTTGATGGTCAGCACGAACACCAGGCCGATAAAGAAACCCCAGGTGGCAAACAGAATGGGCTGGTTCATATAGAACACGGAAGACGTGTTGAAGGAACCGGTTGCCAGATAGAAGCCCACGCAGAGGAACAGCACCATGGGCTCATAGGCCATGACCTGCACGATCTCGCGGTGAGCACCCAGCTCGGCGTAGGGAGAGCGGGTGGAATAGGCGGCCATGATGAAGAACAGGGCCGACAGGGTGATCACAAAGACGCACAGAAGGAAGTTGCCGCCGCTGAAGAAGATACCGCCGGCGATGATGGTGAACACCAGAGCGCAGGTGATGTACACGCCCTCGGTGGAATTAACGCTGACGTTGTCCTTCTCGATGAGCTTACGGACATCGTAGTAGGGCTGCAGCAATGGGGGTCCCACACGACCCTGCATCTTTGCGGTAATGATGCGGTCGAGACCCGCCAACAGACAGCCAAGGACGGGAGCCAGTACGGCGAAGGCGATGATGCCAATGATGGTGATCAATGCAGTGCTCATTATTCCACTCCCCTTCCTACAGAACGAATCCGAACATGCCAAGGATAGCCATGGCGAAGCCCAACACGATGATGGCGGTAGATACCACATTGCCCGGCATGGTCAGGCGGGACTCGCCGAACCAGTTGTCCATGTACCAGTTGCGGGCGGTTGCCTCGGTAGAACCGGTGAGGGAGTTGCGGAACATGCGCTCGGCGTTGTCGACGGATACGCCGGACAGGTAGATATCGACCTTCTTGGCCTTGGTGCCCTTATTCAGAGCGCCGAAGAGAACCACGATGATGAAGACAGAGCAGATGGCTGCAATCCAGAGGTTGTCAGAGGAGATTGCCGCTCCGTAGGTACCGAAGGTGCTGTACAGGTAGGGGCAGACAACCGCGTCGGAGACCAGCGGCATAAGCACGCAGCCAAGGACGCAGAGGACAACCATGATGCCCTGAGCGAACCACTCGGAGGGATGGCAAGCCCATTCGATGTCCTTCTGGGTGCCGGCGATGCCGGAGAGCTTGCCCAGCCACTTTGCCCAGAACATGAAGGTGGCAGCAGAGCCGAAGGCCAGCAGCGCCAGGAAGATGATGTTGGGCAGGCTTGCGTACAGGATGGATACCAGCACGCCCCACTTTGCGATCAGCATACCGAATGGCGCGATGAACATGACCATGATGCCCAGCATCATGAAGCGAGCCAGCTTGGGCATGCGCTCGAAGAGCAGGTCCATGTCCTCGATGTCGCGGCTGCCGATGTGATGCTCGGCGGTACCAACGCAGAGGAACAGGAGGGACTTAGCTGCTGCATGGAACATGATCAGGAAGCATGCGGCCCAAACAGCCTCAGCGGTGCCGATGCCGGCACAGGCAACGATCAGGCCCAGGTTGGCGATGGTTGAGTATGCCAGCACGCGCTTGGCGTTGGTCTGGGAGATCGCCAGGAAGGAGCAGAGGCAGAAGGTGACGCCGCCCACCAGGATAACCATGGTGGAAGCGACGAAGCTCGCTGCATACAGAGGAGCAAGCTTCACCAGCAGGAACACACCTGCCTTAACCATGGTAGAAGAGTGAAGCAGTGCGGAGGTTGGCGTAGGAGCAACCATGGCGCCCAGCAGCCAGCTGTGGAAAGGCATCTGAGCAGCCTTGGTCATGCCGGCCAGAGACAGGCAAACCAGAGGTACCAGCACCAAACCGCTGTAGAACTGGCCGATTGCGATGAACTGGTTCAGGCTCAGCGTGCCCAGGAACGCGGCGCAGTAGATGAGCGCAACGGCAAAGGCGATGCCGCCAACCATGTTCATGATGATCTGACGGAAGGAGTTCGCAATGGCGATCTCAGTCTGGTCATAGCCGATGAGCAGGAAGGAGCACAGGGTCGTGACCTCCCAGGCAGTGAACAGCCAATCCATGTTATTGGCGAAGACGATGAGGAACATAGCCGACAGGAACAGGAACATGATGCCGAAGAAGAAGGAACGGCGATCCTTGATGTCGGTGTGATGCTCGTGGTGATCGTCCATATAGCCAAGAGCATAGATGCAGATGCCGGAGCCGATGACGCCGATGATGAAGGTCATGAGCACGGAGAGGGAATCTACGTACAGTCCCTGCTGAACTTCCACTCCCTCAGTGACGCCACCGAAAGCGAAGACCAGGGTCAGGACCAGCTGAATGGCGGCGAGAACCAGGGCAAGCACGTTCTTGTACTTCAGGCCGAAACCAATCACCACGGCCGTAATGGCCAAGTCGATGGTGATGGCAATGCCATCGAGAATCTCAGAGGAAATATTGAAGTAGACGCCGCTAGTTCCCAGGTACGTAACGCAGAGAACGCAGGATGCGACGCCGATGACGATTCCGCCGACAATGGTGATGATCTTTCTCGCCACGTTGTTGTTGATGACGAAAAGGAGCAAAGCCACGATCAACGGGAAGCAGATGAGGAAACCGATGAGTTCCACAGACTACCCTCTTTCCGTTCGACTGACTCTTCCTACCTTCACCCCCTCGGGGAGCAAAGGCTGCTATCCGAATGTATGACCAAACTAAATAGAAAATTCACAAGCAGAAATAATTGCCCAGCTAATTCGGTAAATGGGAATTAGTCCGAAAGCTACCCTAATCGAATGGCGACTATTTCTGGTGGACGGTTTGTGGAATTTTCATTCTTCCACAAAGGAAGAAAATTGCGGATTCACAAATGGCTCTCAGGTAAAATCCGCGCAAATAATCGGCGGTATAAATCGCCCCCCATCAGCCAACACCCGCAAGCCCTAGAGCTAACCGATGAATCACAGAATGTATCTCATAGTAGAAACAACGACGCCGGCACGAACTATAATGTAACCAACATGTAACCAACGGAAGGAGACTCCCCATGAAACTCCTTGACGAATTCAAAGAGTTCATCAACCGCGGCAACGCCATGGACATGGCCGTTGGCGTCATCATCGGCGGTGCGTTTACCGCCATCGTCACCTCGCTGACCAGCGATCTCATCAACCCCTTCATTCAGCTTGTCACCAGCCCCATGGGCGGCGGCGAAGAGGCTCTGTCCGCTTTGGTGATCCCCGTAGCCGGCACCGATGGCATCAACTTCTCGAGCTTCATCTCCGCCTGCATCAACTTCCTCATCATCGCCTTCGTAGTCTTCATGCTGGTGAAGGGCATCAACTCCCTGCAGAACGTTGGCAGCAAGCTGAAGAAGACCGATAAGGCGGAAGAGCCTCAGTTCAACCCTCCCACGTGCCCATTCTGCCTTGAGGAGGTAAAGGAAGGCGCCACCCGCTGTCCCCACTGCGCAGGCGCATTCGATGAACCCGCTAAGCCTACGCCCGTAGAAAAGTAAGCAGCACAAAAAATAGGTACACCAAGCAGGTCCGCCAGCATACGTTGGCGGACCTTTTGCGTAATGAGCCCTCCCCCTACGTTGAATCCGCATCTTCACCGTGCAGCCTGTAAATTCCAACAAATGCTTATGTTGTGACGCATATTCAACCGCACATCAGGTACGCTTATGTGGCGTTAGGAGTTGCACTTCACGGAAAACTGTAACAGATTCCATAAAGTTCACATTGTAAACGTATGGCTACTCCTATAAGCTTGTTCGACAAATAAACAAGGAGGGTCCCATGAACCATTATGTTGTAGTCGCTGAGACGGGTGCCGATATCCCCCAGCGATTCGTCGACGAGCTTGATCTCCGCATCGTGCCCATGCACGTGCAATTCGGTGGCGAGAGCCACGACGACGGCCAGTTCCCTGCTTCAGTCGTCTTCGACCACTATAAGAAGACCGGTGAGCTGCCCAAGACCAGCGGCTGCACCCCTGCAGACTTCGATACCGCTTTCTCTAAGATCTACAAGGAAGATCCTGATGCCAAGGTCGTGTACCTTGCCTATTCTTCCGTAACCACCTGCTCCTATCAGTCGGCACGCTCCGTTTCCGCTGCGTACCCTCCCATGATCAGCCTCGACACCAAGCAGGTCACCGCAGGCCAGTTCCTGGTGGTCACTGAGGTTGCTCGCTACATCAAGAACAACCCCGACTGCACTGAAAATGAGGTTCGCGCGTTTGCCCAGAACTGCATCGACCGCACCCACATGGCCTTCATCCCCGGCGAACTCGAGTTCCTTCACGCTGGTGGCCGTCTGAGCAACGCAGCTTTCCTAGGAGCTTCCCTGCTGAAGATTAAGCCCACCATCGAAATCATCGATGGCAAGCTGGTGGCCACCAAGAAGCGTCGCGGCACCATGGAAAAATGCGTCAATTCCCTGCTGACCGACTTCCTGGCCAGCGAAAACTGGGATCGCAGCCGCGTTGCGATGATTCGCTCCGAGGGTCTAAGCCAGGAGATTCAGGATATGGTGCAGCAGCGCCTTGAAGAAGAGGGATTCAAGGAGATCACCTGGATCGATACGGGATGCGTCATCTCCTCCCATTGCGGCCCCGGCTCCTTCGGCATCTCCGCCTTCCGCGCCTAGTAGCCAAAGACGCCGCCACAGATTAAGCAGCAACGCAAAGAAGCTCCCCTCGGGGAGCTTCTCTTTATGGGTACTAACCTTCCATCTTGCGAATAGCGGAGGGGATATGGGCTATGACATCCTCGGGGATGACGCAGATATCCGTCAGCTCGTGAGCCGCGCAATTTCCGGCTTCTGCATGCAGATAGGATCCGATGCAACCCGCGTCGAACCCGCCAAGACCCTGAGCAAGAAGCGCCCCGATGATGCCAGCAAGCACATCGCCGGTTCCCGCCTTGGCAAGAGCAGCTGAGCCCGCCGTCATTTCGTAAACGCCGCTGCCATCAGACACATAGGTGTCAGGACCCTTCAAAACCACCGTAGCGCCATAGGCGTCAGCTAGCAGAGATGCCTGCGACTTGGGGTCGCGCTCTGCGATACCCACCGCTTTGCACAGCGTGGCGGCCTCACCTGCATGAGGTGTTAGAACCATTGGGCTCGAGCATGACAAGCGAGATGAGACGCCGCATTCTTCAGCATAATCGGCGAGGAGCTTCAGTCCTCCCCCATCTACCACGAGGGGAATGTCAAACCTAAGAACAGCACGCAGAAGTGAGGCTTCCCTGCTGCCCGCAACGCCAATGCCGGGACCAAACAGGACGGCAGCCTGACGTTGGGAATCGGTTTCTAGCGCCTTTGTCACCGCAGCCTCATCCCAAGCCCTCACAACCAGAGAAGGTCGACCGCACCGCACATCATGCACGGACTCGGGCGCGCACCAGACCTGAGTATAGCCGGCACCCATGCGCTGAGCCGACGATGCCGCCATAGCCGCCGCACCAGGATATTCGGCACTGCCGCCGATCACATGCAAAATGCCTCGAGAGTACTTATGGCTCCCCGCCTTAGGGTGTGGAAGAAGAGCGGCGAAGTCCTGCACCGAACAACAGACGCGCTGCAACATAGAAGGTCTCCTTACCGGACCGCGATTACGCAAATGGTCGCTGATCGGGCATGTCTCAAGACGCGCGAAAGCATCAGGCCCGTCTTATGCAACTGAAACAGCGACTGCAACTATTGTGCAACAAAAAAGCGGCTTGCGTATGCAAGCCGCTGTACAAGCTGGTCGGGTGAACAGGATTTGAACCTGCGACCCCTTGACCCCCAG
>JAQXVU010000024.1 GCA_029225085.1 Eggerthellales bacterium | reverse complement strand
GGGGGGGGGCGGGCGGGGGGCCCCCCCGCTGTGCTCTCTGCCCCCGCTGGCCGCCCCCCCCCCCCGCCCCGCTCCCCTTCCATAGCCTTCCACGTAAAAATTAGGCAATATGTTCGGTGCCGTTCATTGCCCCGAGAAACCCATAGGCGCACAATCGGGTGTATGACTACTGCAGACAACAACACATCAAATAACGGAACGAACAGCGCTGTAGAAAGCGCGTCTCGCACCATGGCCAACGGGACCGGCGCAGACGGGGCGACACCACGCACCGCAAACAAACTGCGTCCCTACTCGTTCATCGCGGGCTTCGGCTTCGTCAGCATGTTCATGGATATCGTCTACGAGGGAGCCCTGAGCATCCAGGGTCCGCTGCTGCTGTCCCTGGGAGCCTCCGCCGCGCTGGTGGGCATCGTGTCGGGCCTGGGTGAAGCGACGTCTCTGGCCGGACGCCTGGTCAGCGGGCCAGCCGCCGATCGCACCGGCCGTTACTGGCTCTTCGCCATCATGGGCTACCTAATCACCGCCCTGGCCGTTCCCAGCATGGGCTTCGTAGGCAGCGTCGCCGGCGTGTCGGCCCTCATCATCATCGAGCGCCTGGGAAAATCTATTCGCACCCCATCCCGCGACGCCATGCTCTCTCATGCTTCCGCCGCTGTCGGCCGTGGAAAGGGCTTCGCCCTGCATGAGGCCATGGACCAAATCGGCGCCGTCACCGGACCCCTCATCGTGGCCGGCATCCTGTGGCTCACCAGCAACGACTACGGCCCAGCCTTGGGAATCCTGGCTATTCCCGGCGCCATCGCCGTGGTAATCCTACTGGTCCTGCGCAGCAAGGCCCCCAACCCCACCCACTATGAGGTACCCGAGGGAACCGTCATTAAGAAGAAGGCCGAATTCAAGGCCACGAAGCTCCCCATCACCTTCTGGAAGTACGCCCTCATCTGCGGCATCAGCCTCACAGGAGTGGCAACGTTTGCGGTCATGTCCTTCCATATGATTGCCTGCGAACTGCTGCCCGTGGCCATGGTGCCCGTCATCTATGCGGTAGCTATGGGTGTAGACGCCGTGGCCGCCCTGGTCACCGGCAACCTGTACGATCGCATCGGCCCCAAGGTCCTGCTGGCCCTGCCGGTGCTGAGCGCGCTCATCCCCTGGTTCGCTTACGGCAACAGCACCGCTTCGGTGGTCGCAGGCGCCGTGTTGTGGGGCCTTACCATGGGCGTGCAGGAGAGCACCATGCGCGCGTACGTGGCTGACCTGGTGCCTTCCGACAAGCGCGCTTCCTCCTACGGCATGTTCTCCGTGTTCACTGGCGTTGGCACGCTGCTGGGCGGAAGCATCGCCGGTGGCCTGTACGGCACCTTAGGAACCGGAGCCATCATCGGGTACACGCTGATCGCCCAGGTGGTAGTGCTAGTTGCGCTGCTGGCCATCTTCAAGAAGCAGGCAAGGTAAAGGGCCGAAGCTGACGTAGGCGACGCAAGGGTTCGAGCCAAGGCGGCAATGCAGGATTAGCTGAGTCTACAACCTATAAGCTCGCGAAGCTGGCGCCGCACACGGCGCCAGCCCCTTTCTTGCGCCTGCGCAGCAGGCGCTTCCACATGCCCAGTATCCTAGCCATCAGCAAAGTATCTTGTTCATTTAAGGTGATTTGAATAAGATACTACCCATAAAGACCAAGATACTCCCAGTCCTGTAAGCAAGGCGATCTGAAAGCAGGGGGGTTCCCACCTCAGTCCCGCGGGCAGAAGAACTCCAAGTTCGAGCTCTGCAACAGAGCAACCCCGCGTCCGGACCCTGCAAGCAGAGCAGCTCCGCACCCGAAGGAGGCGAACCCATGCAATTCTGCTACGACCAGATCCTGAAGGACCTCATGACCCCCAAGGTCATCGCCGCCCTAGGAAGCGTGCGCGAGCATCGGGGCAAGCAGCAGGTCTTTCAGCAGTTACAGCCTCAGGAGCTCAACCGCCTCTGCGAGGTGGCGAAGATTCAGTCTATCGGGGCATCGAATCGCATCGAAAACATCTGCACCACCACCGGGCGCCTACAGGAAATCGCCCAGGAGAAGACGGAGCCGCGCAATCGCGATGAGCGTGAGATCGCAGGGTATCGACATGTGCTGAACACCATCCATGAAAGTCACGACGACATACCCGTGACTCCTGGCGTCATACTGCAGCTGCATCGCGACCTGTACCGCTATGAGGACGCCGCCTTCGCAGGCCACTTCAAGGACTCCGACAACGTCATTGCCGAACGCAACGAAGCCGGTGACCTGCAGGTTCGCTTTAAGCCCACCTCCGCCGCTGCCACTCCTGCCGCCATGCAGCGCATCTGCCAGGAATATCGCGACCAAATCTCCGAAGGAACCTACGACCCGCTTCTGGTAAGCCTGGTCTTCGCCTTCGACTTCGTGAGCATCCACCCCTTCAACGACGGTAACGGTCGCATGAGCAGACTCATCACGTTGCTCCTCATGTACCGCGCGGGCTACACCGTGGGCAAATACATCTCTGTCGAGGCTGAAATAGAGACCTCGAAAGACGCCTATTACGAGGCCCTGGCCGCCAGCTCTGTCGGATGGGAAACCGGCACCAATACCTACGAGCCCTTCGTCCTGTACATGCTCGGCGTCATCTTGGCCTGCTATCGCAAACTCACCGAGCGCATGCAGCTAACCGCCGCACCCCTCTCCCACGAAGATCAGATTAGACGCTACTTCGACACCCTGCTTGGTGCCGCCAGCAAAGCCCGGATCCTGCAGGACAACCCCAACATGAGCATGACGACCCTTAACCGTATCCTGCAAAAACTGCAAGCCGAGGGGTTCATACAGAAGGTGGGAGCCGCTCGTGCCACCCAGTACAAGCGCGCTCGCGATTTATAAGCCCAACACAAGCGAGTCTGCAATTTATAGGTCCAACGCAAGAGAGCCTGCAATTCGTAGGCTCCCAACGCAAGTGAACCCACAAATCTATAAGCTCGCGAAGCTGGCGCCGCACGCGGCGCCAGCCCCTTTCTCATGCCTGCGTAGCAGGCATCTTCCACAAAGCAAATTCCCAGCTGTCGCCCTAAGGATTGCTATACTCGTAAGCGGAACTGTCTAGCACTCGCGCGCTACGCCGACCTGCAATCTGCATGCCGCGCGCGGCTCACGAGCCACCGACTTAGCACACAGCAGCGTGACGCTTCACGCAACACACGCAGCAACGCAACGCTTCGCGTAACATGCGCAGCAGCGCGCCGCACAGGCAAAACCCGCAACCCACCACGAGCAAGGAGCAACCGTGAGAATCGATTACCTGCGATACTTCAAACGCCTTGCCGAAGTGGGCAATTACACCAAGGCCTCCCAGGACCTGTTCATCGCCCAGCCAACCCTGTCCCTAGCCATCAAGCGCATGGAGGAGCAGCTGGGATTCCCCCTGTTCGACCGCACCAAGAACGGCATTCGCCTCACCGAAAGCGGTCAGGTGTTCTATGAGTTCGCCTCCCGCTGCATCGACGACTACGAGACTGGCGTGCGCCTGGCTCAGGAGAAGCAGGGCCAGATCAGCACCAGCCTGCGCCTGGGCACCATCTACGCCATGCAGGGTAAGTTCTTCAGTCGCGCCCTCGACGACTTCGGCCGCCAGTGCGCCCCCGATCTGAAGATCACCCTGAAGCAAGGCTTCACCCGCGAGCTCATCCCCATGCTGAAGCGCGGCGACATCGACGTTGCCTTCTGCTCTAAGATCGAGGGCACCACGGGCCTGGTCTTTAACGAGTGCTGGTCCCAGCCCCTGGTCATCGGCGTGAACAAGAAGAGTCCCCTGGCCCGCCGCAAGGGCATTTCCCTGCGCGAGCTTAAGGACAAGGAGATCCTCACCTACGTGCCCCAGTCCCCTCCTTCCCCCGAAATCGAGAAAGTGGTGGAAGAATACGGACTGCACGTGTACCAGGGCTACGACGACGAGGTCGCCCTCTCCTCCCTGGTCAGCCGCAACGAGGAGAGCATCGCCCTGTTCTGCTACTCCTTCCTGGTGAACGCCTTCGAAGACGTGGCGTGCATCCCCGTGTGGGACGTGCCGGTAGACTTCCACAAGACCTACGTGGTGAGCCGCAACGAGAGCCACCCGCAGATCGTGTCGGACTTCATCGCCTTCATGAGCGAGTACCACTTCCCCAACATCCTCGACGAAAAGGAATAACCTATGGAATACAAGAGCTTCCAGGACCAGCCTGGTCAGCCCGCTGGCAACCCCGCCCAACCTGAGGTTAACCCCCAGTTCACCGCCAGCCAACCTGGCGCCAACCCTGGCGCTGGCAACCCCCAGCAGCCCATTCCTCCCATGTCCGACCTGAAGGACGTGCCCATCCCCGTTCCCGCCGTGCAGAAGCCATCTCTGCAGATCATCGTGATTCCTCTGCTGGTGTATGCCGGCCTGTTCCTGCTGGTACTGGGTATGGGAGTACTCACCCCCACGGGCTCGAGCATCTATGATGTTGCCGTGGTGATCATGGCCCTGCTCATGATGCTAGGCCCCGTGCTGCTTATCGTGGTGCTGGCTATCTACCTTATGAAGCGCTCCGCCTGGAAGAAGGCCAACCGCCAATAAGCTGCAGAAGCGGGCACGCGAAACACCACCGAAGCGGAAATCGCCTTACCCAAGTGTAGAGCGACAAACCTTCGCCATTCGCACGAGCAAATCCGAAATGAACCTAGGGGATTCCCGCGAAGGAGAATCCCCTTTCTTTTGAACCTGATTCCAACCATTTCTTTTCAGTTTCTTCCTTCCTATAATACTTGGAAGAAACCAAGTATTTGGGAGGTGCACCATGGCATTCAATCTCTCCGTCTCGGAGGCCGCAAAGCGCCTGGGCGTGTCGAGCTCTCGGGTGTACCAGCTCATCGATCTGGGTTCGCTCGATGCCGAGCGCATCGGCCGTTCTTGGGTGGTCAGCGACGAATCTGTGGCCGCCCGCGTCTCCCAGCCCGTTCCTGCCGGCCGCCCCAAGGAAAAGCAGCTTTGGGGCACCTCCTATCTGCTCATGAACAGGCAATACCCCGTTCTTGCCTTCGAATACGACCAGGACCACGACGCCTTTTTGCAGATCACCCAGATCATCGACAAGGATCGCTGCCCTTTGGGCATCGTCTCTGCCCGAGGCACCAAGGCATCCCTCTCGGCTCTCACGTTCTGGTGGAAGCACCGCGTCATCCCCGGCACCCGCGAAGGCCTCGCCGCACGTTTGGCCGACCTAGGCATACAGCACGCTTACGCCCTCCCCTTCAAGTCCTTGGGCCTCTCCCTGTCAGACCAGTACTGGGTGCAGCCCGCAGGCCAAAACATCGCCTGGGAGGACGTGAACTACTTCCACAATGACTTCGACCTGCAAGACGAGGCTTGGCTCTCTGGCGTAGGCCTTAGCACCCCGGACAACACCTCCGAAGGCGAGCTGCCCAAGAAATGGGTCATCGAAGCTGGTCAGCGCACCCTTCTGAAAGGCGGGAGCACCCTAAACCAAGAGCCCTTCAACGAAGCGGTGGCCACCACCCTGTACCGTCGGCTGCTTGCTCCGGACGAATACGTGGCCTACGAGCTCCGCGGGTCGGGTCAAAGCGCCCGCAGCGCTTGCCCCTGCTTCATCTCCGACACCGAGGAGTACATCCCCGCCTACTACGTGCAAGGCATCATGCGCCGCCCCAGCCACCTCAGCGAGTACCGTCACCTCATCGAGTGCTGCGTGCGCATGGGCATAGAGGACGCCGAGCTTTCCCTGAGCAAGATGCTGGTCACCGATGACATCCTGGCGAACCATGACCGTCACCTGCGCAACTTCGGCATCATCCGCAATGTCGAGACGCTGCAATGCCGCATGGCGCCCCTCTTCGACTCCGGCAACAGCCTCTGGTGCAACGTGTCCTTGGGTCAGCTGCAGAGTCACCCCACTCATTTTCCCAGCAAGCCCTTCTACGAGGACTGCAACCGCCAGCTGCGCTTGGTAGATGACTACTCCTGGTTCAGCCCCGACGCGTTGGAAGGCTTCCCCCAACAGCTCGCCCAGATTCTGGGAGCCAACCCGCTGCTGGCAGATCGCATCCCCTATCTGCAGGAATGGGCAGAGCGCCGCATCGCCCGCATCCTCGTATCGCTGTAATCGCATCACCGCGATAAGCTGCAGAAGCTACCGCCTAGAACAGGTACTCCACCGCGGCATAAGCTGCAGGGGTTACCGCCTAGAACAGGTACTCCACAGCGGCAGTGGCGGCCGTCGCGCCATCTCCCACCGCCGTGGTGACCTGGCGCAGGGTCTTGGCTCGCACATCACCTGCTGCGAAAACGCCCGGCACCGAAGTGGCGCCGTTCTCGTCGGTGACAATGTAACCCGCCTCGTTCAGCTGCACCGCGCCAGCCAGAAACTCCGTGTTAGGCACTGTGCCCACAGCCACGAAGGCGCCGGACACTGCCAGAGTCTCGGACTCGCCAGTCACAAGATCGCGCACCACCGCGCCAGACAGCATGCTCTCGCCTGTGAAGGCATCTACCACGGAGTTCCAGCGGTACTCGACGTTTTCGGCGGTCTGCAGCTGAGTCACATAGGAATGGCTGGCCCGCAGCTTGTCGCGACGATGCACCAGGATGACCTTATTGCAGATGCGGGACAGGTACAGAGCATCAGCCGCAGCCGTATCGCCGCCGCCGACCACCACCACGTCCTTGCCGCGGAAGAAGAACCCGTCGCAGGTAGCGCAGTAGGACACGCCGCGACCACGCAGCTCCTCTTCGCCGGGAACTCCCAGCAAGCGAGGGCGGGATCCCGTGGCCACAATCACCGTGCGGGCCTCGTACTCACCTGCAGAGGTGCGGATAATCTTGGGGTCGCAAGCCAAATCGACGCTTACCACGCCCTCGGAGATTTCCTTGGCGCCGAAGCCCTCGGCTTGCTTCTTCATATCCATGGCCAGCTGAAAGCCGCTGCCCTCTTGCACGAAACCGGGATAGTTCTGCAGCTCGGACGTCTGTGCCAGCTGGCCGCCGAAGGCCAGGGCCTCGAACATGCAGGTAGAAAGCCCTGCGCGTGCGCCATACAATCCTGCGGTCATGCCAGCAGGACCAGCACCGATGATGGCCATATCCATACCGACTACTCTCCCTTGCTCAGCTGCTCCATGACAGCTGCGGCATCTACCCGCTTCGAAGCAGCCTCTCGTTCCAAAGCGCCTACCTTCAGCTCATCTACGTTGTCTAGCAGCTGGCGTGCCTCCTTGAAGCGCTTAGTCATCTCCTGGGTCACGTCTACGCGGCTCTCCATAGCCTGCAGATTGCTCTGGGTGATCATCATGGCGCAGGCCACGGCCTCGGTATGGGTGAAGGACAGGGAGATGGGCATACTGCGAACGCCCTTTTCCCGAGCGACTTCAGCAGCGCGACCGGAGAGCACCGCCCTAGGCTGGCCCTTCACGTTGCGCTTCACTTCTACATCCCGGGGGCCGATGCCGTCAGAGAAGCCGGTTCCCAGCGCTTTCAGCACCGCTTCCTTGGCGGCGAAGCGAGTGGCGTAGTGGATGGCAGGATCCGCCTTGCTGTTGCAATACTCCTGCTCAGCAGGGGAAAACACGCGGGTGGTGAACGCCTTGGTACGGCTGATGACCTGCCGCATGCGGTCGATGTCCACGATGTCGATGCCCAGTCCTACCTGATCCTCGGCCATAGTTCCTTGCTCCTGCCAAATACTGTGCGGCCGTACCGACTCGCAGAGTCGTCGGCCGCGAATGTCCGATTCTGCCAAATCCTAGCCGCACTGCGGACCAGCGGGGTCCCACAGTGCGGCTCTTTCAATTCTGGTTATTCCTCAGCCAGCCCTATTCCACCGTGACGCTCTTAGCCAGGTTGCGAGGCTGGTCGACATTGCAGCCGCGAGCCACGGCGATGTAGCGGGCGAAGAGCTGCAGCACCACGCTGACGGTGATGGGCGAGAACTCGTTGCGAACCTTGGGCACGTACAGCACGTAGTCGGCATACTCCTTGATCTTCTCGTCCCCCTCGGTGGCCACGGCCACGATCAGCGCGCCGCGGGTCTTGCTCTCCTGCAGGTTGCTGAGGGTCTTCTCGTACACGGGGCTCTTGGTGGCCACGGTGACCACCGGAAAGCCCTCGTGAATCAGGGCGATGGGGCCGTGCTTCATCTCGCCGGCGGCGTAGGCCTCGGCGTGCAGGTAGCTGATCTCCTTCAGCTTCAGAGCGCCCTCGTAGCAGATGGCGCTGGAGATGCCGCGGCCAATGTAGAAGGCGGAGGTGGCGTCCTTGCAGGCCAGGGCGGCGCGCTCGATGACGGAAGTGTCGGAGAGGATCTCCTCTACCTGGCCGGCAGTGTCGGCCAGCTCGCGGAACATGAGGCGGATCTGGCTGCTGCTGAGGCGGCCCTTGCTCTGGCCCAGAAGCATGGCCAGCAGGGTGAGGCTTACCACCTGACCGGTGAAGCTCTTGGTGCTCGCCACCGAGATCTCCTTCTTGGCCTTGGTGTAGATGACGCCGTCACTCTCGCGTGCGATGGAGGAATCGACCACGTTGGTGATGGCGAAGACCTTGGCGCCGCGGACGCGGGCATCGGAAATGGCGGCCTTGGTGTCAGCGGTCTCGCCGGACTGGGACACGGCAACTACCAGGGTAGATGGCGTGATGATGGGGTTGCGGTAGCGGAACTCGGAGGCTACTTCCACCTCCGTTGGGATGCGGGCCCAGCCCTCGATGAGGTTCTTGGCAATGAGGCCGGCGTGGTAGGAGGTGCCGCAGGCGATGATGTACACGCGGTCGATGAAGCTCAGCTCCTCGACGGAGAGGTCGAGCTCCTCGATGGAAAGGGCGCCGTTCACCATGCGGCCGTCGAGGGTCTCGCGGATGACGCGGGGCTGCTCGTAGATCTCCTTCATCATGAAGTCGGGGTAGCCGCCCTTCTCGGCCTCTTCAAGATCGCGCTCGACGTGGATGACCTCGGGCTCGATGGCCTCGCCGTCCACACCGCAGAAGACCATACCCGCAGGGGTCAGCTTGGCCAGCTGATAGTCCTCGAGGACCACGATGTCGGAGATGTCCTTGGCCAGGGCCACCATGTCGGAGGCCACGTAGCAGCCGTCGTCGTTCACGCCCATGACGATAGGCGAGTCCTTGCGGGCCACCACCAGGGTCTGAGCCTCATCGGCGCAGGTCACCACCAGGCCGTAGGCGCCCACCAGACGGCGGGTGGCGGCGCGAACAGCGCGCAGCAGGTCGCCCTCGTAGTACTCCTCGACCAGGTGGGCTACCACCTCGGTGTCCGTATCGCTGCGGAAGGCGTGGCCGCGGGCCAGCAGCTCCTCGCGGAGCTCAGCGTAGTTCTCGATGATGCCGTTGTGCACCACGGCGATACGACCGTCACAGGACACGTGGGGATGGGCGTTGGCCTCGCTGGGACGGCCGTGGGTGGCCCAACGGGTGTGGGCGATGCCGCAGGTAGAGCCAGCACCCTTGTCGGCACAGGCCTCTTCCAGATTAGCGACCTTGCCCACGCGATGCACGACTTCTAAGCCCTCAGGCTGCCACATGGCAACGCCCGCGGAGTCGTAACCGCGGTACTCCAGCCGCTTCAGGCCGTTGATGAGAATGTCCTTCACGGGCAGGGAGCCCACGTATCCAACAATGCCGCACATTGGCAAATCCTCCGTATGTCTCGTCGCGCGAGCGGGTTCGGCTCCCCTACCAAGCCGATTCCGCCTCGCGAGCCAGAGGATTCGGCCCGCCTCGCGACGTCATATTTCTACAGTGGGGTAATTGTAGCCTAGGCCTACAGGAAGGCTTCCTTCAGGCGGGCAATTTCCGCACCATACCCACGCAAATCGTCATGAGGCGTCTCGAGGATGAAGGGCAGATCCCGCAGAGCGGGGTGCTTGGTCACTGCCGACAGAGCCTCGAAGCCGATCTCTCCCCCGCCGATAACCGCGTGGCGATCCTTATGGGAGCCCCGAGGGTTCAGACTGTCGTTCAGGTGCACCGCCTTCAGACGATCGAGGCCGATGACCTGGTCGAACTCCTGCAGCACGCCATCTAGGCCCCCCACGATGTCGTAGCCGCCGTCCCAGATGTGGCACGTATCTAAGCACACGCCCATCTTGTCCGACAGCTCGACCTTATCGATGATCTGGCGAATCTCCTGGAAGGACCGCCCGATCTCCGTGCCCTTGCCCGCCATAGTCTCTAGCAGCACCGTGGTGGTCTGCGCGGGGAACAGGGCCTCGTTCAGGGCATCGGCAATGAGCTGAATGCCCACGTCGACGCCTTGCTTCACGTGGGAGCCGGGATGCATGTTGTACAGCTGGCCGGGAGTGTATTCCATGCGCTGCAGGTCGTCCTTCAAGGCGGCAAGGCCAAACTCGCGAGTCTCCCCCTTGGCGGCGGCCAGGTTCATGGTGTAGGGCGCATGGGCCACGATGGTCTGTATGCCGTGGTCAGCGGCGAAGGTGTGGAAGGCGAACACGTCCTCCGGGTCGATGGCCTTGGCCTTGCCGCCGCGGGGATTGCGGGTGAAGAAGGCGAAGGTGGTGGCGTCGATAGACGCCGCGGCCTTGCCCATGGCCTCGTATCCCTTCGAGCTGGAAAGATGGCAACCGATGTTCAGCATATAGGTCCTTTCTGGCGGAAAGCCGCCATGGGCAAGGCCGGCGTCTGCTGCCTGGGCGGCTGAGCCGCCCAGGCAGCAGACGGGCCGGGCGCGCGGGCAGGCGCGGCGAGCCGCAAGCAGCGCGAGCGAACGCGAGCACTGCGCGCGACGCGAGCTGCCGCTGCGGGCAACCCGGGCCCCACGCACGAACGGCCCGAACCACCCCCGCTGCCGCAACTCACGCCCGCGTGGCCCGCAGCGGCGATGGCGGGTCACCCGCCATCGCGCGCCCCGGCCCACGCCGACGCCCTTCATACACAAAAGAGGTGGAAGCTTTCGCTTCCACCTCTTCACCGTACCAGAAAATCACGGCTTCGCGCTTCGCGCCTTCCGTCGTTCAGCGCCGCATTCCACAGCACCAGCCAACGCACGCCTCACGCCGCGCCAACTCGGCGCCAACGCGAACCTCACGTCACGCCAACTCAGCGCCAACGCACGCTTCACGCCGAAGCGCTTCGCGCGACACCCACGTCCTTATGCGCGGGATGCTGCGTACTCAGCGGAGAGCTTCTTGGCAACCTCGAAAGGAGCCTGCTCGTAGCCGTTGATCTGCAGGCCGTAGGTACCGGCGCCACGGGTGATGGAACGCAGGTCCTTGGTGTAGGTCACAACCTCAGCGTAAGGTACGCGGACCAGGATGACGGTATCGCCCTCGTCGTTAGAGTCGGTGCCCACGATGCGGCCGCGACGAGTGCTGATGTCGCTCATGACGGCGCCAGCGTACTCCTCGGGGATCCCGATAGACATGTCGGCCATAGGCTCAAGCAGCACCACGCCGGCGTTCTCGCAAGCCTTGCGGAAGCCAATGCGAGCAGCGGTCTTGAAGGCCATCTCGTTGGAATCGACGGGGTGATAGGAGCCGTCGTATACGGCGCACTTGATATCTACCATGGGGTAACCGGCCAGGAAGCCCTCTTCCATAGCTGCCTGAACGCCCTTGTCGACAGCGGGGATGTAGTTGCGAGGAATCTTGCCGCCGACGATCTCGTCGATGAACTCGTAGCCACCGCCTGGGTTGGGCTCAAGACGCAGGAAGCAGTCGCCGAACTGGCCGGAGCCGCCGGTCTGCTTCTTGTGGCGACCCTGGGCCTGAGAGGTCTGGGTGATGGTCTCGCGATAAGGGATGCGCACGGGAACCAGGCGAATCTCGATGCCTACCTGGTCTTTCAGGCGCTGCAGCAGGGTGTCGATCTGCAGGTCGCCCATAGCGGTGATAACGGTCTGGTGGGTCTCCTCGTTGCGCTCGACGTGGATGGTAGGATCAGCCTCAGCCTGGCGTGCCAGGAAGGTACCCAGCTTGTCCTCTTCGGTGCGGTTCACAGCCTCGATAGCCACAGGGTACAGAGGAGTCAGATTGAAGCGCTCCTGAATCTGAACGTCGCCGCTCTTAGACAGGGTGTCGCCGGTGCGGGCGCCAGTCAGCTTAGGAACGACGATGATGTCGCCAGCGCGAGCGGACTTAACGTCGGTGTTCTCCTTGCCCATCATGACGTACAGGTGGCCGATGCGCTCCTTCTTGCCATCGCGGGCGTTGATGAGTTCCATACCGGGCTCAATAACGCCGGTTACCACCTTGATGAAGCTCAAGCGGCCCACGAAGGGGTCGGACAGGGTCTTGAATACGTAGGCAGTAGGCTCGCCCTCGTCTTCCACCAGGCGCTCGTCGCCATCGGCGGTGTAGAAGGGACCGTGATCCTTAGGAGAGGGGAAGTAGCTGCAGATATCTTCCATCAGGCCCTGAATGCCCTGCTCGATGATGGTGGAACCTACGAACACGGGGATGAACAGCTCCTGGGCGATAGCCTTGCCCAGCAGGTCCTCGAGCTCTTCCTGAGTCAGCTGCTCTTCGCCCTCGAGGTACTTCATCATGAGGTCCTCGTCAGCCTCGGCAACCAGGTCGCAAAGCTTATCGCGGGCAGCCTCGGCGGCATCCAGATACTCCTCGGGGATGTCCTCGACGCGCTCGCCGCCCTCCTCGAAGTAGCGGGCCTTCATGCGCAGAACGTCAATGACGCCCTTGAAGTCAGTGCCGTCGCCCATAGGGATGGTCACTGCGCCCAGACGGGAACCGAAGCGGGCGTGCAGACTTGCCATAGCGACGTCGAAGTTAGCGCCCTCGCGGTCGATGTGGTTGATGAACACGGAGCGGCACAGACGCAGATAGTCGGCGGAACGCCACAGGCGGTTGGTCATAACCTGAGGACCGGTTGCGGCGTCGATGACGAACATGGCCATCTCGCATGCCTGCATGGCAGAGAGGGTGTCGCCAATGAAGTCAGCCTGACCGGAGGTATCGAGCAGGTTGATCTTGAAGTCCTTGTAGGGAATGGGAGCAATGGAAGTGCTCAGAGTGAACTTGCGGCGAATCTCCTCGGAATCGTAATCGAGGAAAGACTTACCGTCATGAGTGGTGCCCATGCGTGGGGTGCGACCGGAGATATGGAGCATGGCCTCTGCGAGGGAGGTCTTACCTGCACCATCCTGGCCGACAAGTACGATGTTACGCACCTGGGTAGTCTCTGGAGCTGCCATAGTCATCACCGACTTTCATGTTGAGACCGCCGTCATCGGCTCTGCACTTCCTCGAGCGGCCTACCGATACAATCACGTTCTCACCATTCTAACCCGTGCAGAATGGGCTGAGAGCAGGGCAAACGCCCCTTATGGTCAAATACGTCAAATGATGGAGAGCGTGAAAAAAGGCCTGGTCACAACCGAGGCCTTTTGGTATAAGTGCGGAATTTTTGTGGGGTACGCTGTGGAAGGCGGCTGGGCGCCGCCAAAGTGGCGCGGGGCTGGGCCCCGCGTCGCAGCGCGCGAAGCGCGCCGCCTAACACAGCGGCCCGGCCGCAAGGCAGCGCAGGCGCAAACTAAAGCGCCGGCCCGGCCGCGAGACAGCGCAGGCGCGGTGCGGGGCTGGGCCCCGCACCAAAGCGCGCGTCACCAAACAATGAGCGGGGCGGTCGTCTTTCGACGGCCGTCCCGCACTACATCAGACGCGCCGCTGCGGCAGCTTCCGCTGCCGCCGCCCGCGCCCAAGGGCGCGGCGGCGTCTTCCACTTCTTATTACGCGATGGTGATAATGGCGTTCTCGGCCACCCACTGGCCAGCCTTCATGCGACGGGCCACTTCCAGAACTGCAGGGGAATCAGCCATAGCGCGGAGGTTCTGAAGGGCTTCTTCCATATACTCGGGCTCAGCGGTAGAGGCAATGCCCTGCAGAGTAAGCTCCAGGTCAGCAGGGGTGATTTCCATATCGAAATGACGGAAGATGGCGTCCATGACCAGGTTCTCGATGACGGTCTCGCGGGCATGCTCGGCGATCTCAGCCTTGTAGGCCTCGAGGCTGCTGCCGGCCTCCTTCAGTGCCAGCTCGAGGATCTGACCGTTGTTGATGGCGTCCTCCTGCACCTGGGCCAGCATGTCAGCGGCCAGGATCTGCACGATCTCCTCGGGGATGTCGCCCTGAATGCGGCGGCCCATAACGGCCACGGCGGCGTTCACCTTCTCCTGCTCGAGCTCCTGGTCAGCGGCGGCCTCGAGGGCAGTGCGCACGAAGGCACGGAGCTCCTTGGTGGTGTTCACCTCGGAATCGGGGAAGACGTCGCGAACCCACTCATCGGTGATGCTGGGCAGAGACTCGCTCTCGATGCCGGTCTCGGGGTCCTTCTCCGTGACGGCGAACTCGGCGGCAAGAGCGTAGAGCTGACGGTCGACGTCGGCGCCGGAGATGCGGATCTTGTGCACCACGGCCTTAGGGGCGTCGTAGTTCTCGAGCTCTAGCTGGGGCATGACGTAGACCTCGGCAGTGAAGGAATAGGGCTTGCCAGCCTCGGGGAAGGCTGGGTCTACGGGAATGGGCGAGCAAGCGGGCAGCAGGCCGGTCTCGTTCAGGGCCAGAGGCAACAGGGAGTTGATGACCACGTTGGCGCGAGCCTCGGGGGCGTGGTCCTCGCCGAAGCGGTTCACCAGGGCGTCCTCGATGGTCTCGTTCTCCCCAAGGGGACGGGCGCCTACGCGAGCCAGGAAGTTGTCGATGCCATCTACCAGGCACTGGCTCACCTCGGCGGCGGATGCGGTTACGTTCAGCAGGTACTTGTAGTCTGATGCCTTCTCTGCGATTGCCTTCATGTTCTCCCCTGTTTCTGTTGCGGGTGTTTCGTAGTAAGCGGCGCGGCTCGGCGCAAACCAACGCGCGCTCGTTCTTTCCAAATTGTGCGCTGCATAGTATAGCAAGGTGCCCTGCGATAGCCTTCGTTGGTAGGGTAGAATCCATGCCATGAACGAGAACGAACATATCAACGGCACGCAGGGCGACGCGACGACTGAAGGCGCAGCATCCGGCGCAAGCGCTTCCACGTCGCCTGCCGCAGCGGCTGCTTCCACGGCAGCTTCATCTGCGCCCAAACCCAGGTTCACCGTGAAACCCCGCTACACGCCCCTTCCCTCTCAGGTTGCTGCCGCAAAGAAGCGTGCCGCCGAAGAGTCCCAGGCCGAAAGCGTTGCTCTGGCACGAGCAGGATTCCGCGCCGAGAGCGAGGATGACGACGGATACGATCCCTACTCGGACTTCCACGATGCACCGGAGCGCAGGCCCCTCTTCGAGGAAAACCCCTGGGATTAACGGACGCGCGGATGCCTTCGTGCGTTCTCGCGAGTACCAAACGGGCGCTCTTACGAGTACCAAGCGGCCGCCCCAGGGCGCCGCTTTCCACACTGTGGACGCCAGCTTTCAAATGCTACAGACACCAGCTTTTAAGAGCCTTCAGGCACTGGTTTCAAAAAATTTCAAAAAAATTTGCCCATTTGCTTGACCATCCTCCGAAGTCTGGGTAAAGTATCCCTTGCGTTTCGGGGCCTTAGCTCAGCTGGGAGAGCGCATGGCTGGCAGCCATGAGGTCAGGGGTTCGATCCCCCTAGGCTCCACCAAATTCTCAAGCCACTCTCGGGTGGCTTTTTTCATGCCCAAAATCGGCTGGACTCGTTGTGCCTACAGCCGGACTGGCCCTGCCCATCATCGGACTCGCCATGGCTACCACCGGGCTCGTCATGCCTGCGATCGGATTAGCCGTGGCTACCCTCGACTGGCCTCGCCTACCATCGGACTTGCCATAGCTACGGTTGGACCTGCAGCGGTGGTGGCTAGAATCCCGCTAAATGCGCAATCGAAGCGCCCAAAACGGGGTTCCATGGCGAGTTTTCCGCTAAATGACAATCAGAATTTGATTTCAACCAATGGTTTTACACATATCTTCAGATATGTGTATCCTATCCTTATTAGATAATCCACACTATTAAAGAAAGTGTGTATTAAGAGAAATGACCCTCCCTTCGGCGAGTCGGAGGGAGGGTCATTTAGCGACTTTCTCGCCAATTAAGGTCGATTCTCCTCAATCGGCGTGCCATTTAGCGGGATTCTAGCCCGAGCTCCGCCATTTAACGAAGACCTATCCGAGCGAACCCCGTCGTCTGGCAAGGCTCCAGACCAGGAGGTGCGGACGAAAAGTTAAACCGCTCGGACGCAAATCCCCGACACACCTTCAACATCCGACGCACCATCTCCGACCAATGCCGCCCACCACAAGGCATCCACCCCACGCCTCACGTTCCGTCGGCCGAGAGGCCTTCCACATCTAGCGTACCATCTAGCGCCCTTTCCAGATCTAGCGCGCCCTTCACCGACGACCCCAATTGGCCTCCCGCACCTGGCACCCAGTACGAGCCTCCGGTGGCGGAGAACAACGCCAAGAAGGGCTGGACGCCCGAGCGCGCTCAGGAGATCGACGAGCTGGCACGCAAGAAAGAGCAGGAGCTTTTGGACGAGCTTGGCCTGGAAGGATACGAGCCGCGCACTAAGTAGCGTAGCGATAGAAGAGGGCCACAGCTCGCAGCGTAACGGCGAAAGAGATCCACGGCTCGCAAGCTCCCCTCATGGAATCTGGAATTTCCACAACTCGCAAGCTCCCCCTGGCTGGAAACCGACTATATGCCAATAAGAAGGTCGATTTCGAAGCCGAATGGATAGAGATCAAATAAATGTGCACTGGCAGCCTCACTGAGGCTGCCAATAGTCTTTTAGTCATAAGCAAGAACCGCATCTGACTGCGAGTTAATCCACATCAGGGCATGTTCTAGTGAGAAATCTTCCACATCTTTAAGAAGAGATCCCGAATGATGCCAACTCACGACAACCCGATCGTACACATAGTTCGTTCGTCGCCAAAAAGGCTCGAATCAGAAGGCGCGATTGTACATATGTTTCGATTGCAACCACGCGTCTGCCATATACCCGATTCGCAGCCACCAATCCGCCGCCCGCCGCCATCGACAAGCGCTCGAACAGCCTAACCTTCCACCTGATCCCGACGGATAGCCTGCCTAACCCGGCCTTCCACCTGATCCCGACGGATAGCCTACTCGGCCTGGCTATCCATCCGGTCCCGAAGGCTCGCCTACTCGGCCTGGCTATCAACCCAGTCCCAAAGGCTCGTCTACTCGGCCTGGCCTTCCACCAGAGCCGAGAAGGCATCGAGGCCCATCGCCTGCAACTCCTGCTCGGTAACGCACCGAATGCCCAGGTCACGCAAGGCCTCGGTGGCAACGCCATCGCCGGGAACCAGCGTCCCCGAGAACGTTCCGTCGTACACCTGGCCCACGCCGCATGCCGGGCTCTTGGCCTTCAGCACCGCCACCTGAGCACGATGGCGTTGGGCGACATGCACCGTAGCCCGCACGCCTGCGGCAAAGGCCTCGGTGCGGTCCTCCCCCTCCGAGGAAACGACGCGTCCGGAACCTGCAACCATGTCGCGCTCGCTGGGCGTTCGGGGGATAGGCAGCCCCGCAGCCAACTCAGGGCAAATGGGGACCACGCGAAAACGCTCCCGCAAGGCTATGGCCAGGTCGCAGGGCTTCGAGCGTCCATCGAAGCGACAGGGCGTCCCCAGCAGGCAAGCGCTCACCAGCACCTCAGGGATATCTTCCAAATCGCTCACCGCAGGCGCGGCAACCCCCTGCGTCACATCGCTCATGGGCGCTTAGTGCACGTAGTTGTACTGGGGCTTCGCAATAAGCGTGGGTTCGACGCCGGCCTCCTTGGCAGCGGCCTGAGCCTTAATCATGTAGGCCATGCTGTGACCCAGCTGCTGCATGATGGCTACGCCCTCGATGTCCTGCTCGACATCCTCGGGGGTATTGTTGCGACCGTGCACCATGGGCCAGTAGCAGCTGCCCGCCTGAGGCATGTGGAAGAAGGTGAAGTACTTGTTCAGCACGTCGAGCGTGGCAGTGGTGCCTGCGCGACGAGCGGATGCCACCGCAGCACCTGCCTTGCCGGCCAGCTTCTTGCCACCGCACATGAAGACGCGGTCGAGTACGGCCTTCAGGGCTCCGTTGGGGCCGGCCCAGAATACGGGGCTGCCCAGCACAATGCCGTCGATCTCGTCTAGCTTGGCGACGATCTGGTTGCAAACGTCGTCATCGAAAGCGCATTTGCCCAGCTCAGAGCACTTGCCGCAGCCAAGGCAGCCGCGAACGGGCTTGGTGCCGATCCAAAAGATTTCGGTCTCGATGCCGTCCTCCTGCAGCGCACCGGCCACGTGGGTCAGGGCCGCATTGGTGCAGCCGTTCTTGTGGGGGCTTCCGTTAATAAGCAGTACCTTCATGTTCTCTCCTCGTCTCTCGCGCAGCCTTCAACCGCCAGCCGCGACGCTTTGTGTAACTCGGTCGACATCGCTTGCCGCGATGCTTCCTTCGGCCCGGCCAACATCGCCAGCCGCGACGCTTCTCACTTTCATCTCACGGCTCCATCATACCCAAATCGCCCCCGCAAGCACCCTCCGTCTTCACGCTCTTACGATTCGGAAACGCAGCAGCCACGCCTTCCACAAAGCCCTCTGCCGAAGCCCGCGCCAAAAGAGCCGCAGGGTCACCTTCCACAGCACCCTAAACAGACGTGCCTTCCACAGTGCCCACAGGAATTGCACACCGCAAGCACCCTGCGCCCGTGGTAAAATCCCGCTTGTAACAAACGCATTGTGACTGACGGAGCAAAAGGTGGAGCACCACCGGGAAGCAGTGCGGATATCCTCACATAGCCGACCGTCTGGGCAAACTGGTCTTCGTACAAGACTGGTTTGCCCTTTTTCATTTGGGCTATGGCAAAGAGAAAGGAAGGGCGATGGCAGACCTGCTAGAGCTCCTGAAGCAAAACCCCTACCCTGGCCGCGGCATCGTTGTCGGCAAGGACCGCGTGTACTACTTCATCATGGGTCGCAGCGAGAACAGCCGCAACCGCATCTTCTCCCTGACCGAGGACGGCATCCGCACCGAGGCGCACGACCCCTCTAAGCTCACCGACCCCAGCCTGATCATCTACCACCCCGTTCGCAAGGTGCCCGGCGCCCTGATCGTCACCAACGGCGACCAGACCGACACCATCCGCGACCTGGGTTGGCACGAGGGCTGCATGGCCCGCGAGTACGAGCCCGACGCTCCTAACTTCACTCCTCGTATCTCCGCCTACATCCGCGAGGACGGCACCTTCGAGATTTCCATCCTGAAGCACAACGACGGCACCTGCCAGCGCAACTTCTTCTGCTATGAGGGCGTCGAGGAGGGCAAGGGCTACTTCATCAGCACCTACCAGACCGACGGCAACCCTCTGCCCACCTTCGCTGGCGAGCCCATCAAGGTCGACATGCCCGAGGCTTCCGAGGTTTGGGAGGCCCTGAACGCCGACAACAAGGTGTCCCTGTACGCCAACGTGGGTGGCGACGTAACCATCTTCAACAAGAATCTCGGCGACTAGCACCAAAGGAGCATCATGAACGAACTCGAGCTGAAATACGGCTGCAACCCCAACCAGAAGCCTTCCCGCATCTTCATGAAGGACGGCTCCGATCTGCCCGTCACCGTGCTGAACGGCAAGCCCGGCTACATCAACTTCCTCGATGCCTTCAACTCCTGGCAGCTG
The DNA here is from genome assembly GCA_029225085.1 of Eggerthellales bacterium. Taxonomy (GTDB): domain Bacteria; phylum Actinomycetota; class Coriobacteriia; order Coriobacteriales; family Eggerthellaceae; genus JAQXVU01. The sequence goes on along the minus strand of JAQXVU010000024.1, from coordinate 3,142 downwards.
GTTAAGGAGCTGAAGGAGGCCACCGGTCTTCCCGCAGCCGCAAGCTTTAAGCACGTTTCCCCAGCTGGCGCCGCAGTGGGCCTGCCCCTGTCCGACGTCGATCGCCAGATCTATTTTGTGGAAGACGACGCTGAGCTCTCCCCCATCGCCTGCGCCTACATCCGCGCTCGCGGCGCTGACCGCCTGTGCTCCTACGGCGACTGGGCAGCTCTGTCCGACGTCTGCGACGCTGCTACCGCAACCTACCTGAAGTACGAGGTATCCGACGGCGTCATCGCCCCTGGCTTCACCGACGAGGCTCTCGAGATCCTGAAGACCAAGAAGAAGGGCAACTACAACATCGTGCAGATCGATGAGAACTACGTGCCCACCGAGCAGGAGTGCAAGGACGTCTTCGGCGTCACCTTCGAGCAGGGTCACAACTTCTTCGAGATCAACGAGGCCCTTCTCGAGAACGTGGTCACCGAGAACAAGGAGATCCCCGACGCAGCCAAGATCGACCTGATCGTGGCGCTGATCACCCTGAAGTACACCCAGTCTAACTCCGTGGTGTACGTGAAGAATGGCCAGAGCATCGGCGTTGGCGCAGGTCAGCAGAGCCGCATTCACTGCACTCGTCTGGCTGGCGACAAGGCAGACAACTGGTACATCCGTCAGCATCCCAAGGTGCTGGGCCTGCAGTTCGTCGACGGCATCCGTCGCCCCGACCGCGATAACGCCATCGACGTGTACACCTCCGACGAGTACGAGGACGTGCTGGCCGAGGGCGCATGGCAGCGCACCTTCAAGGTGAAGCCCGAGCCTCTGACCCGCGAGGAGCGCAAGGCTTGGGTGGCAACCCAGTCCGGCGTGTCCGTTGGCTCCGACGCTTTCTTCCCCTTCGGTGACAACGTAGAGCGCGCCCGCAAGTCTGGCGTTGCCTACATCGCCGAGCCTGGCGGATCTATTCGCGATGACAACGTTATCGAGACCTGCAACAAGTACGGCATCGCCATGGCCTTCACCGGCATGCGCTTGTTCCATCACTAAGATGCACTGCGGGTTTTAGCGCCTGCCACGAACCCGCCGCCCGCATCGGGCCACCGCCCGTGATGCCTGGGTCTGCTGTTCACCAAGACTCGCGCCTGCCACGAACCCGCTGCCCGTGATGCTGTTGCACATCGCCGACCACGGCGCCTGCCACGAACCCGCCGCACCTCGCGGAACATAGTAATTTGGAAGATGACGCCGGGAATCCGGCGTCATCTTTTTTGGGCGGCTGCGCCGCCCATGCAAAATACAAACCAAATTAGAAGTACAAAAGCAGCGGAGGCCGACAACGTCGGCCTCCGCGAAATCAAAAACCGAACCTCCGCAGGAACGAATACCCGCCTACCGCAGAAACACAAAACCATCCCGGGCAAAATTTACTTCCACAGGAACAGTTATCCACCTCCTGCAGAAACGAGGCCTCAGTGCAGAACTTTTGCAAAAATTCTGCCTCCAAAAACAGAAACGAGACCTCAGTGCAGAAGATCCTCGCAGCTCCTCCGTCATTCGAAGTCCAACGCCCCCCAATTGGCCCCTTAAGAGAGAGTTCGAAGGGACTTTTCTTCCACATTTGTTGAGTAAAGGGCATCAGCAAAAGCCCCAAACCACTCAGTGCCTTCATGAACCGGAAAAGTGTCTAAAAAAATCCTTCCGAAGTTCTGCACTGACCGCCCGTTTGTGTTTTTACCCCTCAAAAACGTGACAGAGCCATTTCATAAACCTAGGCGATGTGCACCTTGCCGTCGCCCCCACGGCCGCACGGCGCTAGGCGATATACACCTTACCTTCGTCGCCCGAGGTCACACGACCCTAGGCGATGTGCACCTTGCCGTCGTCGCCTACAGTCACGCGGCCCTCGGCGATCATCTGCACCACAGCGGGATACAGCTGGTGCTCGACAGCGTGAATCTTCTCCTCCAGAGAATCAAGGGTGTCGTCCTCGGCAACCTCAACCGCACGCTGGGCCACGATGGGACCCTTGTCGTACTCGGCGTTGGCGAAATGCACCGTCACGCCCGTCACCTTCACGCCAGCGTTGAAGGCGTCGGCGATGGCGTGGGCTCCCTTGAAGGAGGGCAGCAGCGCAGGATGCAGGTTCAGCACGCGATTGGGGAAGGCATCCAGAATCTCGGGCAGCACCATACGCATGTAACCAGCCATGACCAGGTACTCCGCACCGGCCGCCTTGCACTCGTCGGCGATGAGCTTGTTGGCAGCAGGAGCATCCGCATAGATCTCCTTGTTCAGCACCAACGTGGGAATGCCCGCAGCCTCGGCCCGCTGAATGCCATAGGCATCGGGACGAGAGGAAACCACCTTCACGATCTGGGCGTTCACCGAACCATCGGCGATGCCGTCGATGATGGCCTGCAGGTTGGTGCCGGAACCGCTCACGAGAACGGCGATCTTCAAAGGCTCAGACATAGATACTCCAGTCGCTCCTGATATCTTGCATTTTCATAAGCCCGCAAGCGAAACCGATCGCTTGCGGGCCTCAACTAGCCCATGTACGAAACCGTTCGCTTGCGGGCCTCAACTAGCCCACGTACGAAACCACTCGCTTGCGGGCCTCTACTCATTCGTTTGCGATCGCTTGCCGCAGGCAAGCTTCCAAATAGCTCAGTTACTCCTGACCAGCGTACAGGCTGCCCTGGTTGGCGTACTGCACCTCGCCGGAGCCAGGAACAACCTTGCCCACCACGAAGGTCTTGTCGCCGTTAGCCTCTAGCGTGGCGCGGACGGCCTCTACCTCCTCAGGCTGCACGGCAAGAATCATACCCAGGCCCACGTTGAAAGTCTTCAGGGCCTCTTCCTCGCCCAGGCGGGCAGCGCGGCAGACGTAAGGGATGACAGGAGGCATGCTCCAGGTGCCCAGCTCTACCAAGGCATCGAGGTTGTCGGGCAGGGCGCGGTTCAAGTTCTCGGTGATGCCACCGCCGGTGATGTGAGCCAGAGCATGAACGGCGCCAGGGTGCTCCTTCAGAGCTGCCAGCACGGACTTCACGTAGATGCGAGTAGGACGCAGCAGTGCGGTCTCAAGGCTTTCGCCATCCAGCTCCTCGCGCTCAAGGCGCAGCTCGTAGTGGGTCTTGCCCTCGACGCAGACCTTGCG
>JAQXVU010000023.1 GCA_029225085.1 Eggerthellales bacterium | reverse complement strand
GGAGGACTGCGAGAACCACGAGATGCACACGGAGACCTACACCGTGCCGCAGCGTGTGGTAGATGCCATCGCCGAGACCAAGGCGGCGGGTGGCCGAGTTATCGCCGTGGGCACCACCAGCGTGCGCAGCCTGGAAAGCGCTTGGGACGCGGAAGCTGGCTGCATGAAGGCCCGGGAGAACGCCACCACCAACCTGTTCCTGCTGCCAGGGAGCACCTTCCACGTGGTAGATGCGCTAGTCACCAACTTCCACGTGCCTCGCTCGACCCTCATGATGCTGGTGAGCGCATTCAGCAGCCGTGACTTCATCATGAACGCCTATCAGCACGCTATTAACAACGAGTACCGCATGCTGTCCTTCGGCGACGCCATGTTCATTCAGTAGGCGGTGGAAGCACAGCGGGGCTGTGCTGATGCGGAAGTCGTCGCTTTGGCTTGAGCTGTAGATTTCTGGCGTGGCTGTAGTCCTGGCTTGGGTTGCGAGAGTGCAGCGCAGCTGCAGGCTTCGGCCTGGGGTTATGGAATTCCCTCCAGGTGCCTAATTGGGTATGCAGCAGACCCTCTGGGTGTTGCATAATGGGTACCGAGAAATACCAAAGTTTAACGTAACTAACCACACCACGAGAATCACGTCGGGACGTGGAGGAACGAGTCCTTGCGGGAGCGAAAGGCTCTCCGGATGCGAGTTCCCCTTGGGAATGCCCGTGGCTTCCTGCGAGGGCGCAACTTCCACATTCCCATGGCGTGAGATATCGGAGGCACTATGGCATTTGTACACCTGCATAACCATACGGAGTATTCCCTCCTAGACGGCGCCACCCACATCATCGACATGGTGCGTAAGGCCGCCGAGCTCGACATGCCCGCAGTGGCCATCACCGACCACGGCGTTATGAGCGGCGTCCCCGAGCTGGCCGATGCGGTAGAGAAGGTGAAGAAGGAGACGGGCAAGTACGTGAAGCCCATCTACGGCTGCGAGATCTACTTCACCACCGACTCTGAGCTGAAGCGCGAGGGCAAGCCCCGTCTGTACCACATGATCCTGCTCTCTAAGACCAATGAGGGCTATCACAATCTGCTGAAGTTGGTCTCTGAGAGCCACACGGACAACTTCTACTATCGTCCTCGCACCACCTTCGAGATGCTGCAGAAGTACGGTAAGGGTCTTATCGGCACCAGCGCTTGCGTGGCGGGCATCATCCCCCGTCTGCTCGATAATCGCCAGTACGACGACGCGGTGGCCTGGGCCAAGAAGCTGGCATCTTGCTTCGAGCCCGGCGACTTCTACATCGAGCTGCAGAACCAGGGCATCACCACCGACGCCGGCTTCACCCAGGTAGAGCTGAACCGCCAGTTGGCCTGCGTGGCAAAGGACGCCGGTCTGAAGACGGTGGCGGCAAACGACTTCCACTACCTGAACCAGGAAGACGCCCGTATTCAGGACCTTCTCATGTGTGTGGGCATGGGCACCACGGTGAACGATCCCAAGCGCATGAAGTTCAGCAACGACCAGTTCTACATGAAGACCGAAGAGGAGATGCGCGAGGCGCTGGCGGAGTTCCCCGAGAGCTGCGACAACACCGTCGAGATCGCCGAGAAGTGCAATGTAGAGCTCGAGCGTGACAGCATTCTGCCTCGCTTCCCTCTGCCCGAGGGCCATACGGAGGAGAGCTACTTCCGCTACCAGTGCGAGGAGGGCCTGCGTCGCCGTTACGGTCAGGATGTTCCCCAGGAAATTTGGGACCGCTATGAGTACGAAGCTGGCATCATCATTCAGCAGGGATTCCCTGCCTACTTCCTTATCGTGCAGGAGTACATTCAGTGGGCCCGTAGCCAGGGCATCGGCGTAGGTCCAGGCCGTGGTTCTGCGGCAGGCGCTCTGGTGGCATATGCCATGGGCATTACCGACATCGACCCGCTGCCCTACGACCTGATGTTCGAGCGATTCCTGTCCCCCGAACGTGTAGAGATGCCCGATATCGACGTCGACTTCGAAGATGAACGTCGTCAGGAGGTTATCGAGCACATTAAGGACGTATACGGCGAGGACCACGTGTCCGGCGTTATCACCTTCGGTAAGCTGCAGGCGAAGAACGCCGTTCGCGACGCTGCCCGCGTTCTCGATTACCCCTATGCTGTGGGCGACCGCATCTGCAAGATGATCGGCAACGAGCTGGGCGTCACCATTAAGGGCGCTTTGGAAGAGAACCCTGAGTTCAAGGAGGCCTACGAGAACGAGGCCGACGTGAAGGAAGTGGTAGACGCTGCTATGGGCCTTGAGGGCCATGTCCGCGGCGAGGGCGTGCATGCCTGTGCGACCATCATCTGCCGTGACCCCATGAGCGATCACGTGCCCATGAAGCGCGATACCAAGGGCGGCGGCATCATCACCCAGTACGACGGTCACTACACCCCTGACCTGGGCCTTCTGAAGATGGACTTCCTGGGTCTGCGAACTCTGGGCGTGCTGTCCCGTGCGTGCCGCAACGTGAAGGACCGCTACGGCATCGAGCTGGCCCCCGAGGAGATCCCCTACGAGGACCCCAAGGCATTCCAGCTGATTGCCTCGGGCAACTCCGATGGCTTGTTCCAGGTAGAGAGCGCCCTGTACGTGTCCCTGTTCAACCGCTTGCCCCCTACCTCCTTCAAGGACATCGTGGCATCTATCGCACTGAACCGTCCGGGCCCTCTGGAGTCCGGCATGGTAGACGACTACGTGAACCGAGCAAAGGGCAAGACCCCCATTCGCTACTACGATGACCGTTTGCGTCCTATCCTTGAAGAGACCTACGGCACCATGGTGTACCAGGAGCAGATCATGCGCGTGTCCATGGTCATGTCCGGGTTCTCCGCTGGTAAGTCCGACCGCCTGCGTAAGGCAATGGGTAAGAAGAAGCTCGACGTTATGCGCGAGCTGCAGCAGGACTGGAACGACGGCGCTGTGGCCAACGGCTATAGCCTCGAGATTGCCGAGGAGATTTGGGCGGACGCCGAGAAGTTCGCAAAGTACGCCTTCAACAAGTCTCACTCCGCAGCCTACGCGGTACTGGTCATGCGCACGGCATACCTGAAGGCTTACTACCCCTATGAGTACATGGCCGCTGTGCTTTCCAGCTACATGGGAAAGACCGATAGGCTCATCGCCTACGTAGCTTCCTGTAACCGCAACGGCACGCCGGTACTGCCTCCTGACATCAACTCGTCTAACGCCGAGTTCACCCCTGTCGACAACGGCATTCGCTTCGGCCTGGTGGGCATTCGCGGCGTGGGTGCCAAGGTGGTCGACGAGATCGTGGCCGAGCGCGAGGAGAACGGTCCTTACACCAGCCTGCACGACTTCGTGAATCGTCTCGATTCCAAGTGCTACAACCGTAAGACTCTGGAAGCTCTCATTAAGAGTGGCGCCTTCGACTCGACGGGCTATACCCGCAAGCAGCTCATGTACTTCGTAGATGAGACCCCGCTGCTCGAGAACGCGGCCAAGCGTCAGAAGGACAAGATCTCCGGCCAGGAGAACATCTTCGACATGTTTGCGGAGATGGGCGATGAGGAGTCCGCTGAGGACATTCCTGCTCCTGATGGTGTGGAATGGGAGCCCCGCGTGAAGCTGGCGCTGGAGAAGTCGATTTTGGGTATCTACGTTTCGGATCACCCGCTGAACCCTTACGAGCGCGCCATGCGCAAGCTGTCGAAGTTCACCATGGCCAAGCTGAAGGAGGGGGAGAAGGACATTCCTTCTACCACGCTGGTGGGCATGATCAGCAACGTGGGCACCCGTCTGATGAAGAGCGGCAAGAAGATGGCAACCTTCACCCTCGAGGACACCACCGGCTTCGTGGACGCCATCTGCTTTAACTACGACAAGTACAGCGACGCTATCGCCGAGGACAGCATCGTCACGGTGAAGGGCAAGTTCGAGCATTCCGATCGCGGTGACCAGATCATCGCCTATGAGGTAGAAGTGCTGGAGCTTTCCGAGAAGGACATGGCCAAGGGCCCCATGCGCTTGGACATTCACATTACGTCGGCGGACTTTAATCAGACCACCAGCATTCAGCTGAACCGGATTCTGCAGCGCTACCCTGGCAAGGATGCCGTGGTGCTGTTCCTGAGCCAGAGCGATGGCCGTAAGTTCCGGGCCCAGCTGCCGGTAAGTGTTGATGCGGGCAACAACCTGTTGCTCAGTGAGATTCAGAACCTGTTCGGCCGTAAGGTCTGGGGAGAGGCAGTGTAGGTGGC
>JAQXVU010000022.1 GCA_029225085.1 Eggerthellales bacterium | reverse complement strand
CCTTCTGCAGACGCCGCCACGAAGCCGCAGCCTTGTAAAGCCTGTGGAAAGTGGGCCTGGTTTCAGGCGCCCTGCCTATAATGGTAGGTCAGCCCCAACACACGGAGGTACCTATGGACGCAACGAAACAGGCAATTCTCGCGGAGGCATTCGGCGACATCGTCGGCAGCGATTCCGTGCTCATAAACGAGCCCATGGCCAACCACACCACCTTTAAGATCGGTGGTCCGGCCCAGCTGCTGGTACAGCCCCACAGCATCCCCGAGATTCAGGCCATCCTGGCCCTTTGCCGCAATGCGCAGGTCCCCGTGCACGTCATGGGCTTGGGCAGCAACATTCTGGTCGCTGACGCCGGCATGCCTAATGTGGTGGTGAAGCTGGCCGAGAACTTCAGCGACATCACCGTCACCGGATGCACCATCACCGCCCAAGCAGGCGCCTCTAACGAAGCCGTGGCCAAGGCAGCCCAGAACGCGGCCCTGGCTGGCTACGAGTTCGCCAGCGGCATCCCTGGAAGCATCGGCGGCGCAGCCATCATGAACGCCGGTGCCTACGGCGGAGAGTTTAAGGATGTAGCCAGCGAGGTCACCTGTCTGACCCCCGAGGGCGACATCGTCACCGTTTCCGCAGATGAGGCCCAGTGGTCCTATCGTCACTCCATGATGATGGATGCAGGCTACCTGGTCCTTGGCGCCACCCTGAAGCTCACTGCAGACGATGCGGCCGACATTCAGGAGCGCATGGACGACCTCCGCGCTCGCCGCGAGGAGAAGCAACCGCTGGAAATGCCTTCGGCAGGATCTACTTTCAAACGCCCCGAGGGCTACTTCGCCGGCAAGCTCATTCAGGATGCGGGGCTGAAGGGCTTCAAGATAGGCGGCGCTCAGGTCTCCCCCAAGCACTCTGGCTTCGTGGTGAACGCAGGCGGGGCTACCGCCCAAGACGTCTGCGACCTCATCGCCCACATTCAGAATGCCGTCATGGCAAACGAGGGCGTGGCTATGGAGCCCGAGGTACGTATGTGGGGCTTCGACCATGAGTAGCTCTGACCGCGAGGGGTCTGACCCCCAAATGAGCAGCAACGTCGAGCAAACGCAGAGCAAGCCAGAGCAGGCAACGAGCCCTTCCGCCAACCTGAAGGCGGATACAGAGAGGACCACCCGCAAGCTGGCGGGCGTGGGCATCGGCGGCAACATCCTGCTGGTGATCTTCAAGCTCATCGCCGGTATCCTGGGCAATTCCATGGCCATGATCAGCGATGCCATTCACTCCCTGTCAGACGTAGCTGCCACCGCCATCGCCTTCATCGGGTCGAAGCTGGCTGCTCGCGAGGCCGACACCAACCACCCCTACGGTCATGAGCGCATCGAGTGCCTGGCCGCTCTCATCCTGGGATCAATCCTCTTCGCAACCGCTTGTGGCATTGGCTACGCTGGCGCAACCTCCCTGACAACCGGCGCTTGGGAAACCATGGCCGCCCCCACGGCACTGGCCTTAAGCGGCGCCATCATCTCTATCGTGGTGAAGGAGCTCATGTTCCGCTACACCATGCATCACGCCAAGCGCATTAAGAGCCAGGCCTTCATGGCTGATGCCTGGCACCACCGTTCCGACGCCCTTTCCTCTATCGGCGCCCTCATCGGCATCGGTGCCAGTATGGCGGGCTTCGGCATGGGCGATGCCCTGGCAAGCCTGGTAGTGTGCCTGTTCATCTTCAAGGCCGCCTTCGACATCCTGCATGACGCTGTGAACAACATGATGGACACCGCCGCCGACCCCGACACCGTGACCGAAATCGAGAGCTGCATCACCGCCCAGGCAGGCGTCGTTCGTCTAGACATCCTACGCACCCGCGCCTTCGGCAATCGCATCTACGTCGATGCCGAGATTGCCGCTGATGGCAATCTGACGCTCACCGAGGCCCACGCCATCGCTGAGCGCACCCACAATGCCGTAGAAAGCCAGTTCCCCGACGTAAAGCACATCATGATTCACGTGAACCCCGCGTAAAGGAGCAGCCATGAAGACCCATGCACAAGGCATCACCGCAGAACAGGCCATTGCCCGTCTGAAGAAAGGTAACCAGCTCTACCTGACCACCCAGGCAAACCCCGGCAACGTCTCCCCCGCCATTCGTCAGAGCACCTGCGAAAACGGTCAGGAGCCCTACGCCATCGTCATCGCCTGCTCCGATTCCCGCGTCATCCCCGAGGCCATCTTCAGCGCTGGCATTGGCGAGCTCTTCGTCATTCGCGTAGCGGGCAACGTCATCGACGACCATCAGCTGGGAAGCATCGAATACGCCGCCAGCCACCTGGGCTGCAACTTGGTGCTGGTCCTGGGTCACGATCACTGCGGTGCCGTTGATGCCGCTCTGAACCACGATCCCGATGGCTACATTAAGACCATCACCGACGAGATCAGCAAGGCCATCGGCGACGCCGAGGACGACTACCACGCGTGCTGTCTGAATGCCCAGCACAGCGCCCAGGTCATCGAGAGCAGCCTGCAGATTCAGCACGAAGAGGAACTGGGCCTGCAAGTCGCCTGCGCCCTGTACCACATCGAGGATGGTCGCGTCGAATTTCTGGAAAAGGCCTAACGGCCAAACCGACGTTCCCCGGCCAACGCGCCCGCACGAGCTCTCGGCCAGCGCGCCCTTCCAGTAACGCGCCAACCCGAGCCGCTAGCCCCTCGACCAGCGGCTCCTTCCAGTAACGCACCAACCCGAGCCGCTAGCCCCTCGGCCAGCGCCCCCTTCCATATACCTTCCTGCCTCAAAATTCCCAGGTTGATTGCGGATTTTTGGGTAATGAACCGCCTTCTTCGCTCCCATACCATGAAAGCGTCGGCACAAAGCTTCTGCGGCACTGCCTGGGGGCCCAAACACAAGGAGGCGCTATGCTCCACGAAGTCACTTTCCCATCATTCAACAAGCGCGACCAAGTCACCGGCTGGATCTACGTCCCAGCTTGCGAGCCCGAGGGCATCGTGCAGCTGGTTCACGGATTCGGCGAGCACTCCCGCCGCTACCTGCACATGATCGTGTCCCTCATGGACGCCGGCTACATCGTCGCAGCTGACGACCACGTTGGCCACGGTGCCACCGCTATCGCCAACGATACCTGGGGCGACTGGGGCGACGCAGGTTGCCACACCATGATGGAAGACGAGCACACCTTCAAGACCGTGGTGGAAGAGAAGTATCCCAACCTCCCCTACTTCATGTTCGGTCATTCCATGGGCTCTATGATCGCCCGCGACTTCGCCGCCAAGTACGGCGAGGAGCTCACTGGTCTGGTTCTCTGCGGCACCACCGGCATCTTCCGCAACACCCACACCACGAAGGCCAAGCTCGAAAAGGCCATCGAAGAGGGCAAGGCCCACGAGTCTGATCCCGAGTACGTAAACGAGCTTATGGGCTGGATGTTCTCCCGCTGCGACGAGGGCGTAACCCTTGGCAACGAGTGGATCTGCCACGACCCCTACGTGCAGAAGGACCACGCCGAGGACCCCTTCGACGCCTTCACCCACCCCACCCATAACATCTCCCTGCGCGACTTCATCGACATGATGCTGGTCATCGAGGGCACTGACTGGGCCGAGAAGGTCCCCACTGACCTGCCCATCCTGAACATCGCCGGCGACCAGGATCCCGTGGGCAACTTTGGCGAGGGCGTGTACCTGACCTCTAACTGGCTCGAGGACACGGGCCATCAGGTCATCACGAAGCTCTTCAGCGGCTATCGCCACGAGATTCACAACTACGACGACCTTAAGTTCGAGGTGGAAGAGACCATCATCGACTTCCTGGATATGTGCATCTAATCTCTGGGGAAGGCGAACCTGACGCTAGAACCTGACACTCGTGCTTAACGCTCGATGAAACCGTGGGGCCTGCGAAAGCGGGCCCCTCTCTCTTACCCGAAAACGCGACCGCGAATGCGGGAAGAGGACGCCGCTGAGCAAAAGCATCGCCGAGCCCCGTTCCGAACCCTAGCGCACAGCGTGGCAAAACCCTGAGGGAAGCACGCACCACAGTGCTACAATGGCGTGGTTTTGTTCCGTTTTCCAAGCACGTTTCGCAACAGGTCACATGAAAAACTCTATCGACATGCTCAACGGCCCTCTGGCCTCTAAGATTATCCTCTTCGCCCTGCCCCTCCTGGCAACCAGCATCCTGCAGCAGCTCTTTAACTCCGCAGACTCTGCGGTGGTGGGACAGTTCGTCAGTCCTGAAGCTCTGGCAGCCGTTGGCGGCAACAGCCCCGTCATCAGCCTCTTCATCAACCTGTTCGTGGGCCTTTCCATCGGCGCTAACGCGGTGCTGGCCATGTACATCGGCGAGAATCGCTCCGACAAGATTCAGGGCGCTGTTCACACCATCATCGCCATGAGCCTCATCTGCGGCGTCGCACTGGCCATCATCGGCCTGCTCTTCGCACGCCAGCTCCTGACCCTCATCTCCGTTCCCCCCGAGGTACTCGACGACGCCACCATCTACCTGCAGATATATTTGGCAGGCAGCCCCTTCATCATGTTCTACAACTTCGCCAGCGCCATCCTGCGCAGCAAAGGCGACACCCGCAGGCCCCTTCTGGCCCTCATCGCCTCCGGCTTGGTGAATATCGCGCTGAACTTGGTGTTCGTCCTGGTCTTCCATTGGGATGTAGCCGGCGTCGCTTGGGCCACGGTCATCTCTAACGTGGTCAGCGCCGGCATCGTAGCGCGCATCATGGTGCGCGAAGACGAGGCCTTCCGCCTGCACTTCTCCCAGCTCCGCATCGAGAAGGTGCACCTGAAGGCCGTTTTGAAAATCGGCCTTCCCGCCGGCATTCAGGGCGTGCTCTTCGCCCTTTCCAACGTATGCGTGCAAAGCGGCATCAACAGCTTCGGCTCCGCCTGCATCGCCGGCAACTCCGCCTCCCTCACCTTCGAGGTGTTCACCTACTACATCATCACCGCTTTCAGTCAGTCGGCCGTGACCTTCGTCAGCCAGAACTTCGCCGCCGGAAAGCTCGACCGCGTGGACCGCGTCATCACCATCTGCCTGGTGGGAAGCTTGGTGTTCACCGCCATCGCCAACGTCCTCACTGTGGCTTTCGGCGAGACCCTCATGCTGGTATTCACCGCCGATGCCACCGCATTGGCCTTCGGCATGGTGCGCTTCTACCATGTGGAACTGCTGCAATTCACCATGAGCTTCTTCGAGATCCTCGCCGGCGCCATGCGCGGCATGGGACATTCCCTGGCCCCTACCATCGTGTCCCTCATCGGAACCTGCGCCCTGCGCTTCGTCTGGATGTTCACCATGTTCTACTGGTTCGAAGGCTTCGGTATGCTCATGAACGTGTACCCCGTCACCTGGACGGTCACCAACATCGCCATGATCATCTGCTTCTTCGTCATAAAGAAAAAGGCCTTCGCTAAGCGCCAGACTGAGGGATTCCACATCTAAGACCGAAGGGTTCCATGCCTAAAGCCGAAGGGTTCCATATCTAAAAATTCAGAGTGCCAACCTCAGCCTTATCTCATCAGGCCAGCGTTGCTATCTCATCAGGTCAGCATTGCGCACTGGTGCCTAAGACAATCTCGGCGCGATAGATACAGGGATCGCGTGGTACCAGCGTTACTGCAGCTCGCCGATTATGCGCTCATCTGAGACGATGCAATAACGATGCTTGCCAGCGCCCTTGCAGGAGTACATAGCCTCATCGGCAAGCGAGAACAGCTCATCGTATGTGCCGGTAGCCTTCGAGGCGTACACCACGCCAATACTCATGGCCACAGGGTCTGCCTCCGGAGGAAGATTCACTCCCTCAGCAACGCTTTGGGCAACCTTCTTCAGCTTGGCAATGAGGAGCTCGTCGTTTTCCAAAGAGGGAAAGTACGCCACGAACTCATCGCCGCCAAAGCGCCCCAAAATGTCCGTAGAGCGGAAAGCGCCGGAAAGCTCCTTGGCCACCAGGGAAAGCACCATGTCGCCAAAAGCGTGGCCATAGCGATCGTTGATGTTCTTGAAGTCATCAAGATCGAGAATGGCCAGAGAGCCCACACGGCGAGGGGCGGAAAGCTCCACTTCAATGGCCCTACGTGCCGCCTGCTTGTTCAGAAGACCCGTAAGAGCATCAGTATCACGCTCAATTTCCACCGCTTGGCGCTGAACCAGCTCATACACACGGGAGCGAATGATGATGGTGCTGGCCACAATGCCCAGCAAGCAAAAGGAGACGCTGTTGTACACATCGATGAAGGCGACGTTGGCATCCTTGAACTGTATGCTCGCCCCAATGAACAGAGCGGTCACGATTACCAGCAGAATGGCAATGCGATAGGGTCTGTCGACGAACAGCAGAGGTAGCGCCACCAACATGACGCAGAACACCGTGGCAGTCACGTGAGGGGTAATGCAGCTTAGGGCGATGCCGAAGAAGAACACGACCACCAAGAACAAGTAGTTCAGCAAGGAAGACAGATGGTTCTCGCTCTTCATAACGCGACGAGTCACCACCAGGATCACGCCAAAGGCAACCAGCGTTCCGAGGCAAATAAGGCGATAGGCGTCACCCAGAGAATACAGGAGCGAAAAGGCCAGCAGCATGATGGCCGCAAAGACCGCCAGACCCGAGAAGTAGTACAGGGTCCGCAAATTGCTGCGCCGCATCGAGGGGAGCATGGCATGGAAGGTCTCCTCTCCCACGCCCGCATTCCTCAACAGATTGGCTATGGTGTTGTCCTGTTTAGACACGTCGCAGCAGCATCCTTCGTCCCCGTAAACTTGCGTTACCGTACTGTAGCAGACTAGAGTGAGAATCGATACCGAATCCCAATAATGTAACCAAGGACTTCATCAAGGGAACCCCAGGTGGGGCGCATCTGTGAGGCCAGCCCATCGCAAGACACTGCGACCTCATGGCAAGGCGCTGCACGGACAGGGGTCTTTCCACATCTACGCAATCGCAAGAGCCTGCACGCTCCGTGGTAGAATCATGCAGAAACGAAACATTGTGAACTCGAATCAGTCGCGACAACCGAGCTGATCCGCCCGACAGCAAAACGCGAGCCGCCAACCCAATAAGCCAAGCTCCGCACCCCAACGAAGGAAGTCCCCATGAAATCACGCACCCTTGCCACCATCGCCGGAGGAGTCGCAGGATTTGCCTGTGCCGCCGCAGGCCTCCTGTTCGCTCGCAACAAGAACCTGCACGTCTACAAGGCTGCCGCAGGCCCTCTGTTCGTGTACGACATGGAAGGCGTCGATGGCAAGCCCCTGCGCATCATGCGCCAAGGAGGCGTATACCAGTCCGCCACCTACACCGATGACCGCCGCTACGAGGCTCCCTTCGAGTACCTGCGCTCCTTCGACCGCATGTTCGAGGCCGACCTGCCCATCAGCACCGTCCTTATGATCGGTGGCGGCGGCTACGCCTACCCCAAGCATCTCCTCGACCATCATGACGGCGTCGACGTCGTTGTCGCCGAGATCGACCCCGTGGTCACCGAGGCCGCTCTGCAGCACTTCTTCCTGTACGAGGCCCTGCAGCGCTTCGGTTCTGACCGCCTGGGCATCACCAACGAAGACGGCTGCGACTACCTGCGCCGCACCGAGCGCACCTTCGACGTCATCATCAACGACGCCTTCGACGGAGCCGCTCCCGACAACGCTTTGGGCGGCGTGGCCGGCGCCAAGCTGGTGAAGCAGCGCCTATCCGAAGGCGGCCTGTACCTGACCAACGTGGTTGCCGATCCTGAGTCCTATCAGATGCAAGAAGCCCTGGCCGACCTGGGCATGGCCTTCAAGAACGTATATGTCATTCCTTGCATCGACGAGGACTATTCTTCCGAGGAGAACTATCTGCTCATCGCCACCGACGGAGACTACGCCTTCAACGACGTCCTCATGCAGCGCATGCGCCTGACCGAGGAAGAGGCAGAAGCTCTGGAAGAGCAGGCTGCCGTCGAAGAGGCTGACGGCGAGGCCCCTTCCACTTCTGAGGCCGCTGACGAGAGCCCTTCCGCATCTGAAGTTTCCGACGAAAACGCCTCCGAGCAGGCATAAGGATGCACATGGAACAGTTCATCCCCGACTTCCTTCGCCCCCTGCTGCAGGAGCAGTTCGATGACGCCACCATTAACGCCATCTACGATGGCTACCAGCAGGAGCGCGTGACCACGTTCCGCGCCAACACCCTGCTTGCGGACCGAGACGAGATTGCCGCAGCCCTCACCGCTGCCGACATCCCTTACACGACGGTGCCTTGGTACGCAGACGCCTTCGCACTCACCCAGCGCAACGAGCGGCTCATCTGGGATCAGGACTTCTACGAGCAGGGCAAGGTGTACCTGCAGAGCCTGTCCTCGATGCTGCCCCCGCTGGCTCTAGGCGTGAAACCGGGCATCGACATTCTGGATATGTGCGCGGCCCCCGGTGGCAAGACCACCCAGATCGCAGCCCTCTCTGGTGGCAAGGCACACCTCACCGCTATCGAGATGAACGGCGTTCGCGCCGAGAAACTGGCCTACAACCTGCAGCGCCAGGGAGCTCGCAACGTGAACGTCATGAAGACCGACGCCCGCAACCTAGATGACTTCTTCAGCTTCGACGCCGTACTTCTTGACGCCCCCTGCTCCGGTTCGGGCACCCTCGACGCCTTCAACCCCAAGGTGGCCAAGCGCTTCACCCCCGCCCTGGTGCAGAAGTCCTGCAAGTCTCAGCGAGCTCTGCTGCAAAAGGCCCTGAAGGTGCTGAAGCCAGGCGGCACGCTGGTGTATTCCACTTGTTCGATTCTTGCTTGTGAGAATGAGGACATGGTGACGGCCTGTCTGAAGACCGCGGGAAAGCATGGCAGCTACAAAGTAGAGCCCATCGTCCTGCCTAACAGCCAGGATATTCCCCTACTGCCCTGTTCTCTGGAAGGAGCCATGACGGTGCGCCCCACCAAGGAGTACGAGGGCTTCTTCATGTGCAAGATCGTCCGCAAGGGATAGGCCAGGAACCTGCTCGCCTCTAGAAAAGCGCCTGCAAACCTCGCGCATCCCTAACGGCTGAGGGTCGTCGGGAGAACCGAGTCCTGGCCGCACCCGCTTCGCTCTGCGAAGGCCAGGATCGGCCCTCCCGACGCTCTAAACGCATTATTCCAATCGAGAGCCCACCAGGCGCCTTCCGATCGTGAGGTTCAACTGGCTGGGCTCTTTGGACGGGGTCGTGGGTGCGCGCTGCCTGGGCACCCAACCGAATCGCGGCCCACGCCCCAAGGCCAAGTTTGCCTGGCGACTTTCTTGGTAAATGACCTCCCGATCGCGCGAAATCGGGCTCTTATGACGGATTTCCCGGTAAATGACCGCGACCCCTTCACCTGGCGTCGGCCGAGGGCCCCTGCGCAGGGTCGGAACGGGAGAGCTCCACGAGTTACGCCACACTATTTACTAAAGTGGGCATTTACTTTCCCCTCCTCGCTTGAGCATCGGAGAGGGCTGGCCCATCCGAATGCCATTTGCCAGGAAACCCGTTGGGAGCTGGGGAGCCTCGGGTCATTTGCCGGGGAATCCGTCAGGAACCTCGGGGTGCCGAGGTTCCTGAGGTCATATGGTGGGAAAGCCGCCATCGCGCATTGCGGGTCTCGAAGAGGGCGCGGCGAATGCGAGATGGTCGCGCGACGAGCTCAGCTCGGACCCGTCCTGATGGGCCCCGATCCCAGAGAACGCGGCTGATCCGCTAGCTGCGCCTCCCGCGGGTCGGGAACAGGGCAGTACCCGGCCTCGCCGTGCGAGACTGGGTGCAAGACAATGCCCGTTTCGTACAATGGCGAGCCCCCTTCCCCGCGTTGCGAGGAAGGGGGCTCGCTACTACCCAGTTCATATAAAAGTGCGGCGCATCTGCTACCGCAAATACGCCGCAACCCTAATACGATTCTTCAGAAAGTGGCTCGTGCGATTCTTGCGTGGTCCTCGCGCGGAAACCGCAGTTCATTAAAAGCCGCACTTGCTCAACGAACAGACTCGGTAGCCAATCCTACTCGCTCAGCATCTTCTTGATGCGGCCCATGGCCTCGACCGTAGCCTCCGCGTTGCCGAAGGCGGTCATGCGAATGTAGCCCTCACCAGAAGGACCGAAGCCCACACCGGGAGTGGTGATGATATTGGCCTCTTCAAGCAGCTTGTCGAAGAACTCCCAGGAGCCCATGCCGTCTGGGGCCTTAACCCATGCATAAGGGCTGTTCACGGCGCCGTATACGGTCAGGCCAGCTTCTTCCAGGCTCTCCTTAATGACCTTGGCGTTGTTCTGGTAGTACGCGATGTTCTCCCCGATCTGCTTCTGGCCTTCAGGGGTATACACCGCAGCAGCACCACGCTGAATCACGTAAGATGCGCCGTTGAACTTGGTGCACTGGCGGCGATTCCACATGGCGTTCAGGCTCTGGCCATCACGAACCAGATCCTTAGGCACTACGGTGTAACCGCAACGAGCGCCGGTAAAGCCAGCAGTCTTAGAGAAGGAGCGGAACTCGATGGCGCAGGTCTTTGCACCGGGGATCTCGAAGATGGAATGAGGCACGCCCTCTTCCACAATGAAGCGCTCGTAAGCAGCGTCGAAGAGGATCACGGCGTCGTTCTCGTTAGCGTAGTCAACCCACTTCTGCAGCTCCTCGGCGTTCAGCACGGTGCCGGTGGGGTTAGAGGGCGAGCACAGGTAGATGAGGTCGACATGTTCCTCGGGCAGTGCAGGGCAGAAATTGTTCTCGGCGGTAGTGGGCATATAGTACAGGTTAGTCCAGCCCTGCAGCTCCTCGCTGTACTCGCCGGCGCGACCAGCCATGACGTTGGTGTCTACGTACACGGGGTACACAGGGTCGCAAACAGCCACCTTGTTGTCCTTGGCGAAGATGTCGCCGATGTTGCCGCAATCGCTCTTTGCGCCGTCGGAGATGAAGACCTCGTCGAGGGAGAGGTCGATGCCACGAGCCTTGAAATCGTTCTCGACGATGACCTCGCGCAGGAAGTCGTAGCCCTGCTCAGGACCGTAGCCGTAGAAGGTCTCGGAGCTGGCCAGATCGTCGACAGCGCCGTGCATAGCCTGAATGCAGGCAGGTGCCAAAGGCAGGGTCACGTCACCGATGCCCATCTTGATGATCTTTGCCTCGGGGTGCGCTTCGGTATACAGCGAGGTACGACGAGCAATCTCGCTGAAGATATAGATTCCGGGGAACTTCTGGAAGTTCTCATTCACCTTGGCCATAGGACCTCCTTCACATAAGCGCCCTCACCAGGGCACACCATTTTTCACCCTAATGGTAGCCGCCCGAGGGAGGGGGATTATGTCAAGCGAGGCTGATTTTCCCAAATGGAAACAAAAGCGCCACGGTCCAGCTAGCGCCGCAGGCACGAGGCGGGCTCAGCGAACGACGAACGCTGCAAGCCCAACCAGTAGCCGCGAACGGCCAACGCCAAAAACTACTTGTCGTTGCTGCCGCCAATGAAGCGCCAGCACGCCTTGGTGAAGACATGCAGGGACTTGGGGTCGTCAGCGAACATGCCGCGGTCATTGCCCCAAACCGCCGAAGCGATGAGGCCGCGCACCATACGAGCCTCTACCACCGGGGCCACGCCGGTCTCTACCAGGCCGCTGGCCTGGGCGTCTTCTAGCACTTCCACCAAGAAATCGAGGGAAGGGATGGAATCCGGATTGGTTTCATTGGGAACCACATAGCCATAGGCGTACCAATACAGGAACTTCATCTCCCGAGGATAGTCTACGTAAGCCTGGAAGATGGCCTTCACGCACAGGAAGAAGCGCTCGCGAATGGGCATGGAAGGATCATCGGTAGATCGCAGAGCCTCCTGGCTGATAGCGCAGCAGTGTACGAAGACCTCCTGAATCAGAGCGTCAACGCCCTTGAAGTAATGGTAGAAAGTTCCGGAGCCCGTACCCACCCGCTCGAAGATCGCGGGGAGCGTGAGGCCTCGGGCGCCGTCCTCACTCATGATGGACAAGGCTGCATCGATGATGTCTTCACGTCTTCCCATAATGCGGACCTCTCTTGTATGACTGTTCTAACTAACCTACCCCACTTCACCGCACAGTGGTACCAAGATATGGTCATCGGTACACACTTGCATGGAAATGGGACAGAAAAGCCACCGCCGAATCACCGACGATGGCATACGGGGCAACCAGACGCATTGAATCGCCGGCGGTGGCACACAAAACAGCAAGAATGGCGAACCGCCGTGTTTTGCCGTTGCTGCGCTCCCCTATTGCTGGGCCCCACTCAGACAAGAGAGCAAAGGGATGCGCTCCCCTATTGCTGAGCCTCTCGCAAAAGCTCCTGCAGCTTCTCGTTGGAAGCCTTACGGGCCGCCCGTTCTACCTCGCGATAAGCGCCCACCAGCCACTTGCCCTTCTCGGTGAGGTTCGATCCCTTAGGACCATTGCGATCGAGAAGCGGGAACCCGAAGAAATCCTCGGCGCGCTTCATGATGCGCCAGGCTTTGCTGTAGGCCATGCCCATCTCCTTGGCGGCCTTGTTCAGGGAGCCCGTTTCGTCTACCAGTTCGCACAGACGGGCAACGCCCCGGCCCATAGCAGGGGTGTGGCCTTCATCACCTTCGCCCTGATGCAGGGTGACCTTCACCCGCACAACAAGCTCTTCACCCTTCATCATCGCTAATCCCCCCTTTGGGCAATCTGGCGGGCCACCTCAGCAGCCACCGCCTCGGAAAACTTTCGCTTGCCAAACCTAGCCAGGGCCTGGCCACCAACAGCCGCCGCGAGAATGAGACCCGCGATGATCAGGGGCAGAGGACCGGTATAGGGCTCCTCTCCCGACTCCCCATCAGCGGACTCGTCGTCCCAAGCAACGTCGGCATCGTAGAATTCGGCGTCAGCGTCGTCGAACTCCTCGTCGTCGTAATAGCCTTCCTCGTCCTCATCGGCAAAGAGGTCCTCGTCAGAGAAGTCCTCGTCTTCCTCAGCGAACAGATCCTCGTCGGTGAAGCTTTCGTCTTCATCGTCGAAGTACTCATCATCGGAAGGATCAATTTCCTCGAAGAGCACGGTCGAGCCCGACGTGCCGCGAGCGGAAGAGCCCGAAGTCGTAGAACCAGAGGCCGTAGAGCCGGAGCTCGAAGAGGTCGCCTTAGCCGTCGTAGCGAACTTCACGGTCTTGGTGGCCACGTTGCCCGCCGCGTCAGTCACCGCAACGCTCATCGTATAGCTGTGACCAGCGAAAAGACCAGTGATGCGGAAGGTGCTGCCCGACTGAGTGACCTTGGCCCCCTTAGGCAGCCCGGAAAGCTTATAGGACGCCACGCCGGACGTGGCGTCAGAGGCCTTCACCTTCACCGTTGCCGTGGTAGAGGTAGACGTGGCCTTAGCAGACGAGATAGAAGGAGCCTTCGTATCCACCTTCGCCGTCACGGACTTCTTATTCGTTACCTGCTTCGTGGTGGAATCCTGCAGGTAGTAGCTCACCTTGGTGGAGCCCTGCTTCAACGTCACCGACAGCTTGCTCTTGAAGGTCTTGCCATCGGAAGAGATCGCGAATCCTGAGGGAGGCACCACCACGGCGGCTTCCTTCAGCCACCCGGCCTTGTTGGGAGCGCTCCCCTTCTTGCCAATCACGCTGGCGGTCTTCCCGGTAGAGAGCGCCACCACGTTCCACGTGACCTTGCAAGCGGATTCGTCAGCAGGAAGCACGTAGTTAGAATTGCCCACGCTCGTCACCTTGGCCACATAGGTGCCAGGGGCCGAAGCGGTGTTGCTCCCCTTGCCATAGGTGAAGGCGAACACATCGTTCTGGAAGGCCGCGTTAACAACCTGGGCCTGAATCTGCACCGGGGCTCCCAAATAGGCCACATCGGTAGCAGACCATGCCAGCTGCACCTCGCGAGGCTTCACCTGCAGAGACACCTGAGCCACATCGCCCTCGGCATAATCCCCGGTAGCACCAGGATTCTTCGGCGAATAGGTGGCCTGAGCCGTGGTGTCCCCCACCGCAGAAAGATAGGCATCTGGGTTATCCCAGGACCAACCACCGGGCAGGCGATAATCCTTCAGCTGGTAGCCGTACTGGGCTTCCACCACCCAATCGAGGGTCACCTCTTCAGCCAAGGCCGCAGAAGGAGCCGCCAGACGCTGCAGGGGCACCGCCACGAACAGGGCTAGGGACACAGCAAGCACAAGGCGCAGGGCCTTGCCGAGCGAAGATACGTTCTTGGGAGATTCAGTCACGTACGTCATACGTCTCCTCAGACGTGGTGGTTAACGGAGCAACAGCCAGCTGGGACATGAGCACCATGCGGTCATCATCGGTCTTGCCCCAATAGCTGGCGTCAGGGCCAATAAATACCCGAATAATGGTGAGCTCCTGGCCTTCAGATAGTTCTGTGGAAGCTCCCGATCCGTCATTGGCGAACAAAGTTGCCTTAGAGGCAACTTGATAGGTGCCTGGTTCGGCAGAAGCCTGGTGAATGCCGCAGTCTGAGCATACGCCGTCATGGAACTCATGGGTGCCCGCCGTGCCGTTGCGCTGCACGTCATGCAGAGCGACCCACAGGTGCTCTCCCTGGCAGGAGACGCGTCCTAGGTACTGGCCCTCATCGTTTACGCGCACTTTGGTAACCCGCAGCATGGTCCCTGCGGGAATGGTCAGCCCTCCGGCCTCGGCAGACTGGGCCGACGTTTCAGCATCGACGGAATCGGTCAGCGCCTCGCTACTGTCGGACGTATCGGAGCTGTCAGGCCGTACCGAATCGAGCCCCTCTGCATCGGAATCATCAGACTGAGCCAGCTGGGCAACCCCGTCTTCTGCCTTCAGATCATCGGGCACCAGATACTCGCCCTTGGTGTGATTGGCGAAGAGAGCGCCGCACTCCTTGCAGATCAGCTGGTCGTTCTGCCACACGTAGTCGTGCAGCTGAGTTGCCACGATGGAATAGGAGCCATCTACCTCGGTCTGGCAGAGCACCTCATGATAGGCCTCGCTGACCTGCTCATAGGAAACTCGAGCATCACCAAGGGAGCCGGCAGAACCGGCAAGGGCGTTGCCGAGAGCGTTGCTGGAAGCATCAGAAGTGCCGCCAAGAGCGCTGCCGTCGCCCGTCACCATGCGCACGGCGCGAGCGTAGTCAGGGCGTGCGTATCCCAGAATATACAGACTCGGTGACACGCAGCCATTAGAGGACATCCTGCTGTAGGTATGGGTCGCCACGCGACCGCCATCGGTGTTTCCCTCCCTCACGGTGAGGGTGGTATCCGTGGCCTTCAACACAATGCCCACATGGTTGGCCACACCACCAGGGGTATAGGCGAAGAACACCAGATCCCCCGCCTTAGGAGTACAGGCCAAACTGCCGAAGCGACCCTGGCGCTGATAGAAGGCCATCATGTCGCGGCACGCCGGCATATCGGGCACCACCGAGACATCCGCCCCCGCAGCGCGGGCGCACCACATGACGAAATAGGCGCACCATGCCTGGCCGTTTTCCTGGTTGTACTTGTTACTCTGGCCACCAAGGGGAACACCCGAAGGTTCGTTCAGGGCGACCTTGGCAACAGCCACAGATTGCGGATAGGTAGTCCTCGTTTGGGCCGAAGAGCTTCCGCCAGAAGCGTGCTCGGCAGCGTTCTCCTTGGCAAGAGCCTCGGTTCCCGCCGCAAAAGGTGCTGCAACAAGAGCGGCAGCACACGCGAAGGCCACAGCGCCTCGAGCGCCACGGCCCATCATGAAACCTCGGAGATTGTCCGATGCCCTAAGACTCACACTGCACCACCTTCCAAATATCCTTTTCACTGTACCCCATCATCATCGCAACAAATGAAAAATGCAGAAAAAGAGGGACTCACGGCCCTACCCGCGCACGACAGAACAAGGTAATGTGCAGCATAAAACGCCAAGCCTGACCAGCAGTTTTTAAAAAATGCCCACATGGGGCTCGGGTCTCAGCATGATTCCATTATTCACACCATAGAATAATGGCAGTTTATTCTCGTCAGAGAATAAAAGTACGTAAGAGAGGAATCCTCCATGAAAAAGAAGATTGCGGCGGTGCTCACTGCAGCCCTCGCCACCTGCATGGTCTTCGCCCTGGCTGGCTGCGGCAACAACAGCAGCAGCTCTAGCGACGAGTCCGCAGAAAGCGTCGAGCTGCAGATTTTCGCTGCCAACTCCCTGACCAAGGCCATGGACGAGGTGCAGGCCCTGTACACCGAGGAGAACCCTCAGGTTACCTTCGCTGACACCCAGTATCTTTCCAGCGGCGACCTGAACGAGAAGCTGGCTGGCGGCGCCTATGCCGACATCCTGATCTCCGCTTCCGGCTCTAAGATGGACGACGCCGTAGAGAAGGGCCTCGTTTCCGAGGACACCCGCTTCGACATGTTCCAGAACGACCTGGTCATCGTTGCAGCTGAGGATTCCGATATCGAAGAGGTCACCCTCCAGGACGTGGCCGACGGTAAGTACACCGTAGCTATCGGCGATGCCTCCGTTCCTGCCGGCAACTATGCCAACCAGGCACTTTCCACCGTTGGTGCCTTCAACGATCCTGACGGCAAGACCGGCGCTGAGAGCACCGGCATTGCAGCTGACGGCTCCAACGGCTATGAGGGCACCGCTCTCGACGGCAAGGTCGACCTGCAGGACAGCGTCGGCAACGTATGCAACCAGGTTTCCTCTGGCGCTGTTGACGTAGCCTTCGTCTACACCTCCGACGTATACCGCTTCGATGGCGTGAAGATCGTCTGCACCGTTCCCGCTGACACCCACAAGACCATCAAGTACCCCTGCGCTCTGACCGCTGACACCGAGAACGCCGAGGCTGCATCCGCCTTCATCGAGTGGGCAACCACCAACGAGGACGCCATCGCCATCTGGCAGAAGTGGGGCTTCGAGCTCATGGCATAACGAGCCTTCGCGGCCATGCCCGGTACGTCTCATGACCATGCCCGGCGTGCTGTAAGCTCATGGCATAATGCCAGGTAGCTGCCGCGCTTTGCGTGACCACCTTGTGTGACCGCCTTGCGTGACGACCCACCACTGCGTAAGCAAACCGGAAGGGTCCCCAGCTTTGGGGACCCTTCTCTCACAGAAAGAAAGGGCCCATGAAGAAGCTGTATTACCTGACCGGAGCCTTCCTCCTGGTCTTCATGCTGGTACTGGCCCCCTTGGCCCTTTCCCCTGATGCCGGCGCATCGGAAGACGATGCCTCGACATCAGGGCAGGCAACGGTCGCCCTCTCTAAGGACCAGGACGCCGCCGCCATAGGCGACATCCCCTTCGCCGCCGACTCCTTCTCCCGCGCCCAAGTGGGATCGAACCGCGAGAAGGATGGCTCCTACCTGGGCTATTGCTTCTACGTGGGCTCCGAGCCCGGCAAAGTGAGCCTGGTATCCGTCGATGGCCGCATCTACGTACACATCGATCCCCAGGCTGCAGAGAAAGCCGGCTACGACCTGCAGAATCCCGACCATCAGCAAGCTCTGATGCAGCTGCTAGTGGCCCTAGACAACGTCAACGACAAGGGCGGCACCCCGCTTTCCGCCGATGCCGACTGGGTGTTCATCACCAAGACCTCCTACACCGGCAACGGCATCACCCTGAAGTTCGACCAGCCCCTGAAGAGCGGCCAGTACTACACCGTCATCACCGGCGACGACGGCGCCGATATCTCCGATAAGACCTCGGATCGCTACCTGAACATCGCCTTTGCCGATGCCTGCGTTCTCTCCCCCGCCAGCGAGGTGGAAGTAACCCCTGCCAACCAGGGACTGGAAGCTCTTGCGGAGTTCCTGAGCAACATAGACATGAGCCCCCTCTGGATCACCCTGAAGACCAGCCTCACCGCCATCGTCATCGTGTTCTTCCTGGGCCTTCTGGCTGCCTACTTCTGCCTGCGGCTCTCTCCCCGAGCTCAGGACATCGCTGATTCCATCTTCACCATCCCCATGGTGCTGCCCCCAACGGTCTGCGGCTTCCTGCTGCTGTTGGCCTTCAGCCGCAACACCCCCATTGGCCAGTGGTTCATCGACATCGGCTTCCCCTTGGTGTTCAGCTGGCAGGCAACGGTCCTGGCAGCCGTGGTGGTGGCCTTCCCCCTCATGTACCGCTCGGCCCGCGGCGCCTTCGAGAACCTCGATTCGAACATGCTCGATGCAGCTCGCACCCTGGGCTGGAGCGAAGCAAAGATCTTCTTCAAGCTCATGCTCCCCCTGTCCTGGAGCTCCATCGCCGCTGGTACCGTGCTGGCCTTCGCCCGCGGCCTAGGCGAGTTCGGCGCCACCCTGTTCTTGGCCGGCAACTACCTTGGCATCACCCGCACCGTCCCCATAGCCATCTACTTCGAGTGGACCAACGGCAACATTGAAGTGGCCATCTTCTGGACGATCGTCATCATTATCTTCAGCTTCATCGTGATCCTCTTCATCAACCTCTGGAGCCGCAGGACCACCAAGTACCGACGTCGGGAAGGCGCCTAGCGCACGCCAGCCCCTGGCTTGGCAACGCGCCACCTGGCCATCGCCGCACCGGCCCTCGGTTTGGCGACGCGCCAGCCAATGTCCCCGACCCGACAGTCACCTGTCACCACCACAAGGAGCACCCATGAGCCTTTCCGTAGACATCCGCAAATCCTTCGGATCCTTCACCCTGAACGTCGCCTTCGACGCAGGCAAGGAGGTTCTGGGGTTCCTGGGCGCCTCGGGATGCGGCAAGTCCCTGACCCTGCGCTGCATTGCCGGCATCGAAACCCCTGATGAAGGTCAGATCGTGGTGAACGGGACCACTTTCTTCCACCGTGAAGCGGGAAAGCGCCCTGACGTGAACCTGACCCCTCAGGAGCGCAAGACCGCACTGCTCTTCCAGAACTACCAGCTGTTCCCCAACCTGACGGTGGCCCAGAACATCGCGGCGGGCATCGCCAAGGACACCTCGAAAGAGGAAACGGCTCGCATGGTGTCCTCCCAGATGGAACGCTTCGGTCTGCAGGGCATGCAGGATCGCTACCCCCTGCAGCTCTCCGGCGGCCAGCAGCAGCGCGTGGCCCTAGCCCGCATGCTGGCTGCGAACCCCGGCATCCTCATGCTCGATGAGCCCTTCAGCGCTCTCGACTCCCATCTGAAGAGCTCCCTAGAGCAGAGCATGGCCCGCCTCTTCGAGGACTTCGACGGCACCATCCTGTACGTGTCTCACGACATCGACGAGGCCTTCCGCTTCTGCGACCGCATCGCCGTGGTAGACAACGGGCAGATCAGCGATATCGGCCCCAAGCAGCACCTTATCGAGGACCCGCAGAGCCTGGCCGCCCTGCGCCTGTCCGGCTGCCGAAACACCACCGAGGCCGTGCGCGTCGACAACCACCACGTGACCCTGCCTCACTGGGGCATCACCGTGACCTGCGCAAAGCCCGTGCCTCAGGACGTGTGCTTCCTGGGCGTTCGCGCCTTCATGTTGCAGCAGGCCCCGGGACCGGAGGAGAACGCCTTCGCCGCTAAGGTGGTGCGCATCTCCGACGCCCGCTTCGACAGCACCGTGGCCCTGCGCTTCCTAGGCGAGGACGAGCCCGCTGAGCCGGCCGGCGACTTCACCGACTCCCCCGGCGACTTCACCGACTCCCATATTCAGTGGCGGGTGAACACGCTGGAAGGCCGCGATGCGCTTCCCGCAGAGGGGCAGACCATCTACCTGCGGATTCCTCCAGAAAAGGTGTACCTGGTCTGCAGGTAACCGCCCGAAGAAGCCTATACTTGCTATTCAGCAACTGCGAAAGGATGCCTATGGAAGCAGAAACCCCCAAGGCTCAATCCCTGCCCTTACGGGCCATCGACAACGGCTCCCTGCCACCGAGCCCCGTCCTGGCCTTCGTGGGCAGAAAGAACTCAGGCAAGACCACCCTGCTGGTGAAGCTCATCGCCGAGCTCACCGCTCGCAATGTCGACGTGGCCACCCTGAAGCACCATGGGCACCCCCACTTCGAAATAGACATCCCCGGCAAGGATTCCTACCGCCACCGCCAGGCAGGCGCCAAGGCCAGCGCCGTCCTGTCCGACCAGACATTCGCCCTCATTCAGGACCTGCCCTTTCCCGCCACCTTCGGCGAAGCCTTCCCCTACCTGTACGGTCACGACATCGTCCTGGTAGAGGGCTTCCGCAACGAAGGCATCCCCACGGTGGAAATCATGCGTCAGGCCAGCCCCCGAGACTGCGACTACGTTCCCTCCTTCGCTGAAGCGGTGCGCACCTTGCCCGCCACCGACCTGCGTCGTCCCATCGCCGCCGTTTCCGACATCCCCCAGGTGCAGCAGATCTGCCAAGAAACGGGCTTGCCCTGCTTTGACCCCGACATCGTTGCGCCCCTGGCCGACTTCGTGCAAGAGCGCTTCTGCCGCGCCCAGCTAGGCGTTGTCATTCAAGCTGGCGGCGAGTCGAAGCGCATGGGGCAATCGAAGGCCCTGGTCCCCTTCAGGGGCGAGCCCCTCATCGCGCACATGGTCAGGCGCCTTAACCCCATCGCCACCGACCTGCTGATCACCACCAACGAGCCGGAGAAGCTGCAATTCCTCACCACGGAGTTCCCCAACGTGCGCTTCGCCTCTGACGAATCCGACACCCGCGGCGCCCTCCCCGGCATGATCACCGCCCTGCGCAACACCCGCTGCGCCTTCGTGGCCCCCATCGCCTGCGACATGGTGAACGTATCCCCCCGTCTCATCGCCCTCGAGCTAGCAATGCTGCAGGCTACGGGATCCCAGGGCGTGGTGCCCCAGACCAAGCACGGCTACGAGCCCCTAAGCGGTGTGTACAAGACAGCGCCCTTCCTTGCAGCCGCTGAAGAATTGGAAGAAGAGGGCGGAACCCGTCTGCGGGGCGTCCTCGAAAAGCTCGATCTGACGGTCCTCACCAGGGACAACCCCTACGGCATACACTTCCCCTTAGGATGCTTCATGAACGTGAACACCCCCGAGGAGCTGGCCTTCGCAGAAAAGCTCCTGTGTTCCTAACAGCTTCTGCGCGCCCCAGCCCCGCGCCATCGCGCGCGACAAGCTGGCAGCGAGCCCACGGCAAGCTCCTTTAACTACTCCTAGCCCCATCCGCCCCTTTCACCTACCATGAGCCTATGAAAGACAGCTTCGGACGAAACATAGACTATCTGCGGATATCCCTGACGGACCGCTGCAACCTGCGCTGCGTGTACTGCATGCCTGAGGAAGGCGTGCCCTCTGTTGGCCACGATAATATTCTTCGTATGGAAGAATACGCACGCATCGTCGCCGTCGCCGCCAAGATGGGCATCCGCCATGTGCGCCTCACCGGCGGCGAGCCCTTGGTCCGCAAGGGATGCGTAGACCTGGCCCGCACCATCGCCCAAACCCCCGGCATTCAGACGGTGGCCCTCACCACCAATGGCGTGCTGCTGCCCGCCATGGCCCAGGACCTTAAAAACGCCGGCGTCACCCGCATCAACCTGTCCCTCGACACCCTCGATGCCGAGCAGTACCACCAGATCACCCGTCGCGGGCACCTGCAGGATGCCCTGGCAGGGCTGCAAGCAGCTCTTTCCACTGGCTTTGAAACCGTGAAGGTGAACGTGGTGGCCATCAGGTCCTTACATCAGGACTGGGTGAGCTTCGCCCGCCTCACCATAGATCAGCCCCTGCACGTGCGCTTCATCGAGTACATGCCCGTGGGCAACGGCCTCACCGTGGCAGGCTGGGGTTCCGACGACGTGATCCCCACCGCCCAGCTCATCACCACCATCTCCGATGCTTGCCAGGAAGCGGGCCTGGGAGCCCTGCAACCCGCCGACGACCACCGCCCTCCCGGCGACGGTCCCGCCAAGTACTGGCAGCTCCCCGGCGCCCAGGGAACCATCGGCTTCATCTCCTCGGTGTCCGACCACTTCTGCGCCAGCTGCAACAGGCTGCGCCTTACCGCTGACGGCCGCATAAAGCCCTGTCTATTCTCCGACACCGAATACGACGTTCGCACCGCCGTGCGCTCTGGCGACGAGCAAGCTGTAGAAGATGTCCTGGCTCAGGCCCTGTCCGGAAAGCCCAAGAACCACGCCCATCGGGTGGGCACCGCCCGCCTTATGAACCAAGTAGGAGGTTAGCCATGACCGTAGATGGCCTCACGCACCTAGACGACCAGGGAAACGCCCGCATGGTAGACGTTTCCGCTAAGGCCGACACCAAGCGCACCGCCATTGCCGAGGGCTTCATCGCCATGAAGCCCGAGACCCTTGCTGCCATCACCGAGGGAACCATCAAGAAGGGCGATGTCTTCGCCGCTGCCCGTATCGCCGGCATCATGGCCGCTAAGAAGACCAGCGACCTCATCCCCCTGTGCCACCCCTTGGCCCTCACCAAGGTCGAGGTCATCTGCGAACCCCACCCCGCCACCAGCGATTCCCCTGCTGGCGTCGCCATTCAGGCCACCGCTTCTTTGGTGGGCAAGACCGGCGTCGAGATGGAGGCCCTCACCGCTGCCAGCGTGGCGGCCCTGACCATCTATGACATGTGCAAGGCCATAGATAGAGGCATGGAAATCACCTCCGTGCGCCTGCTGCACAAGGAAGGCGGCAAAACCGGCACCTGGAATCGCGTCGCCGAGGAGGCCGCTCGCAACGCAGCCGACGAAGCGCAGCCAACCAGCGTTCAGGAAGATCAGGCATAAGCCATGGAAGAACAGACCTCCCAGCGAAGCCAGAGCCTCCGCGACACCCAGCCCGCAGGCTCGAACGCCCACGAACCCCTGACCTTCTCCCAGATGTGGCGCGATCGCGTCATCGAGCGCCGCCGCCCCGACGACGCCACCGTCTGGGACAAGCGCATCACCGACTCCCCCAACCGCTTCCGCCCCGGAGCTTACTCCCAGCAGTTCCTAGCCTTGGCCAACCTGCAGCCTGGCGACACCGTCTTCGACATGGGCTGCGGCGCCGGCACCCTAGCCATCCCCTGCGCTGAGGCCGACCATCAGGTCACCGCCGCGGACTTCTCCGCCGCCATGCTCGCCCAGCTGCAAGCAAATGCTGCAGGTTACAGCCCCGATGCCCAGAGCCGCATCACCACCTTGCAGCTTTCCTGGGCCGACGACTGGCAAGCCGCTGGCATCGCCCCTCGCTCCTTCGACGTGGCCTTCGCCAGCCGCAGCATCATCACCGAGGATCTGGAAGATTCCATACGAAAGCTCTCCGCCGTCGCCTCCCGCAAGGTCTGCGTCACTGTAACCCCCGGCGACTCCCCCAAGGTCTTCAAGGCTCTCTTCGATGACCTGGGCCTCACCTTCACCGGCCACCCCGACGCCTCCTTCGTCTTCGCCGTGGCCACCGAGCTGGGATTCCGCCCGGAGGTCACCTACCTGTACTCCCGCAGGCAGGACTACTTCCCCGATGCTGAGGCCGCCTTCGCGAAGTATCGCGACATGCTGCCCCTAGCCGATCAGCACCCCGAAGGTCCCGAACTGCAGCGGCTCGAAGACGAGCTGCGCCGCTGGCTTTCCGCCCACTTGGTCCCCGTCTCCCAATGCGGTCGTCCGCTCGAGGAAGACGCCCTGGGCGCCGACGGAGACCCCGAGCACCTGCTGACCACCGACGCCGAACGCATTGCCACCTGGGCTTTCATCACCTGGGAGGTGTAAGCGGGTCTCGGATAGGCCCCAGCGCCAACTTCCACACCTCGCACGTAACCAAGCCGCAACCAACCACAAACGACCACGAACAACCGCAACCAACCGCGAGCAATCACGAACAGCCGCAACCAACCGCGAGCAACCGTAAGCGACCTTAAAGAATTACATACGACCTCCGAGCATGCAGGCTCGAAGCCCCACCAAACCAGAGAGGAACCACCATGAAGAGAACCTTCGAAGAGGATCTGCAGCGCGCCATCAGCTTTCACGGCCATCTGTGCGGCGGCCAGCTCACCGGCGTGCGCATGGCCCGCTACGCCCTGAACTACTTCGGCATCGAGGACCCTGACACCTACCGCGACCTCGTCGTGTATGTAGAATGCGACCGCTGCCTCACCGATGCCATCATGACCGTCACCAACTGCCACCCCGGCAAGCGCCGCATGAAGCTCATGGATTTCGGCAAGCAGTCCGCGGTGTTCTACGATATCGCTTCCGACCAGGCCATTCGCCTTACCAACATCTCCGAGAAGGCGCCTAAAGACGTCGACATCAAGGAATGGTTCGCCCAGCGCTCCGACGAGGACCTGTTCAGGGTGCAGCGAGTGAAGCTGCACATCACCGAGTACGACCTGCCAGGTCGCCCCAAGTCCCACACCCGCTGCGAGGAGTGCGGCGACGAGATTACCGACGGCCGCGAGGTCACCGATGAATCCGGGCGCACCCTCTGCCGCTACTGTGCCGGCAACCGCTACTACGAGCTTATCGACGAGCTGTAAGCTCCCACGGCCGTCCCAAACGACGCGGCTTCGCACCACCGAACATCAAACGACGCGGCTTCGCGCCACCGCCCAGCCGCAAGCCCCCAAGAAAACAGTTAGGAGAGCACCATGACCTATCCCATTCCTGACGACGTGAACACCATGATTCCTTACCAGCAGGCTCTCGAGCTGGTTCTTTCCCAGGTCAGCACCTTAGAGGCCGAGGAGGTGCCCCTGGTTGAGTCCGTAGGCCGTGTGGCTGCCGCCGACCTCTGCAGCGACGTAGACATCTCCCCCTTCGACCATGCCGCCATGGATGGCTTCGCAATGAAGGCCTCCTCTCTGGCAAGTGCCTGCGCCGACAATCCCGTGCAGCTGAAGGTCATCGCAGAGGTTCCCGCCGGCTCCGTATATGAAGGACCTATCGCCGCTGATGAGTGCGTGCGCATCATGACCGGCGCCCCACTGCCCGCCGAGGCCGATGCCGTGGTGAAGTACGAGATCGTCGACTATCTGAAAGGCGACGGCAGGGAGGGCTCTGTGGTGGCCTTCACCAAGCCTGCCGAGGCACACGAGAACGTCCGCAACAAGGGCGAGGAGATTGCCGCAGGTCAGGTGGCGATTCACCGTCACGAGGTCATCACCGCTGCCGGCGTGGGCTTCCTAGCAAGCTGCGGCATCGCCACGGTGCCGGTGTTCCGCCGTCCGAAAGTGGGTGTCATCTCTATCGGCAGCGAGCTGGTAGACATCACCTGCAAGCCCGAAGCGGGCACCATCCGCGATGGCAACAGCCATGCGCTCTGCGCCTGCGTTGCTCAGGCGGGAGGCACATTCCACCGCTGCCCCACCGTCCCCGACGACCTGCAGGCCCTCACTGACGTGGTGCTCGCCGCCACCGAGGAATGCGACTTCGTTCTCACCAGCGGCGGTGCCTCGAACGGCGACTACGATTTCATCAAGCCCGTGGTAGAGGCCAACGGCACCCTGCTCATGACTCTGGTGAACATGCGCCCCGGCAAGGCCCAGACCTTCGGCATCGTGAACGGCACCCCCGTCTTCGGTCTGCCCGGCAACCCCGCTGCCGCCTACTGCGGCTTCGAGATTCTGGCTCGTCAGGCACTGCGCAAGATGCAGGGCTTCACCAACTTCCAACGTCCTCAGGTGAAGGCTCGCATGGCCTCCTTCCGCAAGAAGAAGGACCCTCGCGTCATCTTCCTGCGGGCCACGCTGCAACGCCGCGACGACGGCGACCTGTGGGTAACCCCCGCCAAGAACCAAAGCTCCGGGCTCTTCGGCACCATGCAGCAGGCGAACTGCCTGGCCATCATGCCCGCTGGCACCAACCCCGTCGAGGAAGGCGCCTGGGTAGACTGCGTGCTGCTGCACGTAGAGGAAGGAACGGTGCTGTAATGGAAATCACCTTCGCCATCGTCACCTGCTCCGACACCCGCTCCCTAGCCGAGGACTCCGCCGGCGCCGCCTTAGAGTCCCTCATTCAGGATCGCGGCTGGAGGGTGGCCAGCCACGTGGTGGTCCCCGATGACCGCACCACCATCGCCCAGGCCATTGTGGAAGCCGACACGCCTGAGGTAGACGTGATCCTCACCTGCGGTGGCACGGGCCTGAGCCTACGAGACGTGACCCCCGAGGCCACTCGCGATGTCTGCGACCGCGAGGTTCCCGGCATCGCCGAGGGCATGCGCGCCTACAGCCTGGCCATCACCAACCGCGCCATGCTGAGCCGCGCCATTGCCGCGCAGCGAGGAACCACACTGGTCATCAACCTTCCCGGCTCCGAGAAGGCAGCTCGCGAGAATTGGGCAGGTGTGGAAGGCGTGCTAGAGCACGCCGTGGGCATGATGGCCGGCGGCGGGCATTAACTCGAGCGCAAGCCGCGGGCCGCAAGCCGCCGCGATGCCATTAGCACGAATGCGATCGGCGAGCCAGGCAACCAACCTGGCAAGAATCGAACTATATGTACATTCGATTCTTAAAAATGAAGATATTTGGCGAGAAAACAAACATATGCGCACTCTAAAATTCGCAGCTCAATCCGAGCGAAGCCCAGCAGGCCCTTATCCTGCTTGAAAACCTTACACATCGGCCTCGATGTATGATTACAGAACACCATGAACCTGCCTGGGATCGCACCCGCCCCCCGACATACCTTTCCACCCAAAACAAAGTGCGCATATAGTTCATTTGCCGCCAAATGGATCCGAAATCAGGACTCCGAATGCGCATATGTTCGATTTCCATCCCTCATTTGGCATATGTTCGCTTTCCATCCCTCATTTGGCACATGTCCGCTTTCCATCCCCCCAGTCGACATATGACGCCTTGCAATCCGCCGCGATGCCAGTATCGCGAGTGCGAACCGAGATCCACAAACCTTTCCAGCCGCCACACGACTGAGAGAATGACCAGAGAGAAGCCGCAACCCACCGCCATTAGCGAACATCCCCACCAGCCATAGGCAAAAACTATTCCGAGCTCACAGATCTCGCCGTTTTCAGTGGCTACAATGTATGCCGAACATTGGCGAAGGTCGATGCGCGTTTGCGCAGCTCGCGAAAAGCCTGCAGGGGAATGAGGGTGCAAATCCCTCGCTGTACCAGCAACCGTAAAGCCAGCTCACGGGTTGATCCCGTCAGGGAATCACCTACAAAGTGCCGCCACTAAGCGCGCCCATCAGATGTCGCTCACCAAGCTTCATCCGCAAGGCGTCGCTCATCGAGCACCACCCATAAGCTGCAAAGTCGGAATGCCTGCGACCCACTCGCCCTGGAAGAGTTCGTCCCCCCACTGGGACGCATTCGGCATACCCCGATGCTGGCTGCGCTGTTCTGCCCACCGGCCGCCGCTCACGCGACCGCCCGTCAGTCACGGCCCGTAATCGTCGGCTTGCTTGGCATGCCAATTTCCAGGTGCCCGATCTTTCGCCTGAAACCTACGAGCGAAAGAGGACACCGTGAACAAGATCACCGCAAGCCTGCCCTCTCGGATCATCGCAGCCTTCATGGCCCTGGTACTGGCCATGTCCGTTGCCCTGGTTCCCGGAACGCAGGCAGCCCTGGCCCAAACGGCCACCGCCACCACCAGCGCCGCAGCATCTGCGGTCACCGTGGCCCTGACCATCGTCGACTCTACCGACGGAACGGTCCTGACAAATTCCACCTATTCTTCTCTGACCAGCAACAACACCGTTGCCGACTTGCTGAAGGCAGCTGGCTTCACCGAAGGCACCCAGGAGGAGTCCGCTGCGAACTCTAACGTGTACTTCGTAAACAATTGGGGCGGCGATACCACCGCACCTTACTTCCTGGGCAAGGACTGGGACGGCACCAATTACTGGAATTGCTACTCCGATGCCACCAGCGACAACTACAGTGGAGCCTATCTTGAATCTAAGCTGGTGACCGGCAAGCACTACATCTACGTGTATGGCGCCGACGATAGCAGCTTCGGCCGCAACGTCTACAGCTCCAAGGTCCCTGACCCACTGCCCACTGCCCCCACTCGCGAGGCATCGGTCACCAACAGCACCTACGGCTACCTTATGGCCTGCTCTAACAGTTCTCTCAACGGATTTCTGACCAACCTCGTATACAACGAGAACATGACCGCCGCCACTGCGGCTCTGGGACTTATGGCTTTGGAAGGCTACCAGGTTGCCGGCACCTACAACGTATACGCCCCTGCCGCTAAGGTGGCCCCCGCAAGCTCTCTGACCAAGGGCATCCTGAACCGGTTGGCATCCTTCGCCACCGCGTCCTCTCTGCCTGACGGCCTGTACGTCACCGACTACGCCGTTGCCTGCATGGCCCTTAAAGCCGCAGGTCACGCCGATAAGATCAATACCGACCTGATCCTGAACTATTACGGCAACGCAACCAGTGACGAAGCCACCAGCAAGCCCAGCTCCGGCGCCATCGCCAAGCTGATTCTGGGTCTCACCGCCGCTGGCGTAGACTGCGAGAGCGTCACGGTGAACGGCGAAGAGGCGAGGCTGGTAGCCGACATGGCAGAAGCCGAGTACTACGAGGCCGAAGAGGGCAACACCAGCATGTACAACCTGGTATGGACTCTCCCCGTCTACACCGCCTATGGCTACAGCGACTTCGCTGAGGACGCCATCGCCAACCTCCTGAGCTATCAGGAGACTAGCGGCAGCAACGCCGGCCTCTTCAACGGCGGCTGGGGCGCTGAGATTCAGGGCACCGCCCAAGCCGTAGCGGCTCTGGCCCCCTACGCCCAAGGCTCCGACGACGCGGCTGCAAGCGTAAGACAGGCCATCGACCAGGCCGCGAGCGCCATGCAGAGCAACAAGCTCTCCTCGGGCGCCTGGCCCTATAACCCCGGTGGAAGCGCAGACATCGACACCACCTGCGCGGTACTGGTTGCCCTGGCAGCCGCCGGCTACGACCCCGGCACCATGAAGGCCCTGAGCATCCAGAAGATCAGCAGCCTTTCTACCAGCACCTATACCTACAACGGCAACGCCAAGAAGCCCACGCCTAAGGTTGTGTACAACGGCAAGACCTTAAAGGCGGGCGCCGACTACACCGTCAGCTACAAGAGCAACACCAAGGTGGGCACCGCCACCGTCACCGTGAAGGGCACCGGCGAGTTCACCGGAACGCTGTCGAAGACCTTCAAGATCAACCCTCGTACCACCAGCATCAAGAAGGTGAGCAAG